>WOYV01000113.1:0-2796 GCA_011620585.1 Draconibacterium sp.
CAATGAACTCATATATTATGGCACTATTGCCGCTTAATTTTTTAACGAAGTATTGATAAAAATAAAAATTATATTTTTGTCGGACTAAATTTAATGAAATTAATATTCACAAGTCGAATCCTGTATTTATTAAAAAGAAAAATTGGATTCAGGAATGTTAATCGTTTCATTAAAAAGAATTTTATAAAAACCAAAAACCTGACCTGTAATGAAAAAACTTTTAATTTTTATTGTAATAATTATTTTTTCCGGAATTTCATTTCGGGGCACAACCCAAAATACATTTAATAAAGGAGTCAATATTACCGGGTGGTTCAGCGGTGGGAGCGCCCGTTCGATTCCGTTTTACAAATTCACCAAAAAAGACATTGAAAATATAAAAAGCCTGGGATGCGATGTGATCCGGTTACCCATTAACCTGCATCTTATGACCACAGGAAATCCTGATTATAAAGTAGATACCTTGCTTTTTCAATACCTCGACCAGGTAATTTCGTGGACAGACGAATCGGGGTTGAAACTGATAATCGATAACCACACCATTGACGGTGCCAATGCAAAAACCGTTGAAGTTCCGTTAATGAAAATCTGGCCTCAGATTGCACGCCATTTTAAAGATTCTCCAAACTCGGTTATTTATGAAATACTGAATGAACCCAATACATTTGCAGCTACCGACTGGTACCGGATTCAAAAAGAAGTACTTGACACTATTCGCACAATTGACACGATCCACACGGTAATTGTTACGGGAGCTGACTGGGGAGGAATTTCGGGTCTTACGAAACTTACTCCGTTAAATGATTCCAACCTGATTTATTCCTTTCACTTTTACGATCCTTTTTTGTTTACCCACCAGGCTGCTACATGGCCAACTCCATCGCTTGGTGATTTGAGTGGTGTGCCATTTCCATACAATTCCACCGGAATGCCAGCTTGTCCTGCTTCATTAAAAGGAACCTGGGTGGAAAGCAGCCTTACTTCTGCATACAGAACAGATGGAACTGTCGCTAAACTGAAAAGCACTATTGATCAGTCCATTAATTATTCAAAAAAGTATAACGTTAAAATATTTTGCGGCGAACTTGGAGTTTATATGGAAAAAAGTCCGGCAAATGATCGGGTTGAATGGTACAAAGCTGTTACTGGATATCTGACTGAAAAAAATGTTCCATGGACCATGTGGGATTACCAGGGAGGATTTGGATTGTTTAACAAGGGTTCGAACGAAACTTTTGAATACGATCTTAACCGTCCGATGGCAGAAGGAATGGGGTTTACACTTCCTCCATACAAAGAATTTGTAATGACGCCCGATACAACCGGCTTTGATATTTACACAGATTTTATGGGAGAAGGTTTAAAATATGGTGGTGTACCTGGTGGAGGAATCGCCGATTTGATTGCTCCAAATCCTTATGAAGGCAATAATTGTATTTACTTGACTGAAACACCCCAGTACGGCGCTCTTGATTTTGACTTTACATTTAATAAAGACATTTCCATGCTGAGAAATGCAAATTCATACATTAGTCTCTGGTTAAAAGGATTTTCCAAAGATGCTTCAATTGTACTCAGATTCATAGATACAAAAACAACGGATCCTACCGACCACCCTTGGAGAATGGATTACACAGTTTATTCAACCACAAATGCTCCGTTCGATGGACAATGGCACAACGTGACCATTCCTTTAAAAAGTTTCACTGATGCAGGTTCCTGGGATGGTTCATGGTTCGATTCGCAGAAAGAATTCGATTGGAAAGCTGTGGATAAATTTCAAATTGTGGCTGAGCGTGCTCCCTTAACAGGTATAGAATTCTGGTTTGATAATATCAAATTAGTAAGAGGCGATTCACCTTTGGTTAGCAGCCGGTTAATTGCGATTAACAATGAAGTGGATATTTTTCCAAATCCGGTAAATGACAAACTAATTGTGAGGTACTTTGCTCGCGAAAGCGGTTTTCTTGAAGTCGCATTCTATGATCTTTTAGGAAGAAAATTAAAATCGTTTCAAAACAATGTCTTAAATTCCGGAAAACAAAGTTTTATCTGGGATCTGAGCAATGAATCGAACATTCCGGTTGAGAACGGAATTTACATCTGTAAAATTAAGTTCAATAAAAAAGAGTTCTCAAGAAAAATTTCTGTTATCAGATAATTTATTTATCAACTAATCTCCCCCGCTGGCGCAGGTCTACGACCTGTGTCTTGCTTTGAAAAAGCAAAAAATTATTTGCCCTTGTGGGGCAAGACACACGGTTTTGCAAAACCGCGCCAGCGGGGGGAGGATTTGCAATTCGTACCTCAGCCTTTGTCTGAAATTGGCTGGCAATTTTTGATTTGAGCACTACAAAAGGCAAAGCCCTTTGGGGTCACGCCCAACGCGACTTTAAATATCAGGCTGCTAAAAAGCTGGATCGTGGTAGAATCACCAATGAAAAGCTCTTTGTTATTAAGTCCTATTGTTTGGCTGGACGACAAAAATGTTGAGTAACGTTTTACTAAACTAACATACATCGATTCAAAGAGCGCACTGTCCCGCTCACGGTTCCTGTCGGTAAGGGTACTTCTTGGGAGGAACTTCCGATAAACCAAAACGGCCAATTTTTCCAATACAAGCAATCATGCCTTCAACTTAATAAAAAAAAGGTACCCGGAAACGGGCACCTTTCTCTACTATCGTAAGAACGTTTTTACCATCTGTCTTCGCGGCCACGGTCGAAACCGCCACCACCGCCACCACGACGGTCGTTGCTACGGCCTCCTCCGTAACCACCGCCACCACGACGGTCG
>WOYV01000113.1:2896-20360 GCA_011620585.1 Draconibacterium sp.
ACCACGACGGTCGTTGCTACGGCCTCCTCCGTAACCACCGCCACCACGACGGTCGTTGCTACGGCCTCCTCCGTAACCACCGCCACCACGACGGTCGCCACCACCGCCGCCACCGCGGTTGAAGCCACCACCGCCGCCACCGCGGTTAAAATCACGTCTTGGACGCTCCTCCTGAGGATTAGCTTCTTTCACTACAATGTTCTTTCCATCCAGTTCTGATTCATTTAATGCAGCAATAGCCGCATTTGCTTCTTCATCGTTTGGCATTTCAACAAAGCCAAAACCTTTAGAATTTCCGGTTTCTCTGTCAATAATTACTTTGGCTGAGATTACTTCTCCGAAAGCAGAGAAGAGTTCGAGTAGGTTGTCTTCAGTAAGTGAAGAGCTTAACCTTGCAACAAATAACTTCATAAAAATTTGAAAAATAAAATTAAATTTTAAAAATTCGGTGCTTTACAAACACCTTTACTTATTCATGTAAAGAAGAACGATTAGAAAATAAAACAGAAAATCACAATGGATAAGAAAGTGAATAACAGTCGTATTTCTGAATGCAAATTAAGTACTATTTATCAGATTTACACTATGCTAAGGTTGATTTTTGGAATTTATCGCGATTGAAAATAAAAGACCTTCGTAAAGAAGGCCTTTGTAAGGTAAGATTTAAGTTATTTTCTCCAATCGTGGAGATGTATTTTCAAATGTACAAAAAGATAACGATATTAAATCAAGGTGGTTGTATAATCAATTTTTGATCAGTCATCATTGGGAGAAGCAATAATTTTTTTATTTTTCAGAATATTAATCACTGCATCTACGATATAGTCGTCGGCCATCGATGCGTAATTGAATATTACGTCAAAGTCGTTATTCTCCGCTTTTCTTCCAATTATTTTTTCGATAAACGTATCGCGTTTTGTATCCGTGCTTTTTATGTAGCCTTCTGCCTCCGACCATGAAAGGTCGCGCAGTTGCATTACCCGATGTATTCGCCAGTCGGCAGGGGCTTCAAGTCTGATGTTCAGTTTGTTCGGAACATCTTTCAGGATTACGCCGGCAGAGCGTCCAACAATAATGGTGCGTCCCTGGTTGGCCAATCGGCAAATAACCCCCTTCAGTGTTTTAATCAGTTGTTCGTCCGAAATTTCGTAGATCGATTCATCCGAAAAAGCCCGTTCTACCTGTTTTAACGAACGTATGGCTTCGTCGGCATCACTGAACTCGCCGTTTTTTACCTCGTCGATCATCTCATTAACAACTTCTGTAAAATAATCCTTGTCGACATATTTCCATTCAGCATCGGTTTTTGTTTCCGACATGTAACTGTATCCCGTGAGGATTTTCGAAAGTTTAATGGCAATGCGTTGAGCCGAACAACCTGCCTGGCGTGAAATCGTAATAAAAGGACCCGGAAAATCGCCGGTTTCAAGGTTCATGCATTTGTAGCTGTTCAGATAACTATTAATAAATTTTTCCATGATGTAATGGTATGCAATAGGTTTATGTCTCCCGAAGTTACAATCAATTCTTGACCGATAAAACATAATGTGTTTTACAATAGCTCGTTTCAAATATGTTTTGCAACAAGTTTTAGTTCCTTGCAGTAAATTCGCTACTTTTAAAAAATCAAATCAAAATGATTTAAGATGGGTACTCCGATAAAAACAGCTTTGGCTTCATTTGGCATGTCATCGAAGGTATTTCACGGACCTTTGCTAAAAGTTAACAAGGGGTTCAAAGTGGTTTCGGTATTGGAAAGAAGCCGCGAAGAATCGAAAGATCTATTTCCGGAAGCTACTATCGTAAGAGATTTTCAAACACTTTTAGATGATCAGGAAGTAGAATTGGTGGTGGTTAACACTCCTGATGTGCTGCATTACGAAATGACCCGTGCTGCGTTGGAAGCCGGGAAGCACGTGGTTGTTGAAAAGCCGGTAACCCAAAGAAGTGATGATGCTGAAAAGCTGATCAAACTGGCGCGCGAAAGGGGTGTGGTATTAACCGTTTTTCAGAACCGACGCTGGGATGCCGACTTCCGTACCGTGAAAAAAGTGGTAGAAGAAGCAAAGTTTGGACGATTGGTTGAATTTGAATCGCATTTCGATCGGTACCGTACTTACATAGCCCCAAATACATGGAAAGAGGAAGGTGATGAATATATGGGCGTTTTGTATAACCTTGGATCACACATGATCGACCAGGCTTATGTTCTATTTGGCAAGCCAGATTCAGTAACAGCTCATTTGCAGATTGTTCGAACTGGTGGAACGGTGAGCGATTATTACGATATTCGATTACAATATAAAGGATTTGCGGCTTTGTTGAAATGCTCCTACCTGGTAAAAGATCCCGGCCCAAGGTATACAATCCACGGCGAATACGGAACCTTTCAAAAATATGGCACCGACCCGCAAGAGGCGATGTTGAAAGCTGGAAATCTGCCAATCGGAGGCGATTGGGGCGCTGAAGATCCTGACTTTTGGGGAACGCTGGTTTACGAAGAGAATGGGGAAGAGGTAGAAGAACTGGTGGAATCGATAAACGGTAATTATTCTGTTTTTTACGACAATGTTTATGATGTTATCCGAAACAAAGCAAAATTACTGGTAAAACCTGAAGAGACTCTGGAGGTGCTAAAAATAATGGAAGCTTGCTTGTTGAGCAACCGCGAAAAGCGGACGATATTTTTATAGAAAAGCGGACGAATTAAATTCTACCAAACAACATTCTCTTTCCAAGATTACTTAGCGGCAAGGTTTTAAATGCTGGGCAAGCTTCCTTTTCCCCTATCTGCGATCATCTTTTTGAAATGGCCTTCGTAAATTATTCTCTACGTCAAATGAGTGATTAAGCTGTTGGAATTCAGCTGATCTCTGTGGTTACGTGTGTGTCGATAGTCGTACATTGTGATAGTGTTTACATGTTCAAAGGGAGTTCATAACTAACACAACAGGGAAAATGAAAACAAGGGTTAAAGTAACGAATTTAAAGTCAACAAAACCAGGAGTTGGCATAGCTTTCTTCCTGCTTTTAATATGGCTTCCGGCAGTACAATTGTCTGCAAACTACACAAAGCCTCAAAGTACCGGATTAAATAATATGTTCGCTAATCACCATCAAATTGTGTTACAAACTTCGATGTTTGTGGATGAAATAAGTGCAGAGATTTGTGATGCCGCAGATGTTTTGGTTGATGAACAATCGTATACGCCTGATTTTGTTTGGCATCCAATCAGTGATGCATGGAATCCGAAAAATCATGATCAGGGCAGTATTTATATTGATTTGGGGCAGATTTATTCGCTGACAGGGATTGCACTGCATAACCTTGGTGTTACTAATGGCTTAGAAGTTTCGGTTGGAGGCCCTGGCAATTGGGACAAGTTGATAACCCTTGAATCTGAACGGAGCAATGAGTGGGAACAAACTGAAATAAGCACAGTAACACGCTATGTTAAATTAACTGCAAACAACATTGATGTTTCAGTCAACGAATTCGTCCTTTATGGTAATCTTGTTGACGAAACCGTTACAGTAAAGAGTGGTCTGATTCCGGGACTTGAAAATAAAACACCTGAAGATTTTGGAAGGAATAGTAACAATAATATTTCTATTAACCAGGATCTTGTAACAAACCAATTGTGTTTATCTGTCCCAAAGGATTTAAGCCATAATTTTACGATTGAGGTCTACAACCTAAACGGCGTTAAAATGATGCAAAAAGAATTTGTTTACAATATTTCGACAAAAGTATTATTGGATATCACAAATTCTTGCGACAGATGTGGAATTTATATTCTGCGTTATTACAATGATTCAGGAATTCAGCGCACACTCAAATTTCTCAAAAAGAATTAATACGGGTTCAATTAACCTCCAGTTCAATCAAAGTATTTATTGGTAGTATAGATGTTATTTTTGATTTTCTTTTAACATATTATCGAAATAAGCGATAGTTTTTGTAAGGCCTTCTCTTAAAGGAACTTTTGGCTCCCATCCATTTAGTTTTTCCCTGGCAAGCGTAATGTCGGGTTTACGTTGGGTTGGGTCGTCCGGTGGAAGTGGCAGGTGAATCAATTTAGATTTTGACCCCGTGATATCAAGTATCTCGTTGGCAAGTCCGATCATGGTAAATTCTCCCGGATTGCCAATATTAACAGGCCCTGTAAAATCTTCGCCCGTATTCATCATTCTGATCATTCCGTCTACCAGATCGCTAACATATTGAAAACTGCGGGTTTGGGTTCCATCGCCAAAAATAGTGATGTCTTTTCCCTGTAATGCCTGCATAATAAAATTCGAAACAACCCTACCATCGTCTGGTTCCATTTTAGGGCCATAAGTATTAAATATCCGGATAATTTTGATACGTACTTTGTTTTGTTGATGATAGTTTACAAACAGCGATTCGGCGCATCGTTTCCCTTCGTCGTAACACGAACGGATTCCGATGGGATTTACATTTCCCCAATACGATTCGGGTTGCGGGTGGATATCGGGGTCGCCATAAACTTCGCTGGTGGATGCCTGTAGAATTTTTGCTTTTACACGTTTTGCCAGTCCCAGCATATTTACCGCGCCCATCACCGATGTTTTAATGGTTTTGATAGGATTGTACTGGTAGTGTATGGGCGAGGCAGGACAAGCTAAGTTATAAATTTCATCTACTTCGATGTAATAGGGATGGGTTACGTCATGTCTTACCACTTCAAAGTACTGATTATCAAGCAGATGAACAATCTTTCGCTTTTTCCCGGTGAAGTAATTATCCAGGCAAACCACTTCGTTTCCTTCGTCCAGCAATCTTTGGCAAAGATGGGAGCCAACAAAACCGGCTCCTCCTGTTACTAATATTCTTGTCATAAAATTTTTCTTTAATTTGATCTACGTCCGATCGCATAATATTCGAACGATAATTCTGTCATTTCTTCTGGATCGTATATATTTCTTCCATCAAAAATTATTTTATTTTTCAACAGTTTTGCCATCACCCTAAAATTAGGTAACCGGAACTCGGGCCATTCAGTCATAAGAATCAGGGCCTCTGAATCAATCAGTGCATCGTATTCGTCTTTGGCATATTGTATTGAATTACCTAAAATCCGGTGTGCTTCTTCCATGGCTACCGGGTCGTAAGCAACTACTGAGGCACCTGCAGCCAACAAGCGTTCGATTACTACAAGCGAAGGAGCTTCACGCATATCGTCGGTTTTGGGTTTAAAAGCGAGCCCCCAAATGGCAAATTTTTTCCCGTTCAAATCGCCCTTAAACCGAATATTTAATTTATTGTATAACACTTCTTTTTGACGATAATTTACTGACTCGACCGCTTTTAAAATATCGAGCGAATAATTATGTTCGTCGGCAGTGCGAATCAGGGCTTGCACGTCTTTCGGGAAGCATGAACCTCCGTAACCAGTTCCCGGGTAAATAAATTTGTTTCCAATCCTGGGATCCGAACCAATTCCTTTACGAACAGATTCAACATCAGCCCCAACAATTTCACACAGATTGGCGATGTCGTTAATAAAACTGATTTTTGTTGCCAACATCGAGTTGGCAGCGTATTTGGTCATTTCGGAAGAGGTAATATCCATGAAAATAATTGGGTGACCGTTCAGAAGAAATGGTTTGTACAACTTCTGCATTACCTTTTTTGCCCGTTCTGATTCTGTTCCAATTACAATTCGGTCGGGACGAAGAAAATCTTCAACCGCATTTCCTTCTTTCAGGAACTCCGGATTTGATGCCACATCAAAGGCAATTTCAACACCTCTTTTGTCTAATTCCGCTTTAATGGCTTGTTTGACTTTTTTCGAAGTTCCAACGGGAACTGTACTTTTCGTGGCAATTACCATGTAGTGATCAATGTTTTTTCCAATCTCACGGGCAACTCCAAGTACGTATTTTAAGTCGGCGCTACCATCTTCGTCAGGCGGTGTGCCTACTGCGATAAATAATGCATCACTTTCTTTAAGACTTTCAGTAAGATTGGTAGTGAAAGTCAATCTTCCTTTTTCAACATTTTTTTTGTAAATATCTTCCAGTCCTGGCTCATAGATCGGTATTTTGCCGTTATTAAGTGCATCGATCTTTTTCTTGTCGACATCAACACAGGTAACATTAATTCCCGTTTCTGCAAAACATGTTCCGGATACCAATCCAACATAACCCGTTCCTACTACTGCTATTTTCATTGTTGTATTTTTTTAGTCGATTATTCTACCGGTTAATAACTTAATGTATTTGGATATACTCTATTTCTGTCGAATTCAGGCGATAAATATAGCAGTTTGAAATCAAAGAATCATTGCATATTCTCATGTTAGTATAGTTGCATGCGATAATTTTATTTGAAGTTTTCATCGGTTAAAGTTTTGTTTTTGATGAACGATGTATAAAATTCGTCTATTTTGAGCAGGATGCCAAGTAGGTAAAAATTCTATTGTCGTGGGCAAGTCGTGAAACTGTTTTTTGTTCGAATCCAAGACAGTGCAGGACACGTCGAATGAACAGAAATGCTTATTTTGTAGAATAAAACAGAACCTGTAACCATGAACAAAAAATATTTTTTGGCATTCGATTTAGGCGCTTCGAGCGGTAGGGCAATTCTGGGAACACTCGAAAACGGACATCTTGAATTGACGGAGGTACATCGGTTTAAAAACCAGATGGTTCGTATCCACGGAAGTTATTACTGGAATATTTACAGCTTGTTTGAAGAACTGAAAACCGGCCTTAAAAAGTGCGTAATTGATCATGAAATTCAACCCGATTCGATTGGTATTGATACCTGGGGCGTGGATTATTCGTTGTTGTCGGAATCAGGCCAACTTATTGGCCTTCCTTTTGCATACCGCGACCACCGTACCGATACTGCCATGGATGAATTTTTCAGGATTCTGCCTAAAAAAGAAACTTACCTGCTTTCGGGAATTCAGTTTATGCAATTCAATACTTTGTTTCAATTATTTGTGTCGGGAAAAGAAAAACATTCACGTTTGGGCATTGCCCAAAGTTTGCTTTTTACACCCGATACTTTGAATTACCTGTTTACCGGGATCAGGAAAAATGAATACACCATTGCCAGTACTTCACAATTATTAAAACCGGGGAAAGCCGAGTGGGAAGGAAAATTGCTGGAGGCAGCTGGAGTTAAAAAAAATCTTGTTGAAGAACTTGTACTTCCCGGTACTGTAATCGGAACGATTTTGGCTGAAATCCAGGAAGACACCGGAAGTAAGGAGATTCCGTGTGTAGCAGTTGCATCTCACGATACTGCATCTGCTATTGCTTCGGTTCCTGCGCTTGGCGGTAACTGGGCTTACCTAAGTTCGGGAACCTGGTCGTTGTTGGGAATTGAAAGTCAGCGACCATTAGTGTCAGAACAAACGCTGGCCATGAACTTTACCAACGAGGGCGGGGTAGATGGTACTACGCGTTTTCTGAAGAACATTATGGGAATGTGGCTCATCCAGGAATGCAAACGTATTTGGGATGAAGAAAAGGTGATGGAATGGCAGGAGATTGTTAACCTGTGTAACGAAACTGAACATTTTAAATGCCTGATCGATCCCGACGATCCGAAGTTTCTGAATCCGGGTAATATGCCACTGGCAATACAAGAGTTTTGTAAAAATACAGGGCAGCCTGTTCCTGAAAGTAAAGGCGAAATTGCCCGTTGTATTTACGACAGCCTGATCTTGAAATACCGGTATACCATTGAACAAATTGAATCAATAACCGGGAAAACAATCGAACGCTTGCATATCATTGGTGGGGGGGCGCACAACAGTATGATGAATCAGCTAACCGCCGATGCACTGGGAATTCCTGTATTAGCCGGCCCGACTGAAGCTACTGCCATTGGAAACCTGCTTATTCAGGCACGTGCAATGGGTGCCGTGGATACTTTGGCGGAAATTCGTAAAGTAGTTCGCAATTCGTTTGAATTGGCTACGTTTTTACCAAAACCGTTACCCGATTGGGAGTTGGCTTACCGGGAATTTAAAAAGCTGTTGTGGAACCCGATTAATTCAGGCTGTAAATCACCGAGAAGAAGTGCATGATACTTCCGGCCAATACAAACAGGTGCCAGATTCCATGGCCGTATTTCAGATTGCGCCATGAATAGAAAATTACGCCGATCGAATAAAAAGCACCTCCCAGGAAAAGGAAAATAATACTTGATGTAGGTAGATTTTTTATCATCGGAACAATAGCTATAACAAACATCCAACCCATGGCAAGGTAGACCCCTACCATTAATTTCCGGAAACGCGTAAGATAAATCGAACGAATAACGACTCCCGTAATGGCCAGGCCCCATACAATTCCAAAGAGTGTCCAACCCAAAGGACCTCTTAAAGTCGTTAACACAAAAGGGGTGTACGTTCCGGCTATTAACAGAAAAATAGCGGCGTGGTCGAATCTTGCAAAAAGGTTCTTGATTTTTTCTTTAGTAAAACTGTGATACAGTGTTGATGACAGGTACAGTAAAACAAGGGTTGATCCAAAAATACTGAAACTAACAACATGCCAGGCATTCCCCCTGGTACTGGCAAAAACAACCAACAGCACTAATGCGGCAATACTTAGCAGCGTTCCAATTCCGTGTGTTATGCTGTTAAAGATTTCTTCTCCCAAACTTAATGTCCTGTATCCTTCCGTCACTCTTCTTTGCGTTGTCATCTCTTGTAAAATTAATTTGCCGAACAAATCGATAATTTGTTCGAATTTACTAAAAAGATATCGGGTTAACAGGCTTACTTGTATTCCATATAAAAAAAATCGGCAAGTGCTTGATTGATAGCAACCAAGATACATTAAGGAAATGTTATTTAGAATGTTGGAAAAATCAGTTTAACGAAAGATTTGGCACGGTTATGCAAGAATGAGGTCGAGCCCGGCATTTTTTAGCTCCTTTTGAAAAACAGGATCAAGATCAATATTGGTGGCTACATGTTGAATATCGCGCGGAAAACAAATGTTGGTCAGCTCGGTTTTACCAAATTTACTCGAATCGGTAACAATAAATACATCTTTTGCTTTTTTAATGATGTAGCTCGATATTTCGGCGCGGAATAAATCGCGGATCGTAAAACCGGCCTCCGATGAATAGCCATCGATGCCAATAAACGCTTTGTCGATATTGATTTGGTCGATACATGCTTTTGTTATTTTCCCAACTAATGTTTCACTGTCGTGTTGGTAAATCCCCCCCAGAATTATAATATTCGCCTGTTCGTTTCTCCTGAATTGCCGGGCAATGTAAACGTTGGTAGTAATTATGGTCACTTTTCTGATTTTCAACAGTTCGCGTGCCAGCAACACATTCACCGATCCCGACTCAATCAAAATACTTTCGCCTTCTTTTACAAAACTGGCCACCTTCCGGGCAATACGAAGTTTCTTTTCGTAGTTCATTCCCAGCCTGTTGGTCAGGTTGTCGGCATCTTTCAGCACTGCTCCGCCGTGCACCCGTTTTAATAAACCTTCAGTTTCCAGAAACTTCAGGTCCTGTCGGATGGTAACCGAAGAAACTTCCAGTTTCTCTGAAAGTTCATTTACCGAAGTCTGATCGTTCTTCCCGAGTATTTTTAATATCTGATTTTGTCGTTCGTTCAACATATTATTCGATTGTTAATGCAGCCGCGCCAATTACACCAGCATCGGCCCCAATATTCGAAATCACAATATCCATTGGGTCGAAAATCATGTCACGGGCCAGCTCGCGGAAAGTGGCTTTTATTTTATCAAGGTAGAAATCGCCCCAGTTGGTGAGTCCACCGCCCAAAACCACCAGTGGCGGATTCAGAGTCTGGAAAATATTGTAAATCCCAAGCCCGACATAGTATGCACTGTCAGAAATAATTTCCTTTGAAACCGGATCATCCATGTCGAGCCCCTTTTTTAGGATTTGTCCGCTTAGTTTCGAAATATTGAAATTGGACGGAAGGTTTAGCTTACTTACTTTTCCTTCGTTGATTTTCTTTTTATACAAATAAGGAAGGGCCATTCCGCAGGCATGTGCCATAATACAACCTTTATTTCCGCAACTACAGGTAAGATCGCTGTTTGGCTCGATAATAGTGTGCCCAAATTCGCCGGCTGTGCCGGTAACGCCTCTGTAAAGCTTGTTATTAATAATAATCCCTGCTCCAATTCCTGTGCTGATTGTCAGAAAAACCATGTCAGTGTATCCTTTTCCTGCACCAAATTTGAAAGCTCCAAAAGCCTGTGCATTGGCGTCGTTGTCGAGGATCACCGGTATTTTGAAGTAGGCCTGCATTTTATCACGCAGCGGGTAATTCTTAAATCCTTTCAGATTCGAAGTCGTAATAATCACGCCATCTTTAAAACGAATGTGGCCGGCACACCCAATGCCAATTCCTTCCACATCAGATTCCTGCAAGTTGTTTCGACTGAAAAGTTCTTTAATTTGGCCGGCAACCAGTTTTACCAACCCGTCTTCATTCAAATCAACATGGGCGCAGGTATTGATTTTATCCACGATTTTTCCATTGGTGTCAACCAGTGCTGTCGCGCATTTTGTTCCACCGATATCTACTCCGCAAAGTAGTTTATGCATTGGCTTAAAGTTTAGTTTTTGGTTTTTCAGAAATTCAAAGAATGCTCCGTTCTGGCAATAATGTCATCTTGGGTATCAGGTGACAAAGTAGTGAAAAATGCCGAATAACCTGCCACCCGAACGATCAGGTCGCGGTACTTTTCAGGATGTTTTTTGGCTTCCAGAAGCGTTTCTCTTGAAACAATATTGTACTGCACGTGCCAGCCTTTAAGATCAGCAAAAAAGGTACGAATGATAGAAACAAGCTTTTCTTTATCCACATCTCTGGCAATGGTTGCCGGCGAAAGTTTTTGGTTTAAAAGTACCCCGCCCATTATTCTTTCGGTAGGCAACTTGGCCACCGATTTAAACACGGCGGTGGGGCCAAGAACATCGGTCCCCGAAGATGGCGAACTTCCTTCGGCAACCGGTGTGAACGCTTTTCTTCCATCGGGAGTGGCTGGTACCACTGCGCCATTGGGTACATTGGCCGAAATACTTGAAGTACCCGCGTAGTAGCGGCAACCAATCGGTCCGCGATTGTGGCGCGTTGTGTGGTATTTTTCAATTTCATCGATAAACTCGTTGTAGGCATCTTTCAGCAGAAGATCCACATAGTCGTCATCGTTACCGTATTTGGGTGCAAAGTTCAGCAAAAGTTGTCTTGTTTTCTCCCCGTCCTGACCTTCAAAGTTGGTTTCGATTGCATGTAATAACTGTTCTTTTGAAATCCTTTTTTCTTCGAAAACCAGTTTTTTGATGGCAGCCAGCGAGTTGCCGAGATTGGCGATCCCCACTTGTAACCCCGAAACAAAATCATATTTTGAACCGCCTTCCTTAATGGTTTTTCCACGCGGGATGCAACTATCTACAAAGGCTGAACACAGAATATCCGGCACATTTTCTTCCAGTGCCGTGTCAACTGCCGTATCGATTTCAACCGTCTTTTTAGCAAAGAATTTTACCTGGTGTTGCCAGGCTTTATACACTTGATCGAAGCTTTCAAAATCGATGAAATTACCGGTTCCCTTGTGGAAGGTTTTACCAGTTTGTTTGTCGAGCCCATCGTACATCGAGGCTAGGAAAACGCGCATGAAATTCAAAAAACTCATACCGGTGCAGCGGTAGCCCCACTTTCCAGGAACTGCGATCTCAATACACCCGATAGCCGAAAAATTGAACGCATCGTCTTTTTCTACTCCCAGTTTGATCAATTCAGGAATTACTATTTCGTCGTTGTTAAACGAAGGCATGCCAAATCCCATCTCGATCACACGCATACATTCCATCATAAAACGCTGGTCGATGTTTTTGTGAAAACGCACCGACAGGTTAGGTTGTGTCAGTTTCATATTTCCAACCGATTCGAGAATGAGGAAACTGAGTTCGTTTACTGCATCTTTCCCATCTGTAGTTTGCCCGCCAATCGTTACGTTCTGGTAAAGTGGTCCCCCGGCCGAAAAACGGGTGTGCGACCACGGACGTATTTTATTGATTGACATCAGTTTTATCCAGGTATTTTCGAGCAATTCCGATGCTTTCCCTTCAGTAATCTTTCCGGTAATTTTATCTTTCTGGTAAAAAGGGAAAAGATATTGGTCCATTCTTCCCAACGAAACACTGTGCCCGTTGCTTTCGATTTGCAAAACCAACTGTACGAAATAAGTAAGCTGTAGCGCCTGATAAAAGTCTTTTGGAGGGTGTTCTGCGATGTGGGCGCAGTTTTCTGCAATCAGCCGGAGTTCTGCTTCCCGCTCCGGAGTATCTTCCACCAAGCTCATTGAAAGAGCCAGTTGGCTAAATCGGCGGATAAAAACCTGAAAAGCTTTAACCGAAATTTCAAGAGCATTGTAAAAGAGATCCTTTTTTACCCCTTCGATGCTGGTGCGATCAACTTGCTGATGATAGAAATCTATTTCAGTGAGGTAGCCAATCAACCCTACTTCCAGAATTTTGTAGAAATCAACTGCAATGTGTGCATCGCCTGAGGTAAGGTTGCCGGTGGCTTTTATAATGGAGGAATCCTGCAAGTCGCGTAATTCCTGCGACATTAGCGCACGGCCTTTGTCCCACAGTACTTTGCCTTTCCACCACGCCGCAATTTCGCGAAGCTCAGCTTTGTGTCCTTCGGTGATAAAAAAGGCATCACCCGGGCGTTTGTCGAGTTCATCCATTTCTTCAGGAAGCCAATCAACTGCGTATTCCGGGAAAATGGGAGCAGCGCGGTGTTGCGACGATTGATTTCCGACAATCAGTTCGCCTTCATCGATAAATACCGACATTTCCTTTAAGGTCTTCTCAAGTGCCAGGGCACGCTTAATAATCACAGGCTGATCTTCATTTTTTCGGTACACCTCTGTGTAAAACTTAGCACGTTCGGTACAAACCGATGGTTTGGTGCTCAGCACTTTTTCGCGAAGATGGGCTATTCTTCCGGTAACTTTTGCCGATATTTTGTCAGCGATCATATTAACCTCCAATTTTTGTTCTGAATCCTTTTTCTGCAGCGTATTTTAAGTAGGCATCGAGTTCGTGGTCTTCCACGCGTTTTATGCCTTTCATTTTATAGGGTAAACCGAGCATTTTGTATTTTTCTTCGCCAAAAGTGTGGTAGGGCAGAAAGTGAATTTCCTTGGCGTTTTTTAGCGACGATACAAAGTCGATTAACTCAAATATTTCCTTTTCGGTATGATTAAAACCCGGGATTACCGGGAAGCGGACGATGTATTTAGCCTCTGAATTATCGAGCTTCACCAGGTTTGTCATCACCAGCAAACTATCGCCACCGGTATATTTTCTGAATTTTTCTTTGTTTGTGTGTTTCAGATCAACCAGGAAAGTATCGAGGCGACCGATAACGCGTTCAACTTTTTCCCATTTTACATGGAGTGTGGTTTCCATGTTTACATTGATTTTAAGTTGCTTCAGGTTTTCAAGCAATTCAAGCAAATCATTTCCCTGCGAAAGTGGCTCACCCCCCGAAAGTGTTACACCGCCGTTGCTACGGTAAAAAGGCTGGTCTTTTTTTATTTCTGAAAGAATCTCTTCTGCATTCTTTCTTTCTCCTGAAACGGAGAGCGCTTTTGTCAGGCACACGTTTCGTATATTTTCCGGATTTTCAATCAAAGTACGATCGATCTGTAAGCCGTTTTCGTTGCGTGTGAATGCTTTACTTTCGGTTTTGAGGCAATCGCCAAAATTTTTGCAGAATTTTTTGTGATAGAGAATGCTCGGTTCAAACGACTGACTTTCGGGATTACTGCACCACCAACAACTCAACGGACATCCTTTGTAGAAAACCACCGTGCGGATGCCTGAACCATCGTGAGTTGAAAAGCGCTGAATATTAAAAATCATGAGCCGGTTGTATGTTGATTTCTTCTTCAGCAAAAATAATATTTATTTCAAACGAAAGCGAAAGTGCTTTCGGATAAAATCAAATACTTTGTTTTAAAACATAGAAACACGCTTCTGAATCAGTATTTCAGGAAAAGAATATGAAACATGAACCTGAATTATTTTTGACCAATGATTTCAAGAAAATTGCCATCGGGATCCTGAAGCAAGAGAAATTTTTTACCATCACCCAACACCGAGGGTTGTCCGCTAAGGATTTTAACATTGTGGCTTTTTGCACGGTCGAGTATGGGCTGAATTTCTTTTACGAAGAGTGTAACATATTGAATACCTGTGTCGTCGCTCATGTATTTCTGTTTGGGGTGTTGGGGTTTTGTTCCCAGGCTCATCAGTTTCCACTCCGAAGAAGTTTCGCTGTCGATAGGTTTTAATATGGTTACATCCAACTGATAACTGTCGGTCAGCCCCATTTCTTTACATTGTTCTACCGGAACAGAGAACTCGCCGGTTTTGGTCATTCCGATTACTTGTGTATAAAAGGTAATCGATTTCTGAAGATCTTCGACGACTACTCCAATGCTGATTGCCGGGTTTCTGAAATTATTCTGTGCCGAAAGTGTGAGTACTGTAAAAAATACAAAAATGAATAAAAATAGCTTTTTCATTGCGATTGTTTTAATTGATTTAGTTTTTATAAAGATAGAAAATTGCGGGGTTCCATTTTCTGTTAAGTGTTCATTTAATTGTATCTTTCGAAAAAAGCAAAACAGATGAATCTGCCGCAGGTAAGTAACCAGAATGTGGAATCGTTGTTGAACAGGGAAGAGATTGTTCGCCAAACCGCCGAACAGATCATGAAAGATTTTGGAATGTTTGGTGTGGAAATCACTTTTTCGGGGAATTCAGAAAATGCATACCGTGAATTATTTACACAACTAAGCGATCAGATTACATTATTGTTTGAACGCAATTACGATTTGCTTTTATCGGTTCTTTACCAGGTTGATATCAGCGATCGCGATATTCGTAAAACGCGGTTGGAATTGCCCGATTATACCGATATTGAAGTGATCGCGCACCAGGTAATTGTTCGCGATTTGAAAAAGGTATTGTTGCGCCGTTACTTTAAAATGCGGGCAGAAGAAAAAGATGGGAAACAGGAATAACAAAAAGGGCTGGATTAACCGCTTCCCATGATCAAATAAATTTATTGCTTATTTGGATTAATTATATTTATTGTATGTAAACTTCACCGCTTTCCCGGGTAAAATTTATTACCTACACTGACATATAAAAAACTGCATTTTACAAAAAGAAATATAATGTAAATCGGATACAGGGCAGATGTATGATTCAGCAAATTAGAAATTTAGAGAACTTGACGGGTTTTCATATTCATTCTTGTATAAAACATAGAAAGTAATTTAATATGTTACGGGTTTCATAGATTCTCCAATTATCATATATTTGGTTAAATGTTGAATTGTTCTAATACATGTTAATCTAAAAATTGAAAAATTATGAAAAAAATTACATTAATTTTAGTGTTTCTAGGACTTTTAGCTTTTACATCTCAAGCCCAGGCTCCCCTTGAGAAGGGTGGTATTCAAATAAATGCAGGTTTGGGTATGTCAAGCTGGGGTTTACCAATTTATGGTGGTTTTGATTACGGAGTTGGTAACAACATTAGCATTGGTGGTGAGTTATCGTTCAGAAGCAAATCAGAGTCCTATGGTAATAGCAAGTGGAAAACCAGTTATACCTCAATTGCCGGAATTGCCAATTATCATTTTAACGAGGTGTTGAACATTCCTTCAAAGTTTGATTTTTACGCCGGCTTATCGCTGGGTTATTCTATTTTTAACTCGAAATACGATGGCCCGGGGGGTGATTACGATTACACTGGAAGTGGCGATTCAGGACTTTATTTGAGTGGACAAGTGGGCGGACGTTATTTCTTTTCGGATAAAGTAGCTGTAAATCTCGAATTTGGTGGTGGAAATGTGTTCTCCAGTGGAAAAATTGGTGTTACTTTCTTATTGTAAATATTGAGTGAACCTATTTCATAAAAAATACCGGAGGCTTTGCTTCCGGTATTTTTCTTTTTTAGTATAGGAATAATTGCGATAAAGGCATTAATAACCAAATACGTACCGAATATTTACTCCGAATCCACCAGCATGAAAATCAGTGGTTTCAACAATACTAATCAATGGCCGCCAGTCGAGACTCAAAGAAACAGGAATGGTTTCAAAACCATATTCCAAGCCTATTTCTCCGGCAACACCTAACCAAAATGGGTCGTCGATCCACACATACGGACCCGCGCCAACATACCATTTAAATGCTTCGCCTGACAACTGGCGGTATATGAAATCCCAAAGTAAATCGATACCAGCGCCCTGTCCAAATGAAACATCGGCATGAACACGGCTAAATTTTCCCGTGCTAAATATTCCATCGATAGCAACGTTTCCACCCGAAATGTCACCAAAACGAACACCAAGTTCCTGAGCATTGGAGTAAGCTACACTTCCCAAAACGATCGATAATACGATCAATGTTCTTTGCACTACTTTTTTCATGTTTGAATAATAATGTGTTTAAATCAATAAACTGGTTAAACTTTTGATTTTTTGTAAAACGTGGAACCGAACCAAATGTTTTCAATGAAATAAATAAACTGGAAAGCAGGTTTACAGAGGTCGGGCCACCATGATTCCAGTAACCGAATTTCTCCCCTTCAGATAATCTTCCAGAGGTTGATCGGAAACAATTACTTTCATTTCTTTTGAAGAGGCGTGCATAAGATGAACACGATTACCAACATGAACGATAATACCAACATGGGTGATATCCAGTCCTTCTACTGATGTTGTAAGTCCAACAATGTCGCCATCTTTCAGTTGTTCTTCATACTCAGAAAGCTTTTCTTTAGGAAGATAAAACATTTTGCGTTGGCTTATTTCAGCTTCCTGGTTTTTTAGAAGTTGAACGAATTGTTTGTTGTCTTTTAATTGTGGGTAGCTGTCGGGGTGGGTACTCATAAAGTTGGTTTTCATGGGGTAGGGCACTTTGCTGATTTGTTCCGACACCCTTCTTACAAATCCTCGCTGGTCATTCTCGAAAATCCAATCGCTAAAGTAGTGGATTCGCGAGGGATAACCATCTATTTTTCCATTACGGTAACGCAAGGTTTGTATTTCTTTGGTGTAGTTTTCGAAACTGGTGTCGCCCGATTTTATGGTGCGTGCTATCGCCAGGCAATTTTCGCCAAAGGTGGTGCAGTCAAGTTCACGCAAGTTGATAACCAGGTGCTCCGGCATTTTCTCGAGAGTGTTGGCAACATAAGGTGTTTCGAGAAAACTTTTACCTACCCATTCAACGAGTTCAGCAGTTGAAGCATTCTTTTTTGTTTCGAGTTGCTGACATATTTTGTTCAGAATTTCCCGATCAGCTGGCTCGAATTCAATGGTTTGAGCGACCATACACTGACCTGAAAACAGTATTGTAATAAAGAACAGAAATTTTTTCATA
>WOYV01000041.1 GCA_011620585.1 Draconibacterium sp.
TTTCAATGAATTGGCAATTTTCGAGTTCAGATTTGTGTACTACGGATTTTCGTTTTACGAATGGCGCATATTTGTATTTCAGGGCATCATATAGTTTTCGCACCTGCCCATTTGGCTCTGAACACCGGCGTATCATTATCACTTCTTCGTGATTGTTTTGTGCCAAGGTTGTCACAGCCTTTTGCGTGTTCATGGTTCTTACAATCTCGCGCCATCCGGAACGAATGCCTTCTTGTTTTAGTTGATGGCGAACGGTGTTTACAGGCCAGTATGCCAATAAACCCAGATGCAGGTGTGCCATCGTGTTTTCATCTTTTTGATGGTAAATTGGTCGAAGGTCAAGGTCGGTCTTCAGGACCCGAAAACATGCCTCGATCTCGCGAATCGTATTGTAAAATTGCCATACATTTTCTTCACTGTTGGCCTGGAGCGATGTGCGCAGAAAGTAAACCCCGCTCCGGGCATTGATATCAACCCCTTCTTTGACAGCCCATTTGACGGAAGTTACAACCCGGTTTTTCTCTTTTTGCGGTGCAGTGTCCTTCTTTTTCCGTTTTGGCGCAGCTTCTTCGCTTACCTCAGTTTCGATGTCGAAGTACCGCCCGACAGATGGGTATTTTTGCTTTAACCTCCCAATGCGCTGGTGGACTTTGTCTTCTTGTTTTACGCCACCTTTTTTGGTCAGGCTGTCGGCTATCTGTTGCAGGCCGGCCTCGAAGCGGGAGCGGAACTGTCCGTTCATCGAACGTTCTTTCATCTCTTTGGTGTGACTTTTGACTTTCAGGCAATAATCCGTATTGCGGCCAGAATTGACCCGGCACAGCTCAATTTTCTGTTTCCTGTTGTCGGTTACCGAAACGGTGGCCGCACCGGCTTGGATGTTGTATGTTTTTAAATTTGAACGGCCCACGCACAGGTAATCGTAGCCATTGTCCAGTATCATCTTCAGGTTTTCTTCGGTGGCAATGCCCGCATCTATCACGATCAGGGCTTTACGGGCCGAGAAGGAGGTTTTGATGCGCAATTTGCCTATCATCCCCTCCAGTGTTTTGCTGTCGGCCATGTTCCCTTCCAGTATCGAGGAGTATTTGATAAAACCTTCAGGATTGATCACCAGCCCCAACACAACCAATTTGGCATCGCTGCGTTTTTCCTTGCTGCGCCCGAATTTGGCCAGTTTACTGCCCTGTTTCCGGCCTTCAAAATAAGTGTTGGTCAGGTCGTAAAGTATTATTTTGTCCTGGATGTCGAACAACTCGTTGGTGCGCACCGACAAGTGTTGCTCCAGCGCTTCCTTTTCGTCATACAGTTTTTTCGAGATGGCATACAGCCGGTCTTTGGTAACCTGCTGGATGTCGAACCCGGTGATCTCACACACGGCCGAGTTTTCCCTGATCCACCGCGTTGTTTCCAGCTCCGAGGCAGGGTAAACTGCCCGGCTGATGATGTGCGTCTGGGCCAATCTGACCTGGTCCCCGCCCCATCCGAGGCTTTCTAAAAATGGTGCAATCTGCAACTGGCGCATAGCCTGGTACGACAACCATTCGGGACCAATCTCCCGAACATCTTTGTTCCGGATGCTGTTCACGTCGATCAGTTGCAGGTCTTTACCGTTTTTGGATGTCTTTCCATACTTTTTTTCAACCAGCACATCGATGCGTTTTTCGGCAACCATCCGCTTGAAAAAATCATCAACATAGCGCACCACTGTTGCATCATCGGTGTACGGTAGTTCAAACAGGGGGTTGTCGTGGTTGGCAACTTTGGCGGTAAGTATCTTCTGTACCAGGTTGAGCTGGCCGGTGGTCAGCTGGTCAAGATAACCCGCATTCAAAATAGTCCGGTGGCATACCCGGTCGCGATGGTCGCGATAACTCTCCACTAACCGGTAATAGCCCGAATAGGCTCCCGTGGCGGGATTGGTGCGCATGGATACCTTGAAATACATGGCTGCAAGTTACCATGTAACGAACTGACAACCAATACCCCCCTGTGTACTACAAATGAAACGCAGGAAAATGCTGTACTTGAATATCAGACAGTTACACGATAAAAACATTTATCGCTTTCATTTTTATCCCAAAAAACCTGCATTTTTACCCGATTTTTCTCGATTTATGGGGCTAAGGCTGCAAGTTGGGTTAAAAAATTCTTGGATAATATTTTTCTTTGTTCTATGCTGGGATTAGAGTTCGAGGTTCTGGGGCAATAATTCATAAAGCCTGCTGACTTTATATTCCGATATTACTTCCAGTACTTTTTTGAGCCACTCAAAATGAGTTGATCCCCATCCATCCCTCGTTTGCAACGAGGGATGGGCTGTTTCGCATTTATAATGCATTTTTTTAAGCAACATGTTTTTTTATGATGTAACCGCTATTTTTACAACACAAAAATGTCAGCCGACAATTATTTTATTACCAGTGGCTTTGTTAGTCGCGGAACCACATGAATACCTGTTTAGTTCGGCACGTGATTATTCAGGTGAAAAGGGTTTTGTGGATGTAATTATTACTAAATAATGTAAGCGTAAATGGAGTTGCAAACTCCAGACAGCTCACCCCTCGTTCCAAACGAGGGGGAGGTGGCTAATTGTCGGACTCGTTTTTTTCTTTCATTTTTAAGAAATTCAGTGGTGTCATAACTGCAATTTTTGAATTTCTGTAATCTTTTATATTTCGTGTGATAATAACATCTAAATCTTTAATTGTCAATGCAGAAGAATATTGTATAGAGTCCTCAAAGTCTTTAAAGTCATTTTTTAGAGCTTGTATCACTTCTTTCTTTGTTGTTCCGATAATTTCAGTCATTTCTATTAGAGTTTCCACTACTTCAAGAGTTTTCTTATGTCCTAAAAATTTTCTAACGACATAGTAAATGTTGTTAATACTTACAGCAGATAAATACAAGACAACATCGCCCTTTTCATTCAGTTCAAAAAGTTCGCTTGCCGGATTTACGTGAGGTTCTCTATCTGTAAAAAAGTCAATGACTACATCCGAATCTATAAACAGTTTAAACGCCATACTTTTTAGATAATTCTTCGGTTAAAGTTTGTTTATAATCGATGTTTTCGTCAGTTTTAATTATTCCTCTTAGCTTTCTGACTTTAGGGGAAAGTTGTTTTTCTTTAACTTTTCTTCTACTTACAGTTACTAATTTGAAGTAGTTTTCAACCAACTCAGAAAGACTTTGTCCTTTTTCTTTGGCGTACTCTTTGGCGATTTCAATAACCTCTTTTTCTATGGTCAATGTCAATTTCGTATTCATAATTGCTTTTTTAACAAAGATACGTGTTTATTTTGTAATATGCAACACGTGTTTCGAAATGCATTAATTCGGCGAGTATTTTTTTCAGGGTAATAAATTGTACAACGTTACAGAGCAATGCATATTTTTTCCGTTCAACAGATTGGGATTCTGTTGTCAGTCCAAACTATTTTAAATGTTGATGTGGTACCTCCTTTCTTTGTCCTTAACGCTTAACCTGAATGTTTCGGAGCAGGTGTCCTCCGGTTATGTTTATTCCAACCTTACCTGAAAGCGTTTAGCGAGCAGTTTTTCGTATTCCCGCGTTTTATTTTGTTTTCTGAAAAGTAGGCCAGCAACCTTTTCCACAGGTTGGTTATGGTTTCTTTGCTATGGGTGGTGAGCAAAGCTGCCACCTGCGTGCTTTTCTCCACGAACTGGTTTATGGTGTGTGCCAGCATCATGCTCTGGTAGTAATTTTTCAGGGCAGGGAACGAGCCCCGCTGCCGCGCGATTGCATCGCGTGGTACTATTTAATAACAATAACTCCATTCAATTGATGCAGAGATTGATATGTGGGGAAAATCGGGTTATTAAAAATGGGAACAAATAGCTTAAAAATGAAATGAATCAGTTAGGTAAGAAATACGATTATTCAAATAACATTAATCTTTTTAAATTTTACTATTATGGAAAACCGAATTAACACCGAATTGTCAGCCGAAGATATGAATGTTGTTCTTCAGGCTGTAACCACTATTCGCGAAAAATTATCGTTTTTGGTAAGGCTAACGGCGGATGAAAAAAAGTCATTGGTAATGATGGACGACGGGCGCGCCCCCT
>WOYV01000069.1 GCA_011620585.1 Draconibacterium sp.
TAATAAAGAACGTTTAACAGTTATTTGAGCGACTTCGTGTCGCACTTAAACTTGCCCATAACGGTCACTTGCAAGTTGTCGTTGCGGATTTCGAAGAGCGTCAGTGTCCGGTAGGACATGACGGTCAAGAAAGGAGTAGAGACAACGCACGTCACTGCACCCGCAATGTAATTCCTAAAATGTTATGGCAATGTAATTTTACTCATATGAAATTTTCCCATCTTTTATTCCATTTGCTATCGCAGCACTTTCAGCAAATGCAAAACCCATTCTATTTATTTGCCATGATGCTGTCATCCATTCACTTTGTATAGGAATTCCACTAGCAGCTATTGCAAATGCCATCGTTACTATTCCAGGTTTCCATTCTGTTGTAATTTTTAACTGTGAAATATTGTCCTTTTCAGTCACAACAATAGACATTCTTTGACCTGTTGATTCACCGACATCTTTTCCTTCTGTTACTATATAATGTCTTTCTTTATCATCTGTTATTATTCTATGTCCTTTTATTAATAAAATGGAATATAGTTCATTATATAAACTATCTGCTGTTACATTTTCTTTGTCAACGTATATAATTTTTGCTCCTTTCGGAATAGTTGATAAGAAATCTTGTTGTACGCCACTTGTTGTTGAAATGGTTGAAACACTCATACAACTTATCACAAACATTGTCATTAAGATTAGAATTGCTAAATTAATTGAAAGACGTTTCATTTTTTTATTTTTAATTATTTGCCATAACGGTTGGTGCAAGTGGAGTGCGGGATTTTGAAACGGTTTCCTGTCAAACCTGCACGGAGCCAAGCCGGCTTTTTATTAAACATCATTTTAAAACCGTCATCCGTCAAAGACGGATTGGCGGTGGTTGAACAGCGCGAAAACGCTGGAATACCACGCCCGCCCGCATTACATTTACATTTTGTTGTTATGGCGTCGTGTTTTTTTTAAGTTTGTCTTTTAATTCCCGAATTGTAAGAATTTTGGTTTTTTCTATGTTGTTAATTTCCAGTAAATCCTTGTCTCCAGTGGCAAGATAGTCGGCTTTACTATCAACTGCCAGGTTCAATAAAAAATTGGCATTGTAGTCACGGCATAATTCTATTTGGGAAGTTACTTTTATTAAAATCCCAAAATTGTCAAAGGTGTGAAGCAGGTGTTCAATGTCTTTGTCTGTAAAATATTTTTGAAGTTTTGGTCTTTTGGCAACTGTTAAAAATTCCTGAATCAATTCTTCGGAGAAAAAAAGTATTGCTTTTCCATTCTCAATATATCTGTCTAAAAAGCTGTAATCCTTTGTGATAAGAAAGCTAATCCAAAGATTCGTGTCAAGAATAATTTTTTTACTTTTCATATCGGGTTTTTCTAACTGATTCAACTTCTTTAGTGATTTCGTCTAAAGAAGGAGTATTTTCAGACTGGCTCCTCAGTTTGTCAAGTAATTCAGAAAAATCGGATTTGACCTTTTCTTTTTTTATTTTGATTAATTCCATGTCAGCAAGGTTTTTAAGCAACTGTTTTGCTTTAGGATTTATTATTTCAATTCTTAAAGATTCCATGGCAATTTATTTTTTATCAAATGTAAGAAATTCTGAAATGGCTCGACTATTTTTATGCCTATTTTGCGATTCTGGTTTTCCTTAACATGCGGCATAACGTACGTGCATATATACTTTTTCTATTTGTAACATAAACTGTATTATCGTGTTGTTTTTCAAAGAGATAATGTTTCTACCCATTTATAAGCACTTACTTTTGTTTGCAAGTGTTTAATGTGGTTTATTAATTTACTAAAATCTAACGAATTGGAAATTAATACGGTTCCGATAAAAATTACTTTACCCGATAACTTACACCAGCCCGTTGTTGTTCCCCGCCAGTTGCACTGCCCGGACAGCGTTTGGAGGCTGATGATTCAGGCAAGGGATCTGCAGACTGTTTTTCCGGCCCCTGCGAATTTTTATTCTGTTCTTTCTGGCTATTGATTTTATTTAACAGGGTATATTTTGTTTGCCTGATTTTCCATCTTTCGCGGGCGTATTTTTGCATGTCGGGAATGGTGTCTTTTTCATCAAGGATTTCGAGGCCCAACACCGTTTCGATTATGTCTTCCATAGTTACAATGCCGTCCATGCCGCCGTATTCGTCCACAATTAACGCAATATGCTCTTTTTGTTCCAGGAGCTTTTCGCATAACGAAAACAGTCTGTCGGAATACGTACCCAACAATGTTTTCGTCATTAACATTGTACACCGGAATACGCGAAAACTTCAGGTAATCCTTGTTCTTTAAAAATTCACTCAATAAAATATTCTCATCGGCTACAACCACAACCACCCGGGGGGGCATTATTTGTGTAACACGGACTTTCTTCAGTTTCAGAATATTTTGAAGGATATTAAATTCGCTTTCCGAAAAAACGCCTTCATCGGCGCCAATACTTGCCAAAGCAGCTATTTTTTCTCTGAAATATACAATTTTGCTTTATAGCTTCCGAATTTTTCAATTCAAATGGGTCAAGAATTAGCGGACGAGAAAGTTCAACAAAGAAAACAGAACATGGTCTGTTTATTTCAACGCGTAGCAAACCAGTTCATCGTCGTTACCCGCAACCAGGTTGAGCTGACCGGATTGTACCGGGCCAATACTAAATTGGCTGTTACCCCTGACAGGAAAACCATTGTGCTGATTACCGTTTGGCCCAAAAAGGTAGATCCGCTTGTTCTTGCTGTCGGTAATACCCACCTTTTTTTGGCGTGCCGAAAAAGTATAAATAGCCGGGGCTAAGTTTATTTCATTACCCAGTTTCTCTTCGTACAGCATTTTCCCGTTTTCATCTTTTACTTCCAGTTTGTTCCCGTCAATAAAAACAAAATCGGGGATATTATTACCATCCAGGTCGCCAGCAGTAAAGAAGTGCCCGGCGCCAAAACCTCCAACATTTTTTTCAGCCGATTTTCCATCGAAATAGAGGTAGTGTACAGTTCCGTTTTTATCGTCGGCTACAATTTTAGGTGTGGCATTCATGCCAAGCACCAGCGGGTTATTCGAATTTTCGAACTTCACTGGTGTTTTTACACGGGTTTCGCCGCGCCTGTCCTGGATGTATATTTTCCCGGCATCTTTAAAAACAATGTAATCTTTGTTATTTACCCTGAAATGCTGAACAGGTGTAGTCACTGCACTTTCGGTTTTATCAAAGTTCCAGCCGTTCACCGGCTTCCCGTTCTGATCGAGCGCCAGTACTTTTCTGTTTTCAAATGCGAGAAAATATCGGTATTTATGGTTGTTGTCGTAATCAAAAGCGCTTACTCCGTTGGTAGCTGGCGATTCAAATGTTACCGGGAAACCCGCCACATTATTTCCGTTCCGGTCAATTAGGTAAAGCTTCTCGCGTGTGTTGAAAAGGTACTGCCATTTTCCGTTTCTGAATTGATCGACTTCGTGTATCTCGCCCATTATCCTGCCACTTACCGGGATCGTCCAAAGTAGTTTGCCATCCGATGAAACCAGGTGCAGTCGATTGTCTTCGTCCTGAACGATGATGTTTTTTGCAGCCGGATTATCCGCATTTTCGACCAACTGTGGCTTGGTCGCCACTTCTGCGCCCAAATTGCACGACCACAGGCGGCCATCACTTTTTGATGGCTGCTTCCCAAAACCAAGGTTAAACGCGTTAAAATAGACGTTCTTTTCGCACACGACCTGCCAGCCCAGCAATAGCGATTTCTGCCAGGTATCGCGCAGGCTCTCCAGCTTTTTGCCAGTCTCGGCATTAAACAAACGGGTACTCAAAGGAAACAGCCGGTCGATATTTGCATAGGCGCTAATATTGGCCTTGCCCTCCGAAGAACTTATAAAGTTTGAATAGTTGTTGTCTTCATCAAGGGTGTAATCGAGTTCCATGTCGGCCAGGTATTCCTGCATTACTTTCTGCGAACTCGCAAAAACCAGGTAATCGTCGTAAAACGTGGCGTAACGGGCCTTGGCAAACTTAAATGTCCCACCCAACCAAACTCCCGGTAACGACGGGAAGGGAAATTCGTAAACGCGGAATGTTTTCCCATTTCCGGCAGGCACCGGTGAAATGAGTGAATTTAGGTCGATTTTTTTCGAATTGGCATAGTTTTGTAAAAGGCTTTCGAAATTCTCCTGGCTGTTCTTTCTTGAATTGAGGTTGATAATAAATAGTGATCCCGGTTCTCCTTCCGCCGAAACATCAGTAAGTGCTGCAATTACTTCGTTCTTAACCATTGCTTTTAAAGTTTCGCGACTGTCGGGGCCCAACCGACGTTCAATTTTTTTGAGCAGTTCTTCGCGTTTGTAAAAAGTATTCGAAAGGCGAAAGAATTCAAGCAGATTTTTGAAGAAAAGATCCCTGTCTGAAAAAGTAATGCCAAGGTAAAAAGAGGTGTTACTGGGAAGAATCCTGCCTGCATCGCAGTGCCCGGGACTTTGGCCGCTGAATACGGTTACAAAATGATTGAGCGAATCGTCGGCGGCAGTAATTCCTGCCAGTGAAATATTCTCGTCGTCGAATCGCATGTCGAGTTCGCTCCAACTGGCATAATTTTTTGTGTCGAGTAATTCGCGACGGAGATTTGTTTTTACGGTTTCGCCAAATTCGTTGGTTGTGCCGGTGGTTTTGGCATTCATCACCCGTGCCAGCAGTTCGGGGAAACGTTCGTGGTTAATGTACCACGCTACATCGGTGTCGGAAGCAACGGTTTTATTTACCTTATTGAAATTATGGATGTCGGTCAGATTTTCGGAGTTCAATTGGCGCAATCCTTTTTCTATTAAAATGGCTTCCGGGCTAAGCAGGATCAATCCTCTTGCGGCACAGTAACTCAGATTTTTGCCTTCGGCGTTTTTTACCGAAAATATTTTATGGCCGCTGTATTTACGTTCTGCGGGTTCCTGACCCGGATTGCCCATCAACTCGCCCAGTAATTTTTGAAAACCTTCTAACTCGTCGGCATTTCTTATTTTGCTGATAATAACCGGTTGAATTTTGTCTTCTCCCACGAAATCGAATGCCAGGATCAAGGGTCGTTTGGCCCAGCTTCCCTGTATTTCTTTTCCTTCAGAAATGGCTTTTTCGCTTTGCTGTACTTTTTGCAGGATATTTCCAACTATTTCGAAACCCGATAATTCGCCGAGAACAGGATTCTCGGGCGGGACGTTGCGAATAGAACTTACTTCAACAAAAACAGGCGCCGAAACAGGCACTGCCTTGTAAAGCGAGGTTTCTTTTGAAAAAACGACCTCTTCTTTTGTAAAAAGGATGTATGCGGCAGCAACAGCCACAAGTGCAACGATCAGGATGATGAGAGTCCGCTTCATTTCGAAATATTTGTTCTTCAAAAATACGATTAAGTAAACACAGCTTCCTCATCTTTTCGTTTATAGTATGAAAAGAAGACTGTTAATAACAAAAAAGGCCGGTTATCTGCCGGCCTTTCTGTTCTATATTAGAAACTGATTTTACAATGTTTTGGCCACTTCCACTTCGTGGAATGCTTCAATGTGGTCGCCCACTTTGATGTCGTTAAAGTTATCGATGTTCAAACCACACTCGTACCCGTTTTTCACTTCTTTCGCGTCATCTTTAAAACGTTTCAACGATCCCAGTGTTCCGGTGTAAATTACAATACCGTCGCGGATAACACGAATTTTGGACGTTCTCAGTATTTTCCCGTCGCGGACAATACAGCCGGCCACGGTACCCACTTTGGTAATTTTAAATACTTCGAGTACTTCCACGGTTCCCAGGATTTCTTCCTTGATATCAGGAGATAACATTCCTTCCATCGCGGCTTTTATTTCGTTGATGGCGTCGTAAATAATCGAGTATAAACGGATGTCGATCTGTTCTCTCTCGGCCAGTTTGCGTGCATTCAAGGAAGGGCGCACCTGGAACCCTATCACAATGGCTTCGGAAGCGGCTGCCAGCAAGATGTCAGATTCAGAGATCTGCCCCACTGCTTTGTGCTTCACATTTACCTGTATTTCTTCGGTCGATAATTTGATCAGTGAATCCGACAACGCTTCAATCGACCCATCAACGTCACCCTTAATAATAAGGTTTAGCTCCTGGAAGTTTCCAATCGCAATTCTTCGTCCGATTTCGTCGAGGGTGATATGTTTTTGTGTACGTAGTCCCTGTTCGCGGGCGAGCTGTTCGCGTTTGTTGGTAATGTTGCGGGCCTCGCGTTCGCTGTCCATTACGTTAAACTTGTCGCCGGCCTGTGGTGCGCCGTTCAACCCAAGAATAATGGCTGGCTGTGCGGGCCTTACTTCGGTTACACGTTGGTTTCGTTCGTTGAACATGGCTTTCACGTGTCCGAAATATTGTCCGGCAATAATTACATCGCCGATACGCAAGGTTCCACTCTGAACAAGCATTGTAGAAACATATCCACGGCCTTTGTCGAGCTCCGATTCGATGATAGTTCCCTGTGCTTTTTTATTTGGGTTGGCTTTTAGTTCAAGCATTTCAGCTTCAAGTAAAACCTTGTCGAGCAGTTCTTCGATACCGATACCGCTTTTGGCCGAGATATCATGCGACTGGTATTTTCCACCCCATTCTTCCACGAGGTAGTTCATGTTGGCCAGCGCTTCCTTTATTTTTTCGGGATTAGCGCCCGGTTTATCAATTTTGTTGATGGCGAAAACGATCGGTACGCCTGCTGCTGAAGCGTGGTTGATTGCTTCAACGGTTTGCGGCATCACGTTGTCGTCGGCAGCCACAATAATAATGGCAATGTCGGTTACCTGTGCCCCACGGGCACGCATGGCGGTAAACGCTTCGTGACCCGGAGTATCGAGGAAGGTGATTACCTTTCCGTTTTCGAGGTTAACGTGGTAGGCTCCAATGTGCTGAGTAATGCCACCGGCCTCACCGGCAATAACGTTGGTGCTTCGAATGTAATCGAGTAAAGATGTTTTACCGTGGTCGACGTGTCCCATTACGGTTACAATCGGAGGACGTGGCAGCAAATCTTCTTCACTGTCTTTTTCTTCCTGGATGGCTTCCTGTATTTCAACACTTACGAATTCAACCTTGTAGCCAAATTCTTCAGCTACCAACGAAAGCGTTTCGGCATCGAGACGCTGATTGATCGAAACAAACAAGCCAAGTGACATACATGAAGCGATGATTTCGTTTACCCCAGCATCCATCATATTGGCGAGTTCGGCCACTGTCACAAATTCTGTAACTTTCAGAATATTTTGTTCAAGCGCTTGCTTCTCCATGTCAGCGTGCATTTTATCGCTAACGGCGGCACGCTTGTCACGGCGGTGTTTCGAACCTTTCGATTTGCCTTTGGTGGTTAAACGGGCCAGGGTGTCCTTAATTTGCTTTTGAACATCTTCTTCGTTCACCTCTTTTTTTAGTAAACGTTTCTTTTTGCCACCTGAAGCTGCTGATCCCGGGGCCTGTTTGTTCACCTGGAATTTGCCTTTTGGACGGTCGCCTTGTTGTTGCTGGTTTTCAACGTTAACGCGGCCTGTATCTTTGAAAATTCTTTTTCTGCGTTTTTTGTGGTTTTGGTCCCCGCCGTTTTCTTTCTTATCAGGCAGATTGATTTTGCCCAAAACAGTGGGGCCACTCAGTTTATCGGCTTTGGCCCTGATCACGTCGTCGCGTTTTTCAGCAGTGGCTGATTTGTCGTTTGTGGCTTCGCGTTCGGCAATTCTTTGTTTGTGGCGATCCTGACGTTCTTTTTCACGTTCTGCCTTCGTTTTTTTGTCAGGGCGTGTTTTTTGGTTGATGTTCGCGAGGTCGATTCTACCTACAACTTTAACTTCCTCCACTTTCGGTATCTCGGTTTCGTGTAATTCAGGTTTCTTCGGTTCTTCTTTTACAGGCCCGGGTTTAGCCGGCACTTCAACCTTTTCTATCGTTTCTGCTTTTTCAACCTTTTCGGCCTTTTGCACCTTCTCAATTATAGGCTCTTCTTTTTTAGGTACTTCGGCAACCGGAGGTTTTGGTGTTTCCTTTTCGGGTTCCGGTTCTTTTTTCTTTGCTTTACCCGCATCCAAATCAATTTTGCCCAGAATTTTTGGTTTTTCGATGGTAGCTTTTAGTTCGATTACCTCTTCAACCTTGGGTTGTTTTGCTACCGGGGCAGGTTTTACTTCCTCGGGTTTCTTTTCTTCCGGCTCTTCTTCTCCATCCATAGAAATCACTTCTTTCTTCGGACGCTGGATCTTCAGACTGATCTTCTCCGATTCCTTTTTCAAAGAAATGTCTATTTTGTACTCTTGTTCAAGCAGTTGAACGGCTTCGGGTGTCACTTTTGTATTGGGATTCGAATCGACATCAAATCCTTTTTTGTGAAGGAATTCAACAATGGTGTGAATTCCCACGTTACACTCTCTTGCAAGTTTACTGAGCCTTAATGTACCTGCCATAAATTTTTATTTTCTTATCAATTACAAATGCCTGTCCGCGTGTAAACGGTGCATTTTATTCAAATTCCGAACTTAATATCCTGATAACTTCGTCGATGGTTTCATCTTCAAGGTCGGTACGTTTTACCAAATCGGCGCGGGGAATGCTTAACACGTTTTTCGCCGTGTCGCATCCAATAGCTTTCAGTGCGTCAATTACCCAATCTTCAATTTCATCGGCAAATTCATCCAGTGTTACGTCTTCATCGTCTGCTTCCATTTCGCGGTAAACATCAATTTCGTAGCCGGTCAGTTGACTGGCCAAACGAATGTTCAAACCACCTTTCCCGATGGCGAGCGAAACTTCTTCAGGACGTAGATAAACCTCTGCTCTCTTTTGGTTTTCAACAATTTTAATCGAGTTGATCTTGGCCGGGTTCAGTGCGCGTTTGATAAACAACTGAAGGTTGGCTGAATAGTTGATCACATCGATGTTTTCATTTCTTAATTCGCGCACGATACCGTGGATACGTGAACCTTTCATACCTACGCAGGCGCCCACCGGGTCGATACGTTCGTCGTATGATTCAACGGCTACTTTTGCTCTTTCGCCGGGTACACGAACGATCTTTTTAATGGTAATCAGTCCATCGAAAATTTCCGGGATCTCGAGTTCGAACAAGCGTTCGAGGAATGCCGGTGCAGTTCTCGATAAAATAATAAGCGGGGTATTGTTGCGTAATTCCACTTTGTAAACAATGGCGCGAACATTATCGCCTTTGCGGAAATAATCTGAAGGGATCTGTTCGGTTTTTGGAAGGATGAGTTCGTTTCCTTCGTCATCGAGAATCAGAATTTCTTTTTTCCAAACCTGGTATACTTCACCGGTTACGATCTCGCCAATTTTATTTTTATATTTCCCGTAAATATGGTCTTTTTCGAGTTCCATGATTTTGCTGGCCAGGTTCTGGCGCAGGTTCAGGATGGCGCGTCGTCCAAAGTCGGCCAGTTTTACTTCATCGGTAACTTCTTCGCCCACTTCAAAGTCTTCGTCAATTTTCAAAGCGTTGGTAAGCGTAATTTGAAGGTTGGGATCTTCAATTTCGTCGTCGGCTACCACTTCGCGTCGTCTCCAGATTTCAAAGTCACCTTTGTCGATGTTGATGATCACGTCGAAGTTTTCGTCGCTGCCGTACTGACGAATAAGTACACTGCGGAATGCTTCTTCCAGTACACTCATCATTGTTACCCTGTCAATGTTCTTCAGCTCCTTGAACTCAGAAAAAGTATCTATCAGGCTTATATTTTCCATGGTCAATCCTATTTAAATGAAATTACCGCTTTCGCACTTTTAATCTCGTCGTATTTAATATTATGCGCTGTTACAACCAGTTGTTTTTTCTTTTGTCCTTCCAGCTTTACGCGTTCTGCTGTTTCGAGCACGATACCTTGGTCGTCCGAATTTTTCAAAACCCCTTCGCGTTTTACGCCGTCCAGGGTTTCCACTTTTATTTCGCGGCCGGTGTATTTAATATACTGCTGCCGCACTTTGAAACTCTCGGTGAGGCCGGGTGAAGAAACTTCCAGTTCGAAATCTTCTTCTTCGCGATCGAAACTATGTTCGACATGTCGGCTGATGCTGATACACTGATCGATGGAAATGCCATTAAAGCCGTCGACAAAAACATGGATCGCGTTGCTTTTGCTCACGCTGATCTCAACGATGAACATATCATCTTCGAGTTTTTCCCGCACCAGTTCTTCTACTTTTTCCTTGTCAATCATTTGTGTTCCAACTAACAAAATAGGGAACCCGCGGTCCCCTAAAAACATTTTTTAGAAAATTCTCCGCAAAAATAGAAAAAATCTTGAATATTGACAAATATGTTTCACTTACTTAATTAATTGATTTAAAGGGATAATCTAAATGCTGAACCCACGATTTAGGAACTCATCTGTAATGCTACAAGCACGAAGTTTGTTTCGGTGATGCAACTGTTTTGTATTCGCCAAAGTTTTGTACTTTTAGCCGTCCGGTTCAAGCGAATTGAGTGAAAGAGAATCGTTTAAATAAAAAGAAGATAATTAACGACCCGGTTTTCGGGTTTATCAACCTGCAATCGGAAACTGTATTCGATCTCCTCGAACACCCCTTTTTTCAACGTTTACGCCGTATTAAGCAGCTTGGTCTTTCGTACCTGGTTTTTCCGGGAGCCAACCACACACGCTTCGAACATGCGCTGGGTGCGACTCACCTGATGCGACAAGCCATTGCCACATTGCGCTTAAAAGGACATTTGATTACGGAGGAAGAAGCCGAAGCGGTTACCATTGCTATTTTGCTCCATGATATTGGCCATGCGCCTTTTTCACACGTACTCGAGAATACCCTCGTGAATATTTCGCACGAAGAAATTTCACTCCTTTTGATGCAAGAACTAAACCGCGAATTCGAAGGGAAACTCGATCTGTCCATCCTTATTTTTACGAATCAATATAAGAAGCAGTTTCTGCACCAGTTGGTAGCCAGCCAGCTCGACATGGACAGGCTGGACTACCTGAGCCGCGACAGCTTTTTTACGGGTGTAGCCGAAGGAACTATCGGAATCGAGCGCATTATTAAAATGCTGAATGTTTTTGAAGACAAGCTGGTAGTTGATGTGAAAGGAATTTACTCGATCGAGAAATTTCTGATTTCGCGAAGGCTGATGTACTGGCAGGTATACCTGCACAAAACTGTGGTTGCCGCCGAGTTCCTGCTCATCAATGTTTTAAAACGCGCCCGTGAATTGAAAGATAGTGGAGCTGATTTGTATACCACGCCTACTTTGGAGATTTTTTTGGGAAATGCATTCCAGCCCAAAGATTTTCGGGAAAATATTGTAGTAGAGGGGAGAAATGTACTTACCTGGTACACTTTACTCGACGATAATGATATTCTGATCGCCATCAAAGAATGGCAATTTCACCCCGACCCGGTGCTTTCGAAACTTTCCCATTGTCTTACCAACCGAAAACTTTTACGGATAAAACTTAGCGATAAAGCGCTTTCGCGGAAAGAAGAGGAAAAGTATTTAAAAGCCATCCGCGAAAAAATAATGCCTGACGAAAAACTTGCAACATATTTTTTGATGACGGGTGTTATCACAAACAGCGCTTACAATAAACATGATGAGAATATCTTTGTTCTAAACAAGGATCAAACAATAAGCGAACTGAACGAAGCATCCGATGTTAACCTGTCGGCACTTTCAAAAGCGGTACGGAAGCATTTCGTGTGTTATCCAAAGGAATTGGACAATTATTAGTTAAAGACTATATTTGCAACGCAAAAAAAACACAGAATGGATTTTAAAGCTACAGACATTGCCGCGTTTCTCAACGGCGAAATCGTTGGTAACGGCGATGTTATAGTATCGAATGTTTCCAAGATCGAAGAAGGTAAAGAAGGTTCCCTGGCATTTTTGGCAAATCCAAAATACGAACAATATATTTACGAAACTAAGGCATCAATTGTGTTGGTGAATAAAAGTTTTGTACCAAAAAATAAAATACAGGCTACCCTAATTAAGGTAAACGATGCTTACAAAGCTTTCGCTTTGTTGCTCGATCTCTATGTTCAGGCAAAGGGCGCCTTAAAATCAGGAATAGAGCAACCCAGCTATATTTCTGAAAATGTAACCATGGGTGAAGAATTGTACCTTGGTGCATTTGCTTATATCGGCAAGAATGCTACAATTGGCAAAAATGTAAAAATATATCCACAGGTTTTTATTGGCGACAATGTTAAGGTTGGCGACGATTGCATCATCTATGCAGGCGCTAAATTATACGACGACACAGTGATTGGCAACCGTTGTATTATTCACGCGGGTGTAGTAATCGGAGCAGACGGTTTTGGCTTTGCCCCCAACGAAGACGGTACTTACAAGAAGATCCCGCAAATTGGAAATGCAGTGTTGGAAGACGATGTGGAAATTGGCGCCAATACGGCTATCGATTGTGCGACAATGGGTTCTACTATTATCCGAAAAGGCGCCAAAATTGATAACCTTGTTCAGATTGCCCATAACTGCGAGATTGGCAGCAATACTGTTTTTGCCGGCCAGGTTGGAATTGCCGGTTCTACAAAAGTTGGGAACAATTGCACTTTTGGAGGCCAGGTAGGAATTGGCGGACACATAACCATTGGCGACAATGTTACCCTGGGAGCACAGTCGGGCGTTGTTCAAAATATTAAAAGCGATCAGATATTGCTGGGTTCACCAGCCATCGATATTAAAGTAGCCATGAAGGCGTATGTGATGTTACGAAGACTTCCGGAAATCCGTAATGATGTATTGCAACTACGCAAAGATTTGGATGCATTAAGCAAATAAGAATGAAAAAATAACCCTTATGGTGGTAAAACAAAAGACGCTGTCCAACTCGTTTAAAATTGAAGGAAAAGGACTTCATACGGGTGTGCTGGTAACCATGAATTTTCTCCCCGCACCGGTTAACCATGGTTTTAAATTTAAAAGAGTTGACCTCGAAAACCAGCCAATTATCGATGCCGATGTTGACCTGGTAATCGACACATCGCGTGGTACGCTGCTTGAAAAAGACGGAGCTCGTATAGGAACCATCGAACACGCGCTGGCAGCATTGGTTGGGATGGACCTCGATAATGTGCTCATCGAAGTAAACAACGAGGAAGCGCCCATAATCGATGGCAGTTCGAAATATTTTGTTGAAGCAATCGAAAAGGCAGGGGTAGTTGAACAGGATGCTGAACGCGTGTTTTTCGAGATCACCAAAAAAATTGAAATGTATGACCCGAAATCGGGTTCACATATTGTGGCTTTACCCGACGATGATTATCGTTTGAATATAATGATCTCGTTTCCGTCGGAAGTGCTGGGCAACCAATATGCCACACTCGAAAACTTATCCGATTTTAAAACGGAAATTGCACCATGCCGCACCTTTGTTTTTGTGCGTGAGATAGAATTTCTCCTTAGTCATAACCTGATCAAAGGCGGCGACCTTAATAATGCGATCGTAATTATCGACCGCGAAATCAGTCAGGCAGAACTCGATCGCTTGGCCGATCTTACCAATCATCCGCGTGTAACGGTAAAACCACAGGGTATCTTAAATAACCTCGATTTGCATTTCGATAACGAATGTGCCCGTCATAAACTACTCGATGTAATTGGTGATCTTTCTTTGCTCGGGAAAAGGATTAAAGGAAGGATTATTGCGTCGAAACCGGGTCACGGGCCAAACACCTTGTTTACACAGGAATTAAAAAAACACTTGAGAGAATCGCTGGCTGCTGCTCCAAAAATTGATCCGAATGCCAAACCGCTGATGGACGTAACCCGTATTATGGAATTGCTTCCGCATCGTTATCCGTTTTTAATGGTCGATAAAGTAATCAGCATTGAAGATAACGTGATTATCGGAACTAAAAATGTATCGGTTAATGAACCCTTCTTCCAGGGACATTTTCCCGGCGAACCTGTTATGCCCGGGGTGATGTTGATTGAAGCCATGGCACAGTGCGGTGGTTTGCTGGTCCTCAATTCGAAAGTTGAAAAATATTCCACTTATTTTATTCGTGTCGACAATGTTAAATTCAGACAAAAAGTGGTACCAGGCGATACACTAATGTTCAAACTTATTCTTACTTCTCCCATCCGCCGCGGCATTGCCAACATGAGAGGCACTACATACGTCGGCGACAAAGTTGTAGCCGAAGGAGAATTTATGGCACAAATTGTAAAAAAAGAAGATTAAGAAATAATATTATATTTGCAGCGTAATAAACCTCGTTATCAGTGCTATGATTCAGGTTCTTACCTACAGAGAAACAGAAAACAACTAAAAATTTTATACAAATAAATGAAACAACCATTAGCTTACGTTCATCCGGATGCCAAGGTAGCCGACAATGTTGTGATCGAGCCATTTGTGTCGATTGATCATGATGTAGTTATCGGGGAAGGAACCCGAATTGGTTCGAGCGTTACTATTTTGCCCGGAACCCGAATTGGTAAAAACTGTAATATTTTCCCAGGCGCCGTTATCGGAGCTGTTCCGCAGGACCTTAAATTCAGAGGCGAATATTCAACCGTTGAAATTGGCGATAACAATACTATACGCGAATACGTTACCATTAACCGGGGTACCTCGGCCAAAGGAAAAACCGTTGTTGGAAACAACAACCTGATCATGGCCTATGTGCACATCGCACACGATTGTGTAGTGGGCAACAACGTAATTCTAGTGAACAGTACACAACTTGCCGGCGAAGTTTGTATCGACGACTGGGCTATCATTGGCGGGATGAGTGCAATTCACCAGTTTTGCCGCATTGGTTCGCATGTGATGATCTCGGGCGGATCGCTGGTCCGTAAAGATGTTCCGCCATTTATTAAAGCCGGACGCGAGCCATTGTCTTATGTAGGTATAAATTCAATTGGCCTGCGCAGAAGAAATTTTAACAACGATAAGATCCGTGAAGTACAGGATATCTACCGTTACATTTACCAGAAAGGGCTGAATGTGGCACAGGCTGTTGAAATTATTGAAGCCGAAATGCCGGCTACACCCGAGCGGGATGAGGTTTTGCTTTTTGTAAAAGATTCGAAACGAGGAATTATTCGTGGGTATTTCCCCGATTAATTTGTGATAATAAACCCTATGAAAATGCCATTCGAAAGAGTGGCATTTTTTGTTTAAAAAGAATGTTATTATAAACTGGATTATTTGGCAGCCCCGTGGTTCCAGCCTTGTGCCTGTAGCGGAATAGCCGAACCTGCAGCAGTTACCAGGTTGATTCCTTCGGATGCTTCGGTCATGTGGCCAATAATAGTAAAATCAGGATCGTTCTTGATCTTTTCATAATCATCGAGGGGCACAGTAAAAAGTAGTTCATAATCTTCTCCGCCATTCAAAGCAGCCACCAATGGATTAATGCTGAGTTCTTCAGCCATTTTTTTTGTTTGGAAGTCCATCGGGATTTTGTCTTCGAAAAGATTACAGCCAACTCCCGAACTTTTACACAGATGCATCGCCTCCGAAGAAAGTCCGTCAGAAATATCGATCATCGAACTTGGCTTGATTCCCAGTTTCCTGAATGTTGAAATAATATCAGCACGTGGTTCGGGTTTTAACTGGCGCTCCAGTATATAATCATAACCCACCAACTGGGGTTGCATATTTTCATTTACCTTGAATACCTCGTTTTCGCGTTCAAGCAATTGTAACCCCATGTAAGCGCCACCAAGGTCGCCCGATACACAAAGCAAATCATTGGGTTTGGCGCCACTCCGGTATACAATTTCATCTTTTTCAACTTCACCCACCGCAGTAATGCTGATGGTCAGTCCGGTAAGCGAGCTGGTAGTGTCGCCTCCAACCAAATCAACCTGGTATTTTTCGCAGGCCAGTTGAATGCCCGAATACAATTCTTCAACCGCTTCAACCGAAAATTTACCCGATAAGGCAATGCTCACCGTAATCTGCCGCGGGGTGGCGTTCATCGCACAAATATCCGACAGGTTAACCGCCACGGCTTTGTATCCCAAGTGTTTTAACGGAACATACATCAGGTTAAAATGTACCCCTTCAGTCAATAAATCGGTGGAAATAACCACTTGTTTTTCGCGGTATTCGAGGATCGCCGCATCGTCGCCAACACCTTTTATTGTACTTCCGTTTTTAGTGGTAAAATTTTGTGTCAGCCGGTCGATTAAGCCAAATTCCCCCAACTCTGAGATACTCGTTCTTGTATTTTTATTCCCCATTCTTAAATAAAGACAAAAAAGTATTTATATATGTAATTCTTTGAGCAAAAATACCCATAGTTTTATATCTTTGCAATTTAATTTAAACAGACTTAGTTAAGTATTGTTATAAGGGTAAGAATTCAATTAAATAATGGAAGAACAAGATAAAATATTGAATGATGTAACTCAGGGTGAATATAAATACGGTTTCGTTACAGCGATTGAAACCGATATTATTGAAAAGGGCCTGAATGAGGACGTTATTCGCTTAATTTCAGCGATAAAAGAGGAGCCCGAATTTATGCTGAACTTCCGTTTGGAAGCCTTTCGGAAGTGGCAGAAAATGAAGATGCCCAACTGGGCTTACCTAAAAATTCCGCCGATTGATTTACAGGAAATCAGTTATTATGCGGCTCCAAAAAAGAAAGTTCAGTACGAAAGCCTGGATGAGGTAGATCCCGAGTTGATCGAGACATTTAACAAGCTTGGCATTCCGCTCGAAGAGCAAAAACAACTGGCCGGAGTTGCCGTTGATGCGGTTATCGATAGTGTATCGGTGAAAACAACCTTTAAAGAAACGCTGGCCGAAAAAGGGGTCATTTTCTGTTCGTTTTCGGAAGCGGTTCGTGAGCACCCCGGGTTGGTAAAGAAATACCTTGGAATGTCTGTTCCGGTTGCCGACAATTATTTTGCTGCGCTCAACTCGGCTGTTTTCAGCGACGGGTCGTTCTGTTATATTCCAAAGGGTGTTCGCTGCCCTATGGAATTGTCAACGTATTTTCGTATAAATTCAGCCAATACCGGGCAGTTTGAGAGAACACTCATAGTTGCCGACGACGACAGTTATGTGAGTTACCTCGAAGGTTGTACCGCCCCGATGCGCGACGAAAATCAGTTACATGCTGCGGTGGTCGAGATTATCGCCATGGACCGCGCCGAAGTAAAATATTCGACGGTTCAAAACTGGTATCCGGGCGACAAAAATGGTAAAGGCGGAATTTACAATTTTGTAACCAAGCGCGGTGTTTGCAAAGGAGTTTCATCGAAAATTAGCTGGACACAGGTGGAAACCGGTTCAGCAATAACCTGGAAATACCCAAGTTGTATTCTGATGGGCGATAATTCGGTTGGAGAGTTTAATTCGGTGGCAGTAACCAATAACCGTCAGCAGGCCGATACCGGATCGAAAATGATTCATATCGGAAAAAACACTAAATCAACCATCATATCAAAAGGGATATCAGCCGGGAAGAGTGATAATTCATATCGCGGGTTAGTGAAAATTATGCCAAATGCGAAGAACTCGCGTAATTTCTCGCAGTGCGACTCGCTTTTGCTCAATAATACCTGTGGAGCACATACTTTCCCGTATATCGAAGTGGGAAACAAATCGTCGGTGGTCGAGCACGAAGCAACTACCTCGAAAATTGGTGAAGACCAGATTTTTTATTGTAACCAGCGTGGTATCGACACCGAAACCGCAATCGGGATGATCGTGAATGGTTATGCAAAAGAGGTTCTGAATAAGCTGCCGATGGAATTTGCTGTGGAAGCCCAGAAATTGTTGCAGATCAGTTTAGAGGGAAGCGTAGGATAAACAGTTCACTGTTTAAAGTTCAAAGTTTAAAGTCGAAGTAAAGAGTCACTGTTCTCAATACTAAAATCTCAATACTATTTAAATGTTATCAATTAAAAACTTATACGTTTCCGTCGAAGGGATGGAAATTCTGAAAGGGATTAACCTGGAAGTAAAACCCGGTGAAGTACATGCCATAATGGGCCCGAACGGATCGGGAAAAAGTACGCTCGCCAATGTTTTGGCAGGTAAGGAAGAATACGAAATTACATCGGGTGAAGTGATTTACGAAAACGAAGATTTGCTCGATAAATCGCCGGAAGATCGTGCCAAAGAAGGGATCTTCTTAAGTTTTCAGTATCCGGTTGAAATTCCAGGAGTACCAATGGTGAACTTTCTGAAAACAGCAGTGAACGAACATCGCAAGTATAATGGTTTAAAGGAACTTACAGCAGGCGAGTTTCTGAAACTGATGCGTGAGAAAATGGACATGGTCGATATGCATCCTAACCTTACGAACCGTTCGGTAAACGAAGGTTTCTCGGGTGGGGAAAAGAAGAAAAATGAAATTTTTCAGATGGCCTTGCTCGAACCCAAATTAGCGATTTTAGACGAAACAGACTCAGGACTGGATATCGACGCATTAAAAACCGTGGCACACGGCGTAAATGCACTTCGTTCGCCCGAAAGATCGGCGATTGTGGTAACACACTACCAGCGTTTGCTCGATTATATTGTCCCCGATTTTGTTCACATCCTGTATAAAGGTAAAATTGTTAAAACGGCCGGGAAAGAACTTGCGCTCGAACTCGAAGAAAAAGGTTACGACTGGATTAAATCAGAAAATTTATAAAAATGAGTGTTTTAGTCGAGAAAGCAGATTTAACGCTAAAGTATACTGCACACTACAACGAGGTAAGGAAGGCTCTTTTTGAGGCGTCTTCCGAAATACTGAACGCTCATCGGAACAAGGCGTTTCAGAATTTTGTGTTGCAGGGGATACCTACGCGTAAAAACGAAAATTATAAATACACCGATCTTCAACCCGCGTTTTCGCCTGAATTTCAGTTCATGCACCAGAAACGCGAGCAAAGCACCGACCGCGATGAGGTATTTCGGTGTGACGTACCCGACCTTAAAACCAACCTTGCCTTTGTAGTGAATGGCTGGTTTCAAAAAGAAGAGAAACTGAATTTGCCTGAAGGAGTGATTTTCGATAGCCTCGACAAAGTAGCGAAAGAACGGCCTGAATTACTTGAGGAATATGGCAGCATTGCCTTACCCGACGACGATCCGCTGGTGGCGCTAAATACCGCTTTTGCCCGCGATGGTTTTTTCCTTTACATCCCCAAAAATGTTGTAGTGGAAAGCCCCATTCAGATCATCAATTTTCTGAAAAACAATGTGGATACTTTTGCAACGCAACGTAACTTTATTAAGGTTGGAAGTGGAGCCAAAGTACAGGTTTTGTTATGCGATCATACGCTGAACCTGAACCAGTACCTGAACAATTCGGTAACCGAGATTTTTGTTGGAGACAACGCCGAGGTGGAATTTTACACCCTCCAAAACCAGCATAACAAAGCCGCCAATCTGAATTCGGTTTTTGTAAAACAAGGCCGCGATTCAAGGGCAACTTCGCTCACTGCCTCGTTGCACGGTGGACTAATCCGGAATAACCTGAAATTTATTCTTGATGGTGAAAATGCCGAAGCGCATATGTTTGGAATGGCATTTATGGATCGCAAACAACACATCGATAATTTCACACAGGTAATACATGCCAAGCCACAATGCATGAGTAACCAGGTTTACAAAATGGTACTCGACGATAAATCAACCGGTGCATTTTCAGGAAGAATCCATGTGGTACGAGATGCACAAAAAACCAATGCTTTCCAGCGAAACAATAACTTATTGCTGACCGACGAAGCAACCATGCAAACCAAGCCGCAATTAATTATCGATGCCGATGATGTAAAATGTAGTCACGGTGCAACGGTTGGACAGATTGACGAGGAAGCCCTGTTTTACCTGCGTTCAAGAGGTATTGACGACGACAAAGCGCGGCTGATGATGATGAATGCTTTTACTCACGAGGTAGTAAACGAAATAAAACTGGAACCGTTGCGCGACCGGATCGACGAGTTGGTAGATAAAAGATTAAAAGGCGAAGTGGCCCATTGTCACGATTGCGCCTATCAGTGCGAATGCTAACCGAAGCAAAGAGGCTGCCCCAAAAGTTTGCAAATGTAAAAATTACTTTCATTTTATAAGTTTCTGACCCCACCTAAGCTCCCCCTAGGTATAGTCCCCCTTCGTGGGGTTTGGGGGGTATGTATTTAAAAATAACTTTCAATTTATAAGTAGTCTCCGCAAGAAAACGCACTAAATTTTAAAACCAGTATGTCAAT
>WOYV01000057.1 GCA_011620585.1 Draconibacterium sp.
GGTACTCGTTTTCAGCCTGTTTCATATTTACCATTAACTCTTTGTATTTGGCAGAGGCAGAAAGGTACTCCACTTTGGATGTTTGCTGGGTTTTAAACCGCAGTTCCGCAGCTTTCAGAAAATTGGCATAAATACTGTCAAGCTGTTTATACAATTCGGTTCGCTTTTTGGCTACCAGCGCCCTGTACCATGCCATGCTCACATTCCTGACCAGTTCATTTTCGGTCAGTTCAAGTTTTGAAATGGCAAGATTGGTGCGTGATTTATTTAGCTTGTTTTTGGCAGGTATGCCAAACAAGTCAATTTCCGATTGTGTCACACCAATTTGGGTTTGAATACCCACCGCTCCATTGCCGGTTTCCTCTTTGCCGGTGTAGATGGAAGTATTGCCCAAATCGTAAGCTGTAGCTTTCAAGGCTTTTTGCTTTTCCACATTAAGCGAGGCAGCTTTTAACGATGGATGGTTTTCTTTAGCCCGTGTGATGGCCTGTTCAAGGGTCACAGTGTTTTCCTGGGCTTTCAGCCCACTCGAAATACCAAGCCCCCCTATGATAAATAAGATGGTTATTACGGTGGTATTGAGTTTTGGTACTTTCAGTTTGGTTTTTCCCGATTCAACCATTTTGTATAGTACGGGCAACACAACCAGTGTCAGAAGGGTAGATGTTAACATACCGCCAATAACTACAGTTGCAAGTGGTCGTTGCACTTCCGCCCCGGCGGATGTGGAAATGGCCATAGGCAGAAATCCGAGAATGTCGGTTGATGCGGTCAGGAAAATAGGGCGTACCCTGCGAAGGGAACCTTGTTTAATAATTTCGCCAAGGCTGAGTTTTCCTTCTTCTTTTAACTCGTTAAAACCGCTTATCAATACCAGACCGTTTAACACAGCCACACCAAAGAGCACGATAAAGCCGACTCCGGCCGAAATACTGAAAGGCATGTCGCGCAGGTAAAGTGAAAAGATTCCGCCTACTGTAGCCAGTGGAATGGCCACGTAAATCATCAGGGTTTGTTTAAAGGATTTAATGGCAAAGAAAACCAGCATAAAAATTAATGCCAATGCAAGCGGTACAACCAGTGTAAGACGTTTTGATGCCCGTTCTAGATTTTCGAAAGCTCCACCGTAGCGAATGTAGTAACCAGAAGGCAGTTCCAGTTTTTCATCAAGGGTTCGCTGAATTTCTTCTACCAGCGATTTAACGTCCCTGCCTTCCACGTTGATACCTACATACGTACGCCTGTTGGTATTATCGCGGCTGATTTGCATAGGGCCGGGCTGATAGCTGATTTCAGCTACTTCTTTTAGGGGAACCTGGTTTCCATCCGGAGTATTTACGAATAAATTCCGAAGGTCGTCAATGCTTTGGCGGTGTGCTTCATCGAAGCGTACCACAAGGTCGAACATTCGTTCACCTTCATAGATAACCCCGGCAACGCCACCGCTAAAAGCAGTTTCTACCACGGTATTAAGCTCTTTTATTTTTAACCCGTACTGCCCCAGTTTGGTTCTGTTGTATTTTACCGTTATTTGAGGCAACCCACGGGTTGCTTCAGCTTTTATGCCTTCAATTCCTTCTATCCCGGCAATTAAGCCAGAAATTTCTTCGGCTTTGTCAGCCAGCATATTCAGGTCGTCACCGTATAATTTTATGGCCACATCTTCCCGGATACCAGTTAAAAGTTCGTTAAAGCGCATTTCGATAGGTTGCGTGAATTCGTAGTTAATACCCGGCAGGACACTTACCTTTTCTTTTACCTTATCAATCAGTTCCTGTTTCGATTCAACCTTTGTCCATTCATCCTGTGGTGTAAGAATAACAAATATATCAGCAATATCAATCGGCATGGGGTCGGTAGGTAAATCGGCAACCCCAATACGGCTTTGTATAGATGCTATCTCATCGGGAAAATTTTCCAATACAATTTGTTCGATACGGGTAGATGCATTTTCCACCTCGGAGAGAGAAGTTCCGGGCTTTAGAAAAGCCTGGAAGGCAAAATCGCCTTCGTCCAGCTGTGGAATAAATTCGGCTCCCATGCGTGAGAACAAGAATACACCTGAAATTAAAAGTACCAATGCAATTCCCAATACGAGCTTACCTTTGCGCAAAGCCCAGGCAATTACCGGTTCGTACAGGTTTTCGAGCTTCAAAATAAATTTCTCTCCCCAGGTTTTTTTATCTGTTTTTGGAGGTTTCAGGAAAAGTGCAGCCATCATGGGGATGTAGGTAAGACAAAGCACCATAACACCCAACACGGCAAAGCCGAAGGTCATGGCCATGGGTATAAACATCTTGCCTTCCACACCCTGCAATGCCAGTACCGGGATAAAGACAATAAGGATAATAAGCTGCCCGAAAAACGCTGAGTTCATCATTTTACTGGCTGAATTGTAGGCTATTTCATTGCGCCGGGGCAGTCCCAGTTTCTTCCCTATAAATTCATTTCGGTGCAAATAAAAAATCATGCTTTCCACGATGATTACTGCGCCGTCAACCAGTATCCCGAAGTCGATAGCTCCCAGGCTCATCAGGTTTGCCCACACGCCAAACACTTTCATCATGATAAATGCAAACAGCAAAGCAAGCGGTATGGTAGATGCCACCAATAAGCCACCCCGAAGATTGCCCAGAAAGATGACCAGGACAAAAATTACAATCAACGCTCCAATCGACAGGTTCTCAGCAACTGTGGATGTGGTGCTTTTTATCAGTTTGCTGCGGTCGAGGAATGGTTTTATCTCCACGCCATCGGGCAATGATTTTTGGATTAATGCCATACGTTCTTTCACATCCTTGATTACATCGTTGGAGTTTTCACCTTTCAGCATCATCACAATACCCCCCACGGCTTCGCCTTTACCATCTTTGGTGAAAGCCCCGTAACGCACAAAGCTCCCGTATTTTACCTCGGCCACATCCCGTATAAAAACAGGTTGCCCGTTTACATTGGCAACAGGGGTATTGCGGATGTCATCGAGCGAACGCATCAAACCTTCGCCACGGATAAAGTTGGCCTGAAAGTTTTTTTCGATGTATGCCCCGCCTGTGTTCTGGTTGTTGTCCTCCAACGCCTCGAAAATGTCGGCAATGGTCAGGTTCATACTGCGAAGCTTATCGGGGTTTATGGAAATTTCGTATTGTTTGCCATGACCGCCAAAGGAGTTTACTTCAACCACACCGGGGACCATCGCCATTTGCCGTTTTACAATCCATTCCTGCATGGTGCGCAACTCCATGTCATCGTAAATGGTATCGTAGCCGGGCTGTACTTCCAGCGTATATTGGTAAATCTCACCCAAGCCGGTACTGATGGGAGCCATAAACGGCTCGGCAAAACCTTCAGGAATATTTTCCTTGATTTCGGCAAGCGCCTCGCTAACTAACTGACGGGGAAGGTAGGTTCCCATATCGTCCTCGAATACAATGGTAACCACCGATAACCCAAAGCGTGACACCGAACGGATTTCGATAACCCCCGGCAGGTTGGCCACAGAAAGTTCCACCTGGTAGGTTACAAACTGTTCAATGTCCTCGGTGCCCAGATTGGGAGCTGTGGTAATCACCTGTACCTGGTTGTTGGTAATGTCGGGAACGGCATCCAATGGCACTTTGGTCATTGACCAAATACCCCCTATAATAAGCCCGATGGTCATCAAACCAATGAGGGCTTTATTCTTTATTGAAAAAGATATGATTCTGTTTATCATTTCATCTTTGTTTTATGTATTACAACTTTCTATGTTCGTAATACTTTTTGAAATTTTGTTTGTTTTTGAAAGAAACCAATTCAGTGATATTTCTTTTTTTAAGACCAATAATTGCATCCGCTTTATTGATAGAATCCCCGGAAATAGCATCGACTACTATAGCCCCCTCCTCAAAATGTTTTACAAGATGATTGAAACATTTCTGGCTGCAGAAATAGTACGTTTTGTTCTTGTAAACGGTTTTTGTACTTTCATGGATCTGAAGATTATTTCCGTTCATGCAAGTCCGGTTACCAGGTACTTCTTTATCATACCATGCGATTTTTCGCCAGGTTAATCTGGTGTCGC
>WOYV01000016.1 GCA_011620585.1 Draconibacterium sp.
ATTTTATTATTCCCTGTCATGTCTTTGGGCGAGTACATTACATCGTCCATTTTTTTTAGGATGGCACTTGCGTCTTGCGCATTTGCAGAAAAAATACCTCCTGCTACGATAATGGCGGTTATTACCGCTGTTTGAAATCTTGATTTCATACTATTAATTTTTAATTGTTAATGATTAATTATTATTTTACTTTTTCGGTTCACAAGGATTAAAATAACCGGCAATAGCGTTAGAGCGCCAAATCCGGAGCCAATCATGCTTATGGCAACCAGTAAGCCGAAATTTTGCAAGGGCACGATTTGTGAAAAAAGAAGCACTAAAAATCCTGCGGATACCGATATAACATTGATAATTACAGCTTTCCCACTAAGCAATAGGGTTTCTTTTATAGCTTTTTCAGCATCTCCGTGGCTTATCAAATGCTTATTGAAACCGGTAATTACATGGATAGAATAATCGATGCCAATACCCAAAGCAATACTGGCCACAAGTACGGTAGCAATATCAAGGGGGATACCGGTTATACCCATAAACCCGAATAACACAATAATAGTGGCAACAACGGGTATGGTGCCAAAAATCCCTTTTGTAGCGGAACGTAAAATCAGGCCCACAATAAGCACAACCATAATAATGGCTATCAGCAAACTGTTATACTGGCTATTTATCAAACTACTGTTGAGCTTAACATACACAGACGGCATGCCAGTCAATTCAATTTTACAATGTTCGTTAGGGTTATCCTCGATGAACCGGTTCATTTTTGCAGTAAACACCTCAAGATCTTTACTATCAACCGATGCAAATTTCGATTGGATAATTCCCTTGGTTAGGTCATTGTTCACGAGTTGGGGCATAACTTCCTGCCCATCGAGCAGAAACCATAATTGTTCAATTTTTGCCTTGTCGTCGGGAATTTTTTCACCCTCGCCCATGGCATCGTTCATTTGTTCAATCAGGTCTGCTACCGACTGTGTTATTTCAATATTTGGGTCTTCCTTCATGAAATCTTCGGTACTAATCATCATCTTCAGCACCTCTGGACTTTGCATATCTCCTTCAAAAACAACAAATACGGGTAACGAGCCACCAAATTTTTTCTGCATAACATCTTCTGCAACCCTTGTAGGATTATCTTTTTTAAAATAATCGGCCATGTTAACACTGGTTTTTATCAACGTTATGCCACCAATGCATAACATTAGCAGAACTCCCCAACCTGTAAGTGTATATTTGGGATGTTTAAACAGAAAATTTACTAAGGGCAGCAAAATTTTGTGGGTTAATATGGTTTGCTTTTCTTTGTTTTCGATTACGTTTTTTTTGCTGTACATTGATAAACCCGATATAAGTGCGGGAACAAAAAACAAGGATAGCATTAAAGCGATAAGTGTACCTACCGCAGTAAATATCCCGAAATCTTTTATCATGGTGAGGTATGCCCCAAAAACAAACGATACGAAACCTATGGCCGTGGTTACTGCTGCAAGTACTACAGGAACCATGATATATCCAAGTGATTGAATTAATGCCTTTTTTCTGTCGGCAAGTTTATTGTGGTTAATACTATTGAGCACATGAATCGTATAAGCGCTTCCTATAGCAAGCAACACAACAGGAATTATATTTGAAATAATAGTCAGTTCATATCCGGTTACTGTCATTAACCCTATTGTCCATATAACGGCCAGGCCTGCCGTGAGCAACGGCAACAATACCCCTCTAAAAGATTTGAAACTCAACAATAAAATAATGGCTATAACGATGAAAACGATGGGAATAAGCCAAACCATATCCGAAATAATCAAATCGTTAATGTCGTTCATCATCAAGGGGAGACCGCCAAAATAAGTTGTCTCGGGCAAATCCAATGCTTCAATTTTACCCTTAATTTCTTTTGCAACAGCCTGTTTATCTCCCTCGGGGAGAAGTGTAAACATTATTGCGGTTGCCGTTCCATCCTCTGAGACAATAGCGCCCCTATACATTTCTTTAGAGAAAACATAGTTTTTCAGGCTGTCTAATTGCGATTGCTCAACGGGCAAATCATATTCGTCCACCAGCTTGCCAATTTCAATACCCCATTCAGAACTTTTGATGTCGAGAATATTGGTTAAACTTGTAACGGTTGAAACGCCATTGGTATATTTTATGCTATCGGTAATTTGTTTTATATGCTGAATGACTTCTGCTTTAAAAACATCATCGGTTTCCAGGACAATCATTCCCATATCGTTTCCGCCAAACTGTGTGCCTATCTCCTTGTACAACTGGGCAATAGGGTCGTCATCGGGCAAAGAGCTTATTATATCAGAGTTTATATGCAAATCTTTTGCCTCATAACTGAAGAATACAGTTAATCCTAGAACTACAACTATTATCAGCCATTTAAATTTTTCTATGCTTTCTGCAAGCCTGTTCATAATCTATTTGCTTTATTATTTATACTACTATTGTTTTTGGGTCAGTATCAACGAAAAAAATTATTGCGCTAATCCCTTTGTTAATATGCTCATTAAACCCTCAAAATGAGGAGCGTATTTTGTGTATTTGCCCTGTAAGAAGAATGGTATTTCAAGTCCTTTCATTACCATAATAAAAACATCCAGTAAAACTTCCATATCTGCAATGGGCATAAATTCACCTGTTTTAACACCTTGGTTGATTATCTTTTCCAGGTTTTCTTTTTCCAATTCGTCAAGTTCGTTTCTTAAATCATCAATAAAATGAAAATGCTCAAAAAAGTCTGCTTTTAAAGTTTCGTGATAATTTGCCGCATCATTTAAAACCTCCATTCTTTTAATCAAATATTTTTTTATTTTCCCGGAAGCGCTTAAATCAGTGTCGTCAATAATTATTGATAACTGACTTTTTAAGTTAATTAGTTCCGTTGAAACAACTTCCTTAAATAAATCTTCTTTGCTTGCAAAGTGATAATATAAAGAACCTTTTGCTTTCCTGGCAATTTTTGCAATTTCGTCCATAGATGTTTTATGAAATCCAAATCGGCTAAACAATTTATTAGCAACACTCAAAATTTTATCTCTTGTATCTTCAATTGCCATATTATACTATTTTGCAATATTTGACTATATTCGTTTTAAAGTACAAATGAAATACATTTTATTATGATGTCAAAATTAGTTGAAGATTATTTTTGAAGTGGAAGTCGTTTAAAGTTTACGGAATAAGATAATGCAGAAAGCTAATAAATTCAATGCTTTCCAATGAACTGATTTGTTTCAAAACGGACTAAAACCGTTTTAAAAGCATCAAGCCAGGCGTTGGCCCGTTCCACAACAAACCTGCATTTTTATAATAAACCGTCGAATAACTATTTCTTAGTAGTGCCATTTCACTTATTCTGGTCAATGTTTCCGATAATTTCAACTTCGGAGCAATAACCGCGGAACCCTTCTGTGCCAAACCCAGGGTCAGCATTTAAGAATAACCCATCAGTGCGTATTTCAGAGGATCCCAAACCAGCTATCATTTTCTGTACTGCAGATACTAAGTTGAATGCCTCATTGTGGTTGCCTTCAACAGGGCCGCTACATGTTAACGGGATGCCCCGGCTATCTGTCAAAATCAGCATATTGCTTGTATTTCCTTAGGATGTGTTGCCAAACTTTCTGCCAACTCCTATCCTTGCCCATTTTTTAAAAATGAAATACACACTTTGCCAGGTGTATTCGCTCCGAAAGAATTGTTTGATAGGTAATTGCCGCCATTGGCAACCTGTTTTCAACCTGTATAATATAGCTTCAACCTCCTGGTAATCTTTTACTTTCGTGTTATTGTCCGAATTCCCAAATTTTAAATAGTCAACCCTTAAAACACAATAGAGTGTTGATAACCAATTGGTAAACTATTTTATTTTCTATTGGTCGGGTGTTGAAATAAATATATCCACTTCAGCATTACTCCAATCTTAGACTTTTTATCAGTCATTAACCTTAGCCTCCATTATTCATAAAAAAGGGGAGTTTGTTACCTAAAAATAGCTGAAGTA
>WOYV01000120.1 GCA_011620585.1 Draconibacterium sp.
ACAAGCTGCCAGTAACACTACCAACAGCACGATCAAAAAATGTGTCTTTTTCATATTTTAAAATTTTAAAATTTCTATTTTCCGGGAATTCCAAAATTCTTTTCTGTATTGTCGAGCACCAGCACCCAATCGTTTCCACGTCCACCAGTTTTAGGTTGAAATGATTTTAATTGATTGGTTTCTATTTCTCCAACTTCGCTAGCCTCGCCTGTTTGGCAGTTGTACCACCAGGCTCTTGCCCGTGGCCAGCCGCAAAGTTTCAGATCAAGTGAAGCGGCCCAACCTGTCGGGATGTAAACCATCACATAATCCTTCCCTCGTGTAGCCACAATATAATCGGTTTCGGGAACATAATCGTTTTTTACAATTTCCTGAAAAGGAATCCGTTCAGTGAACGGTCGTGATCCGAGCAAGTTACGGGCATGGATCATGTCCCAGGCGCCGGGCAGATCAAGATCGTCGTACCAGAAATTTCGCGCCAGTCCAACCGGCTCGCGGCCTGGCGCCAGCATTTGCCAGATGGCATGACAACCATAAGTATGCCCGAACCCACCCGAAAACAAATTCCAGTAACAAGCCTGCCGCACATCGGCATCGTCGAACCAGCCAAGAATTTCAGGTTTCCACGCATGTGGGTGGTCTTCGTATCTTGGCTCACCGTCGAAAGCCGGTTTTACAGGGTTGCGATTGTAATCGTCTGCCATTAAACGTTTGTAAATGGCATAGGAGCGCTGTCCGTGCCCGGTTTGCATCATATTAAAGTCGAGCCAGCCAGCATCCTGAAACCACTTGGAAGAACTGCTTTCTCCCCAGGGATGAAAGGTCATTAAATGGTTTTTATCCTTCGATTTAATTCCTTCTGCCAACGCATTCCACACCGCAAAATTATCGTCGCCGCCTTTGCGGTCACCGCCATTAATCCAGATGATATTTTTGAAATCCTTGTAACGTTCGCCAACTATTTCGCCATAAATTCGCGCATTTTCAGCATCGAAAATTACCGGTCCAACTCCCCACTGTTTATCAACTTTATCGCCCCAGGTAGGCAGCAGGCCAATATACATGCCCAAAGATTCAGCTTTTCGGATCACCCAATCCACGTGTTCAAAATAAGCTTCATTGAGTTTTGTTGGATCGTTGTTTATCAGAGGTTTCTCCCCTTCCATATTTGGAATGTTCAAACCATCCAATTCAGCAAGTATTACTGCCTGAACCACCGTAAATCCTTTCTCACGACGGTTTTCGAGATACTTCAATACATCTTCTTTCGACAAACGATGAAACAATTCCCAGGCCGTGTCACCCAAATAAAAGAACGGTGTCCCATCTTCGAAAATTAAAAAACGATGATTGTCGGAAACTTTTAATTTACCATGGTCAAAATCGACTGAAGGACCCTTCCACCGTACTTCCTGTGAAAAGGAAATAAATTGTGAGAAGACAAAAAATACAAGAAACAATGATGTAAAAAGTGACTTCATAGAATAGCGTTTTAGTTGGTTGTTAAAGATAATAATTATCTGCGGAGCAAAGTGTATACACAAACCGATTTTAAAAACAAGAACGATTCACGACAATTTTATCTGTTTCTGTCAACCATATCGATGCTTTGCTGTTTTACTCTAAAACAGATTTTATGTACAACGGATTATTACATGCACACAGTGGATTACGCTGGTTGGTTTTGATAAGTCTTTTAATTGCCATTTTTATGGGATTTTACGGCTGGTTCAGTAAAAAAGAATGGAAAAATTCGGACGGGAAAGTTGGGTTATTCCTGATGATATTTATGGATATCCAGTTTTTGGCCGGGCTGATTCTTTATGCTTTTGTAAGCCCAATTACCCAACTTGCGTTTAAAGATTTTGGCGCAGCCATGAAAAATGCCGATTTACGTTTCTACGCTGTCGAACATATCCTGATGATGATAATTGCCCTGGTGCTGGTGCACATTGGCCGGGCACGAACCAAAAAAGCTATAGCCGGCTGGAAACGCCACCAAAATGCAGCGATATTTTATACCATTTCGCTTATTCTCATTTTGATGGCCATTCCATGGGATCGAAGCATGTTCTAAAACGCGAACCTCAACCTTTATATCGTTATTTGCAGGGCTATTTTATTTATTTAATAAATAATCGGCTGCCAGTACCATAAACATGAAGTGAGTTGCCCCGCCCCCCATAACATATTCGGTTTGTTGCCAAAAGAATGGCCATTCTTTTAACTCCGGAAAATCGGGCCGGATAATGCCGGTTCCCGAAACAACTCCGCCCGGAATAAAGGATCGATCGGCGCGGTTTGCGCCGTAAGCTTCTACTACCGAACGCGAACCAACTCCGGAGGCAAACGACGAGGTATTTTCTCCCGGATGATTTCCGAGAACAAAACTTAAAGCGTTTAACAGCAAATCGTTACTAAAAATTCCGGGCAAATTTTTATGAAGGAAATATTGTTGCATTCCTAATCGCTGAATTCCCCAACCGTCGCCCCAAATGGCAATATTATACGGAACACCAAAAGGATTTTCGTTTTGTCTTTTCTCTAATTGTTCATTCAGAGACTTAAAGCCAGCGATGATTTTCGATTTAAATTCGTTGTCTTCAAACCGGTTTAAAATTCGTGAAACAGCTGCGCCTGTTTGCGGAAGACTACGAACAAGCCGCTCATCCATTTCAACGATATCGTTTAGGTATTTTTCCTCATTGGTAGTCAGCAGTAATTCGCAAGCCGCATTAATCTTTCCGGAGCTGGTCCGCGAATTAAGTTCCCGTTCTTGCGCATACAACTCGCTTGCTGCTTTTAAACAACGCGCTGCCAAATCATTGTTGTACCCTTTTAATACTCTTGCTGCCGCTGCCAAACCCTGGATAGCCGCATATTCATGGTCGGCATTCTCCTCTGTAAATACCAAACGATCATCTGGCTTTCCGGATTCGGTACCTGTTTTTTCATTTTCTGCCAAAGCCCGATTGTATTTTAAATTGTCGGTCATCGACGAGGCATCGCCCAGCATTACATACTGACGTAAGTCGCTGCATATTATTCCGCGATATAACCTTCCAAGGTTTTCGTATCCTCCCAGGATCGTTAAAACGCCATGTTCAATTTGTTGAAGCACATCGGGCAAGCCGTCGGGCAAATGAATTTCAACCAAATGTTTTTGCTGATCGATGGTGGTTTGATCCCACTGAACCCCAAATTCTTCGTAAGCCAATGCCAGCGTCCAAACGGTACCGGCCTGCGATTCTACCCTTAAATCGTAATCGCCGGCATCGTGCCAGCCACCCGCATCCAGGCCGGGAACCTGTTCCAGCGGTTTAAAATCTGTTAAAGTTGAAGGTCCCTGGAGATAACCATCAAAATGATTGGTATCCACTGGTGCCATCAAGGCGTCGTCCATGTGACAGTAGTCGTGCCAAACCCGGTACCCTTCATTTATCCGCATGTGACACATCTGAACCGGCAGGAAATATTCCAGCGTTGGCTGCCAAACATGTCTTTCATATACATCGGTATCAATTTTAAACGGCTCTGTTTTATAATCGCCATATTGAACCGTATAAATACCGGGTTTTGTTACATCAGAAAAATCCAACGGATAATAATTAAAACGGAGGTATTTCCCCCATTTTTCAGGAATTCCACTTTTAACGGTTTCAAATCCCCCATTTTCTGAAAGTCGTAAAACCGAAACTTCGTTGATTTCTGTTTCAGCCTTATCCAATTCAACAGTTGCAATTTTCGGCTGTTCGGGATGATAGCCAACCTGGCTTACATGAACTACAGGTTTTTGTTTGAAATTTTCAATAATTGTTGGTTCAACCAGCCATTCTATCGCAGTTGTGGTTGCGCCCGAAGGAATTTCAGACCTAACCACAAACCAGCCGTTGTTGTGATAAAACCTCCCGTCGAGTAATTGGAGATCCGATTTTAAACTGGTAATAACCATGGTTTGGGCAGCAGCATCGGGTGCAATGGTTAATTTTTTACCTCTTGCCAGCGGAAACGCCTGCCAATTCCCATCGGCATCCTTTTGCATCGGACCGTTGGCTTGTAACGGGAAAATTCCCGACTGATCGTCCATGTACCATGATTTTCCAAACAACAGAGCCGGGAAAAGTTCCAGGTTAAACCCCACTTTCCCAATCCATTCTTCCGGAAGCGCTTCGTCTATATCAACCACGATCCGAAAGTTTTTGCCTTCGCCAAAAACCCGAACTGTATAACTTAAATTCAAATCAGGATAATAAATGGGATTAAAGCCTTTTCTGTTCCGGCTTTCGTCGGGATAAGTACAGGTAATCCTGATTTCGTTGTCGTCAGGGAAAACCTCGCGTTTACCGGTTTTGGGGATTGGTTGCCACTGTCCGGGTGTGGGTTCCAGCCGAATATCGCCATTGGTTGCAACGCGTGTTCCGTTTTGAATTATTCCAATGGCTCCCTGGTGTCCTTCAGGATAAATATCGTAGAATACCATCACGTTCAGACCGGGCATCTCGAAATACTCATCCTGGTTGATGATAAGTTTCTGTGCGTTTAAAGATAAACTCAGTGAAATAAATAGGATAAAAGTGAATAGTTGTTTCATTGTTGAATTGGTTTAGTTATTCAAATTGTAAATATAACAAACAGCTGGATAAGTTGAGATATCAAATCAAAAAAAGCTGCACGGCCGATGTCATGCAGCTTTTGGTTAAGTTTGGTTCAGATAGCGCAAAGCGCTTATTAATATGCTACTTCGTTCTGTTTGTTAACCGAATAAATATCGTCGATCAGGTTTTGGTATTTTACGGCAACCATGTTTCTGCGCAGTTTTAAGGTTGGCGACAATTCGCCCGATGCAGGGGTCCATTCTTCGCACACCAAACGAATCCGGCTGATCTGTTCGTGACTTCCCAGCGTTTTATTGATTTTCGCCACTTCATTTTGAATAAGTGAGTTCACTTCGGGCAATTTGATCAATTGCCTGTTGTCTTCGTAGTGCAGTTTGTGTTCGGCTGCCCAATCGTGCAGGAGCGGGAAGTTTGGTGAAACCAGTGCACTGGCAAATTTTTCGTTTGCACCAATCACCATCACCTGTTCGATCAGGTTCGAGGCTTTTAGCTTGTTCTCGATCATTTGTGGCGCAATGTATTTTCCACCCGAAAGTTTAAAAATCTCTTTTTTGCGGTCGGTTATTTTCAGATAGGTATCGTCGATCAAAGTACCGATATCGCCGGTATGAAACCAACCATTTTCATCGATTACCTCATCGGTTAATTCTGGTGCCTTGTAGTAGCCTTTCATTACCCCGGGGCCTTTGCAAAGAATTTCACCATCGGGTGCAATTTTCACTTCCATACCTTCCAGAATTGGGCCCACCGTTCCGATCATCATTTCGTTTTTAGCCGGATTGTTTACCGCAATTACCGGCGATGTCTCGGTGAGTCCATAACCTTCGAGATTGTACATTCCAGCCATTCCAAGCACCCTGGCAATCCGGGGTTGCAGTGCCGCTCCACCCGAAACTACATATACAATGTTACCCCCCAAAGCTTCTCTCCATTTCGAATAGATCAGTTTGTCGGCAATTTTAATTTTCAGGCTTAAAATAGGGCCGTATTTTTTATTGTATTCAAAATGCTGGGTCAGGTTCAAAGCCCAAAAATACAGTGCCTTTTTTATTCCGGAGAGTTCTTTCCCCTTAGCCACAAAACCATCGTAAACTTTTTCGAGCAAACGGGGCACCGAGTTAAACATGTGCGGTTTAATTTCTTTGATTGCGCTAATAATCTGCGACAGGTTACCGACATAGTACACGCCCATTCCTTTGTACTGAAAATGGTAATTCACACTTCGTTCGTAAACATGGCAAAGCGGAAGAAAACTAATTACACGGTGATCTTTCCCCAGATGGTGCATTTTTGCGTGTGCCACAAAATTCGAAACAAGATTTTCCTGTGTAAGCATTACTCCTTTGGGTACACCCGTTGTTCCGGAGGTGTATATCAGCGTCGCCAAATCGTCGGGGGTAACTGAAGCTTTTATTTCTTCGAGTTTTGTTCCCCATTCTTCCCGTTTTAATTCGCCCAAATCCAGAATTTCCTGGTAATTCTTAACTCCTTCGAGTTCGTCGAAAGTGTACACCATATTAAGTTCGAGCAGGTTAGCAAGCGGAAGCATGCTTTCATACAACTTGGCATCGCCAACGATCAACATTTTCACCTCGGCATGTTTCAGAATGTAGCGGTATTCGTCTTCACCCAAAGTGGGATAAATCGGTACATGTACGATTCCTGTCATTGCCATTCCCATATCGGCAATATTCCATTCGGGCCGGTTATTGGTTACCGTGGCTACCTTGTCTCCCCTTTGAAGACCGAGCGCCAGCAAACCCATGGCAAACTGATGCGATTTCTGATGGTATTCTTCGGAAGAATAGGTATACCAGTTTCCTCCTTTTTTACCGCCTAAGGCATCTTTTCGTGGAAATTCATTAATTGAGCGTTCGAGAATGTCAAAAGTCCGAGTTACTGTCTGTCCCATATTTCAATTAAAAAAAACGGTGAAAGATAACAGTTTTGTTTCGGTGCTGATTAACAAACAATTAACGGGTTTTACAGAAGAACCCAATTTTGACACATTCTAAATAATTACAATTTCTTAATATTCAATTAATTAAGAAAGAGCACATCGACTTTCGGAGCAAAATGTTCCAAAAATTAAAATCCGAAAGCTTCAAAACGAGCTCGAACAGATCAAATTTTGGTGTATATTTTTTCTTTCAAAAATGGATTTTAGCCCTTTTGATTTGCTTTTTGATATTTTGAATCTTTGATATAAGCCCAGATCATTAGCGCAGCCAAAACCGCGAAGCTGGCAGGTACGGCGGGGTTCACCCCATCGGCAACTCCCTTACCGTAAGAATGCAGTCCCGACAGGTAATAATTTACCCCAAAATAGGTCATCATCACCGAGGCAAAACCCAGAATGGATGCAAAGTTATAATTGAAAACGCCCTTCAGTCCCGGGATCAAACGCATGTGCACAATAAAGGAATATACCACCACGGTGATCAAAGCCCAGGTTTCTTTGGGATCCCAGCCCCAGTAGCGCCCCCAGCTTTCGTTGGCCCAAACACCGCCCAGGAATGTTCCAAAAGTAAGAGCATATAAACCTACTGTTGCCGACATCTCGTTGATGGTAGTAAGTTGTTCGATAAAACCACTTACACGGCTTTTGTTTTGTTGATTTCGCATTACAAATAAAATCATTGTAAGCACTCCAAGGAAAGTACTCAATCCCAGAAACCCGTAACTGGCAGTTATGATAGCCACGTGAATGGTTAGCCAGTACGATTTCAGTACCGGTACCAGATTGGTAACTTCGGGGTTCATCCAGCTTAAATGCGCTACAAACAGAGCTATCCCCGAAAGGAATGCTGCTGTACCAATTACCAGCGGATATTTTCGTCCAAAAATCAATCCGGCAAGCATAACGGCCCAGGCCACATAAACCACCGATTCGAAACCGTTACTCCATGGAGCGTGACCCGAGATATACCAACGTAAGATCAAACCAACAGTGTGAACCAGAAACATGACCACTATAACAGCTAAAAAGCCATACTTAATAAATCGGGGTAAAGGTTTCTGCCGAAAAATATTAATGAGCAGAACCACCAACAGCAAGAAACCAAACATCAGGTAATACGGGAAAATACGTTTGAATGGATTGACTTTGTTGTAAAAAATTTCGATGTTTCGTTTGGTTTCGCCCGGTAGCAGGTAAGCTCCGTACTTCAACTGAAAATTCTCGAGCGCCTGTAGAATCTGAAGCGCATTTTGGTTGTTATTCTCGATAATGGATTGCAAAAACAACTGGAACCCGCTTTTCACAAAAATGGAATCACCGCCTGAGTATTCCGTTGCCGTAGCTCCCGGGGCATACCACGATTGTTCTTTTGTTGCCCGCGGATACACGTTAAACATCGATCCCTGGAAAACCATAAAACAAATGTTCACGCGTTCATCTAAATTGATGTATTCTTTTTCGATTCGGTTTCTGAAAGCCGGTGCTTTGGCGTAAGCCGCCCGAACTGGCTCAATAATCCTGTAGTTACCCTGCTCATCGAATAAGGATTCAACAGGGATATATTTTCCCTGCGCACCAAGCTGTTGTGCGAGCACTTTGTCGCCCACCAAAACCATGGGCATGGTACGCCAAATCTCGGGATGCGTCATCATACCCAGTACTACTTCGTCCGACGATTTTCCGTAAAGCGATGATTTATGCGTAATTTTTCGGACAATCTCACTGGTTAATGTTGAAATGGGTTCGATCCTTCCGTCGACACCCTGCACCCAAAGCCGGCTGAATTCATCCACCACGTTTTTATCGATGGGCGGAATAGCAGCGGCCATGCCGCCTTGCGCATTGGCGCCGAAAACGCCTGCGCCCAATAAGACCAAAACCAAGAGCACTTTTACCGCGCTGTTTTTAAGTTTTTGTGCCAGAAACTGGAAATAGGAATGTTTGTTGATCAGCGCCGTAAAAATTCCTACAAACAGGAGGAAATATCCGAGATACGAAATCCATGTTCCCCAGAAATCGTGGTTCACCGAAAGGATGGTACCTTTTTCGTCGGTGTCGTACGACGACTGGAAAAATTTAAATCCACGGTGCGTTAGTGTATTATTCATAAAAATGCGTAGGTTTTCGTTAATGCCCTGCTCCGGATCGAGTAAAACCACTTCGGACGCGAAGGAAGATGGCGATTGAGATCCCGGGTAACGGTCGAGTTGAAAATCGCGCAGGTAAATACTAAATGGAAGTCCAACCGGCATGGCGCCGTAAGCCAGTTTCAAAACTCCGTTACCCAATGGAACAGGAACCGTATCGGGAACAGCAAGTGAATGGCCAAAAACCGGTACAGTTTGTTTGTTAATTCCGTCGGAAATTTCGACGAAAACCGCATCTTCGTTCGTTTCATTCTGACTTTTTACAGCGGTAAAACTTGCGCTTGGCAAATAATTCCGGATCAGGAAACGATAATCTCCAAAACCATATAAAAACATCGGTTTTACCTGAATGGTATCGCCCGCATTTAAAGTGATAGTTTCCTGTGTGGCCATGGTAGTTTCTTCGAGCGGCGCCACCGAAGTCATAAACAACTGCCCATCCTGCAAAAAGAAATTGACCATGTATTGTTGTGGCACATTAAAACCTGCTGTAAAACCGGGGTGGTTGAGCACATCGCCAATACTAAACATATACGACTGCATGCCTTGTCCACCTGGTGTGGCAAATACAAAATCGATGATAGGCTCTCCCGAATCGGAAGGAATAGCTTTGCGTTCAGCATTTTCGATAAAGCCGGTGGTCTTTACTTTTACCTTGGTTCCATTTACATCGAACGATGTTGAAAATTGTTTCGGTGTAATTTCCGAAAAACGAACTGTCATCTCTTTTTGCTGATCGCCAAAACCAGCGTAAAAATAATCTTCTGACGATAGGATATAATTAGAGCTTTGGTTTTCGCGAATGTGCATCGATCCTTCGAAACTAAAATATCGGGTTATAGCTGCTCCCAAAATCATCACTAAAAACGAAATGTGGAACAAACCCAGGGGAAACCGTTTGACGGTAAAAAATCGGTATCGAATCAGGTTATTAATCAGGTTTAGGGCAAAAAGTCCCCAAAGCAATTCGAACCAATGGGCGCTGTAAACCAATGCTCGTGCTGTTGGCGTTCCGTAACTACTTTCGATAAAAGTGGCAATGGCCATCGAAAAGGCAAGCGCCAGAAAAATAAAAGCCATAAATGGCAGGGAAGTTATAAAAGCATACAATCTTTTCATTCTTCAAAAATTAGCCGGAAGTCAGAATCCTGAAGACCGAAGTTTTTATTTTGGCTGAAAATAATTCTTATTTAAAATAAATCAAAGAAAGAACGACAAAAGCGACAAAAAAGTATTTTAATACCAACAGTCGTTAAGCAGTCTTGAATTGGGTGGCAACTTAAATACATGCTCAAAAACATATACCCACATTGCAATTATCAAGTTCTAAATACCAATCTTTTCAAAAAAAAGATGTTTTTTAAAATTATCAATACAATTGATGTTACCACTAAGGGCCAAAATAATTGAAGTGCACACCAATTTTCCGACAAAACCAACACGACTGATTTAAATGCCTTTCCGACATTCCCCACTTGGACAGGATAGTGATGATTCCGGGGAAACTGAAAAATATTGTACCCAACCGAATAAAGAATTTACTGTGATGCCACACACCTAACTATAAAGCTGAATGTGAAAATCATGAAGATGGCTTAACTTATTCCATTCAATTATATGCTGCTAAAGAAGGAGTTGTATATTATTCATATAAAAGAGATACATACTATCGGGGGACACTTTCGCTTGGCGAGTACTTTGATTATAGTATTGAAGTTAATGATACTATACCTATTACTGAGAATGATTTATCTAATTTACTGGGTGATTACCTGTTAGATATTGGAACTGATGAGAATTTACATCGGTATATTGATCCTGTTACAAGAGATACTCTGGATGTCCCGGAACAGGTAATTGTGACGACTACCTATCGTTTCTACATTAACAACGTTGGCTTGTTTAATAAAGAAGAATTTGTAGATAAAGGTGATTGCCATTTTTTATAAAATGCTGTTCGATATTTGTTATTCCGCCGTGGATTGCGATTCTGCAATAACAGGATGTTGTTCCGTACTTCAAAAAAAATCTTCCCTCTTATTGAAAAAAACTATTTTTATTCCTGAAGAATGTCTTTTAAAATCCTCGGTTTTAAATACCAGACCAATCCCGCACTGGCAGCCACATATTTTTCGTAGTCGTTTGTACCGGCAATTCTTCCTTCAAAGTTGTTGTTGAAAAAAACTGCTGTTCCCTTCATCGTTATATCAAGATGCGGGGTAAGGTACCATTTTCCTGTCAGCCCGCAAGAGACTGATAAAGTATTGTTTTTTGGTATTCCTTTATATGGGAACACGTGCATATTCCCGATTCCCGCCGAAGGGACAAAATCGAATTTCGTTTGTTTTTCCTTCCCGAACAGTAAATGTGCCAGGCTTGCATACAGATGGACAGAGACATTGGCGTAACGGATAAAATGACGATAAGTTCCGTCGGGATGAATGGTGACGTGACTTCTTACCGGATCCTGCTCAAACAGGGATCCGTTGCCAGACGCGGCAGTATAAGTCCCTTCCGCTGTGCTGAAACCATTCAATGACAAACCTTCGGCTTTTATTTCCGCACCCCAGAAAGGAGAGATCCATTTCCCGGCCGCCACGGAAAAAAACGGAGTAAAACGATCGTTCCATTCCAGATTTTCCACATCGTACGAAAAAAGCGCCTGTGAGCCAATGGCTGCTTCACAATATACGTTATCAAAAAACGAACGGGTTCCGGAAGAATCGGGAATTGCGTCCTGAACTGCTTCGGTTTGGGCTGTTAATGCCAATGAAAAAAAGATCCCTGCAATAAAAAAAACACTATGTTTCATTCTACTTGATTTACATTTAAAATTTGCCTCCAATCCCAATGTTCCTTTTCAAAAAAAAGACAATTTTTTTTTACAGATTTTCCAGTTCCATAATCACCGGTGAATCATAGGTTCCGTAGGTTCCGTCAATTTCAAACGGAATACTCTGTGTGGCTTGGTACAGGTACGAAAGCCGGGCGTTGTAGTACCGAAAAACAATCGGCCCGTTTTCGGTATCAGACGCCCTGACGGTGACATAATAAACATTACCGCTGTTTTCCGATTTCACAAGTGTTCCTACACCACGACATTCGTCGTTGATAAACGCCGCTACCTTATCTCCGTCGGTGGCATAAATGTTTATATTTTCAGGGACAGCGACAATCGCTGTAAAACTATGAGGCAACTGTTCCGGAGCCAGGATTGACCAGTCGGGCGCCGGATAAGTCGTAAATGTTTCTTCATCTTTACTGCATCCGCCCACTATGAGGAGTGCAAGCGCTACTATAATTTTCAACTGTTTCATCGTTATTGCTTTTCGATTTTAATGATATGAGAAACCCCTTCCACTTTTACCGCCACAAAGTACAAACCCGGAAGGAGGCTGTTACAATCGATTTGGGTGAGTGACTGTCCGCCAACGATATGGTTCCCTTTTTGCGCTATCAGTTTCCGTCCGGAAATATCTGTTACCTGAATTTCGACAGGGCCTGTTTTTCCGGTAACCAACAGAATGTTCACTTCTGTACTTACCGGATTTGGATAAGCCGTCGCAATATCTCCCGATTGAATGAATTTCAGCAATACCGGTTCCTCCAGCTTGCCGGTTACGGCGTTGGCGACAAAAGGAACCGGCGCTGCTGTTTTGCCCAAAATTTCGCCGTTTCGTTCGAGGGCGAACCACACCGGTTGAGTTGTATTTCCGGCAACGGTAATAAAATAGAACTGGCGGTAACCGATAGTCCGGAGCGTAACCTCGGAGCTCAGTTCGGAGCCGGTAAACGCCAGTATCCGATCTCCCGGTTGAGGTTCGATATCGCTAATCGCTACCAGGTTCATGTTTTGTGAAAAGGCTTTGTTAACAAATTCGGCAGGCGGCATATTATCACTGCTTTTTGTACTCATGGTACCGTAACTGTCGGGGTATTTTAATGTGGCGCTGCTGTTTTCATTTCTGAAAATCATATATCCTTTGCCTGGTTCAAGATAGGAAAGACTTCCTACCCAGCCGATATTTCCGGCAAACATGGCAAATTCGTCCTGCGATTTTATCACATCTTCTTCCCGGGCATCGTAGCCGGCCAGCGCCTCATCGAGTTTCAGCCGGACTGTCGGGAGATATCCGATGTAATTCCACTGGTTGCCCTTCACTGTAATATTTTCCGATGAAGGCATTATCTTTTCACCGGCAATGGCAATCGTTTGGGAAAGCGAGGAAGAAACCTTATACATCAGGGTATTTCGCAGTATAAACGGATTCTCTTCCATCCATCTCGACTGGGCGTCGGAATAATTGGCGCTCAGATTATCCGCTTCACTTTTAAAGAAATTGGAAGAGTTCCAGGTCATATTGGCGAGCAACTCATTCAAACTGTTCAGGGAAGGAGACTTCACATTCATCGAAATCCAGTTCCAACCAGCAGACACATCAATATTCTGATAAATCAGGTTACCGGCGTCGAAAATTTGCGGGACAGCCGGTGTTCCTACCGTGTTGTTGTTTGTAAAACCGATGTCATGTCCGGCATCAGCAAGATAAATCATACCGGCGCTGGCATCCCAGATTTTGAAAACAATCCCGTTTTTATTGGTTTCGTTGGAATAAACAATCAGAAATGCGTACCACATGTCGTTTCGCTCTTCATACTGAACATTGGCCACTCCGATACATTTTCCGGCCGAGAAGGCGGCAATTTTATCCTCCGGATCTTTTGAAAAAATGTTGTTGATACGCAATTTGGCGTACACCTGCATGTTGTATTTGTAATCGCCGGGATTGACCGCCCAGTCGGGAGCATCGCCCTTTGCCGTGACAGTAACATCGAGAACTTCGGAAACATTGTCGCTGTTTACCAGGTAAATCATTTCATTGTAGGTCCCGATATTGAGCCCTTCATCGATTTGGAAAGAAATACTGATAGAGGTATTTGGATCGATGGTCCCGGACGAAGGAGTGATTTTCATCCAAGAGGGATTGTTCCGGATATAAAAATTCTGAACCGAACCGCTTTTATTCACCGCCTGAACGGTAAATTCGGCCGACTGGTTGAGCGGTTTTGCAACGGTGATTTCGGTATCGCTCCAGCGAAGCATGTTCCGGTCGATGTATGCACTCCAGGTAATGGGCGAGCTGTTTTCATTTCCATTCACATCCTGAACGCCATCGACGGTAAAAGTAACAATGGTTTTTTCAATCTTTTCAGGCGTTTCCTCCAGATAGACAATTAAAGCATCGTTGTTAACCACAAAGTCGAATTCAAGGTTGGAAACGGCCCCCTTGTCTTTTACGGGCGGGGTATCCGACACCTGTTCAGCATTGAAATTTTCGGCATCGGGAACTGTATTGGCCGGGTCGGGTTGAATTTTTTTATCGGCCAGCGTAAAATCAAGTTCCTGAAGCCCCTGCCATTCCTTATAATATTCAAAAGGATAATAGGCCAGCAATCCCATTTCGCTGCCATCGAGCCTGATGTTGTTACTTTCCTGTATCTGCTGTTCATATTTATATAGTTTCCAGATTCTTACCTCATCAATTGTTCCTTCAAAAAAGTTATCAAGTTTTAGGTTGGCGGCCTCTCCCCCGGCATACCAGGCGCGCGCACCGAGGTACATAAATGCCGAACCGATTCCGCCGAGTTCTTCGGAACTAAAATAACTGATCAGGTTTCCGTCGATGTAAATTTGTCCTCTTCCGATGGTCCTGCCAACATTTAATGCAAAATGGTGCCAGTTGTTGTCAAGGAAATCGCCATCGGCAGTTGCTGTAAAACCGTTGTTTGTAAAACAGAGTTTTCCGTTATTATTAAAAGCAATGGAGAAAAGGTTTTTTGAACCTCCGAGATCCTGCCCGTCGCCACGGCCGTTGCTAAAGAGGGTAGCGTTGGTTTGTCCCGGGCCGCCTTTGAACCAGAATTCGATGGTATAATCCATATTGTCGCGGATTACGGCAGAACTTCCTGTATTCATTTTCACATAACTATCTGTTCCGTTGAACCGAACCGCCCTTCCTTCGGGTACCGACCAGGTACATCCGTTCATCAGGAGGTTGGCTCCGCGGGCTTTGTCTTCAGCCAGTTCACCCACTGCCCTGTCCATAGGATAATACGCCAGCAGCCCGGGTTCATTTCCGGAAAGTTGTGCCAGGCTGTTCACCTGCAGTTCGCCGGAAGTAAGCTGTTCATTCCATATCCTCACATTGTGCATCCGTCCGGTAAAAAAGTCAGCATTGCTCCGAATGTTCTTTCCGATGACCATATTGCCGATTCCGGCGTATGTTCCCGCAAAAACGTTGCTGATAACTTCACTGAAATTGTAGTATCCTGTGATATACCCTTCTTCGCTGAAAACAAAGGCTACATGCGCCCAGGAACCGGGTTCGAAAGGCGCCGGATTGTTGCTTGTTATGATGTTATCGCCCAGGAACAGTTGCAGACGGTTATCGCTGGTTAAGGCCATCCCGATGGACTCGTTGATATTTCCGTGATTGAACAAGGTGGCAGTTTGGGCCTGATCGGAATTGATCCACATTTCAACGGTAATATCCTTTCCGGCCATATTTTTTTCGAATTCAGTTTCCATAAAATCGTTGATCCCGTCGAACCGGATGGAAACCGAGTGGTCGGTCATGGCTCCGTTGCGGATTCCGGTCACCTGAAAATTGTTTTTGGTCAGCAAACCTTCGGCTATGGGTTCATTAAAATTAAGCCGGATTTCATCCTGAATGGTTAAAATTCCGTTGGCTGGCTGGGGAGCTCCAAACAGGCGCGGAAGTAACATATCTTTTATTCCACTGGCCGTTGCCGAATAATTTTCAATTGCCTCATTGTTGATTAAACAAACTGACACGGCCCTTAAATCGTACCGCTGATCGGGGAGATCATCCATTTTCAGCAGGTATTTGATGGTACCGGCATCACCCGGATCGATAAATCCGGCATTTCCATTTTCGAGCGCTTCGAGGTACAGTACTGAGTCGCTGTAGTATTTCATCAGAGTTTTCCATCCCTCGTCAGATTCAGCGGATGATTTGTATTGTAATTTGATGTGGTTGAAACTGTCGTAATTCACATCGAAACCGTTGAGGCGCACTTCCATATAATGTTTATCGACGCCGTCAACCGAAACAACGGGCAGTTTCGTATTGTAGGTCCATTTGTCACCGGGTTTTTCAACATCAACATTGGTACACGAGGGCGTATAATGAACGGTAACAGTCACGGAATCGTTGACACTTTCCTGACAACGGGATTGTAAAACCAGTTGCAAATTATCATAATTCATTTCGGAACCCTTTCTTACTTCCAGCGTTTTTGGCAATGTACCGCCGGCCGGGACAAGGAAGTCGAGTCCGTTTCCGATGGGCGCCCCGTCGATAAACATTTTTGCCCCGGAAGGATTTGAAGCGCTGACAATTTTCAGGGTAAACCAATTATCCTGAGCAATTTCGGAGTTGTTTCGCAAATAAAGCGTAAAGTAGGCAGCTTCGCCGGAGGGTACATTTTCGACAAAATCGTTCTCTACTGCTATTTCGGGGACTTCAATCCTTTTGGTTGCCTGGTCGAGAATATGCTGGCCGGGTTCAAAAAACCGGGTAACATTGGCATCTTCGTAAGGGCAGGAGGTTGCGCCCGCCTGTGTCCTGAAAACAAAAGTCGGATAAAAATCATCGGTTTCATCTGAATTGCCAATGTCGGAATCTGCGTTCTCGTGCATCACATCCACACTGATATAGTCCTGGCTACTTTCTGCCAGTACAAAACCTTTGCTGTGATTTTGTGTTTCCGCATCCTCAAATTCCCCGCCATGAGTCGTGGTAAGCGACTCGTCGATTGACAGTTTAAATCCACTCCCCATGATGGTCACATCCGTTTCGTTTTTAAAATTGCCCCCAATCATAATATCAAAACTAACCGTTCCCGATTCGGTAAAAGAATAAGATTCAGAATACTGAACGGGCGAACCTCCCTGAAAGGAATAGTTTTGCAACAACTTGGCATTTATTTTTGCCTCCTCGTTCGCTTTCAGTTGTTTATACCAGTTGAAAATGGACTGGTTCAGATACAATATGGTATCACTTCGTGTAAAATCGTTCCGTTCCGGAAAAATAACCCTGTAACTGGGCCCGTTAAATTCATCATCAGGGTCAGGATCGGTAGCGTTATTAAAAGCTTCATCAAAATTGCTTTTACCGAAGTTTGGATTGTCAGCCGGAAGATAAGAGACGTAAAAGACAGTGTCCAGATCGTTGGCAAGATTTTGCAGCAGGTTAAAATCGGCTTCATCTTTCTGCATCAAAAAATTGTTTCGCAAAGCCTCCATTTCGGGTAACAACCTGTTAATAATATGACTTTGCGGATAGGCAAACAAAGTCCCGAAGGTCTGTGCCAATCCCAAACCGGTTTGTTTTGCAATCAGCCAGCTTTGGGTCAGCGGGGTCAGCGACGTATAAACCTTATACCGGCCCGGATTTTCGAGGTATTTTGTTTTGGAGATAATGCTTACACATTCGGTTGATCCATAGGCAATGTTGGTTGAATAACCTACAAATACGTCGGCATCTTCACCTACATACGAAGGGTCGTCGCTGGTTTGAAAACGGGTGGTGGTGGTGGTAGTGGTTTCGGTTGTGTTACTTCCGCCTATTGATTCTTCATGGAGCACGCCCAGGGTAAAACCGGTACTTGTTGTGGCCGAATTAATGGTACCAACACCAATACCCGTGAAGGTAACCAATTCAGTTCCCAGTTTTTGTGTGAACAATTCAGAGCCGGCATTCCTAACTTCTCCTTTATAGGTTGAAGCCTCTTTCACCGAGACCCCCTTTTCAAGGTAAGAATAACTTTTTGATCCCGGAGGATCACGAAGGACCATCAATACTTTATCAGGACCTCCGGTAATAAAGTCGCGACCGGTTTGAACCGACCCAATGATAATTCCGGTAAAAGCCCCGTCCCAATTGATAGAGGTTCTGTTTTCTTCGCTTCCGTAATAGATTTTGGCAGAAATTGCCCTGACAGCCGAAGTAAGTTCCGGATCGGTAACCTGAAAATCGTACAACGCAACCCCGATACTGTCGGCATCCACCTGGGTGATTCCCGAAGTAGCAAGATTATTGGTAAACTCAATGGTGGCATCGCCGGTAGGAACCTCGTCGGCTGCTACCCCGGTTTTGGGCTTTCCATCAACTGAGAAATAGACATATTTCTCAAATACTTCTGCCTTAAAATGATATTGGTCGTTTTGCGTAAAAACCGGTTTCCCGAACAAGTAGTTCCCCCCGGGAATCAAATTGATTGTTACATCATCCAACCCCAGAGTTTTCATCACATATACGCTATCGCCAAAATAAGGCAGGGTTTTCCTGCTTTTATCCAACTGCGTGATTCGAACCGTTGGGGAGTATCGTTTAATAAATTTTTGCGCAGCATGAAAGTAAACGGTATCCGAATAGTTCGTTTTTTCCCAGACCTCATTTACCAGAACAGAATCCTGGTATGTATAAATAGTTGAATTCGGTATCAGTTTTTGTGTCAAATCGAGGTCCTCACCCGAGCCGGGGATATCATCATGCCCCTGAACATTTACCCGGACCGTAAAAGCAACGGGAATTACCTCTGCAATAAATTCACCGGTCTCATTATTGGGGAAAATGGTAATGGTTTCACCGGAATATCTTACACTGTCAGTTTTTGACCATCCGGTTCCTTTTTTAGCCGAAGGGACCAGATGTTCGTAGATAATGGTTGTATCCCTATTTACAATTTGATAGGCTGGGTTTTTAATGGTTAATGTAACCGTTGCGCCATCGGCCAGATTATTTTCGGAGAGAGAGAAACCTACCGGGTAGGAATCCTGCAGAGCGCCACCGGCCACACGTCCAATGTATTTTACCTTTGTTATATCGCTCAGTTTAAGCCCGAGCACTTCATCCTGGTAATTCAGATCCACCAGGTAGCTGTCGGTTATCCGCCCGCCGTTTGCAAAAATATGGTTGGCCTTTTTGGCAATAACTTCGTGTGAACCAACGGGCACCTGAATTTCAAATTCGCCTTTGGAGTCCGACATTAAAACCGTTCCGTTTTTCCCCATAGCCGTTATACCATCGATGGTAAAGGAAACTCCTTCCACCGGTACCGTTCCTCCCTGGTAGGTGACTGTACCCGTAACCCGAAACGATGATTTGTCGATAAAGTTGACCGTAAAGGTTTCAGAACCTTCGCCGATAAAACGTACTTCTTCCTGGGCTTCGAACTGATGAATTCCGAGGCGGGGAATAATGGTGTACAGCGTTCCGTTGCCAACGTAAGGAACGGCCCTGATAGCATAGGAACCATCTGTCCCGGTCACGCCCTTGTATCCCAGTTGTTCGTTTGTCGGTATTCTTGTTTCATTTAAAACAGCTCCATTTAATCTTCCGTGATTTTCGTTATAATCGCTGTTTTTGTATGAACGATCATAAAACTCTTCACCGGTTGCATAATTAAAACTCCAGTAAGCCATTAATCCTGTTTCGCCGCCGGTAATATACCGGTTGTAATCTCTTGCAATTTCTTTCGCGGTAAGGGCGCGGGCCCAGACCCTGACTTCGTCCACTGCCCCGGAATAATTTCCGCCAAGGCTGGCCGGATTGTTGTTCCCTGTTACTATTGCAGAAGTTTTGGCGCTGTCTGTACGTTCGCCATTGATATACACAAAAAGGCTGTCGCCGCTGAATACACCGGTAACATGGACAAAACCGGAACCTTCGAGAAACCCGTTTACCGGAACCACCGAATTGAGCGTTTGATCGCCTACTGAAAAATAGACAAAATTGTCCGTCAGCCCCAACTCGTACATCCCCGGTTTTGTGACTATTTTTTGTGTTCCGGAGAAAGCATCCGGAGCAATCCAGGTTTGCACAGTAACAGATTCCGTGCTGGTCTCAAGAAAAGACGTATTGTTTATCGTTGCAGTCTGACCGGCATCGAAAACAAGGCTTCTGCCCGAAATTCCTTCCCCGGATTCCAGGCGCACCTCCACATTTTCTTCAGCCTGGCCATTCTCGAAAGTTACCCTTCCGTAAATATCTCCGGTCGGGGTGCGAAAGCCGTAGGTCAACAACGTATCGGTATAAATGGTTACATCGGTGCACTTGGTAACCCCGATGATCTGATATTCATAAATTTCTCCCGGATTCGACTGTCCGTCGCTGAACTGATACGATTCGGAACCGATGGTCCCGGTTACCTGGGCAATTTGTTTAAAAGCATTTCCCGACTGAAATATCCTGTTTTTCACCGAGAAATAATCAATGGGCATTCCATCGGTTTCCCACGATAACTCTATCCGGTCGGAAAAATAACCTTTGGAAGCATTGATAGAATACAACTCTCCCGACTCCAGCGGAACCACATTGTCGCCGTTGACCGATAAAGCTTCCTGGGTAACATAATTTGTATTGCCGGGTTTTACATAAATTTTATAGGTAAACTTATTACACATCAGGAAAAGCTCTTCCGAAAAAGAACGTTTGGTTAACGAATCAGCGGGAACCACGATCACCTCTTTTGCTCCTCCGCTGGTCAGATTATACCGTTCAATGATAACCGAGGAGTTGGCCGTCCAAACGTTTCCGCTGTTATAATTCCATTTGATTTGTGCTACATTGGTTTTGGCGTTAAACTGAACATTGGCCGACGCTACGTATTTATGAGCCATGGATAACTGAACGGATGTAACTTCGTCCAAATCCCATCCCCATTCAGCCTGAGTTTTGGTGCGCCGAATCCGGTAATAATAGGTGCCGTTAAGATTTTCTGTGGATGTTTGGTTGAGGTATGAATAAGTACTTGTTGCCTGATTATAATCCACTTTCCCTACATTAACCGGATTATTAAATTCAATATTGTCGGCGCGCTGAATCTCAAACTGGTCGCCCGAAATGTAGTTGGCGCCCGTTGCGGCGTTTACATCCCAGGTAAGCGATACATCTCCGTTGGCAAGTTGTGTTGCTTTAAAATTTTTTGCCTGCGGATATGCAGGAAGTGTAATGTTACTGCTTTTTACAACCGTCCGGTTGCAGTACCCCAGCGTATATCTCACAAAAACGGTTTTTGACTGTTGGCTTTCCGTAATATCCACGGGAATAGAAACTGTACTTCCGGTTAATGTAGAGTAGGCGCCGCCGATAGAATATTCATATTTGGAATATACCCCGGTTGGCGAAACGGTTGCATTTACATTGTATTTCCCCGGAGTAGCTGAAAAAGTATAATTCAAAGAGGGAACAGGGAATGTAAGTCCCGAAAAACTCTGGGAAGTACTTGTTTCCCCATAATCGCCTCCTCCATCTTCATCTACATAATAGCTCACCACCACATCCAAAGAACTATCGTCGAGAAGCCAGGTGGGTAAACAAACCCTGATTTGTGCCCAGGTTGTACTACCATCTTTGGTTATATTAACCTGAGTATATGAATCAGCGTCAAAACTTGAAGATACTGCATTAATCGATTGCCAGTAATCTCCTTCCCATGTTTTATGGATATCAACATTAACCTCAGACGTGGTCCTTTGCGCCCGGACCCAATACCAATCAGCGCCATCCTGCCCATCGCCCTCGTCATGAAATGACCAGAACCGGAGGAGCGTAGAACCATTCACGGTTATTTTACCTGCTCTCGTACTGGTTGGGGAAATCCCTTCATCGTTTCCATCATCATCGTAAATGGGAATCTTCAGATTGATATACCCGTTTTTCAGGTCATTGTTGTCCATGGTCACTTTCGACGCCGGGATAGCCTGGGAATATACTTTCCCCACACCCACAAATCCAATACACACAATTAACAACAACAACTTATTAAAAATCAACCAACACAATTTGGGATTGGGCATTTTCAACGATTTCATAATTATTGATTTAATATATTCGGAAAAATTAACGATCGTCAAACCGAAACCGCCAATCAAACGATAGTTCATCTTATTGTTTTTACAAATTTATTATCATAAACCGGAAGTCAACCTCCGGCATAATTGAAACAACCTGCATCATCTTTAAAACAGTGAACAACTTAGGGGAACCGCACACAATTTTATTTGCCCTAATTCGGTCATTTATCTGTAAAAAAAAAAACTAAAAAAAGATCAAAAGCATGAATATAGCGGAACAACCCGGCAGTTGTATTTCTTTCCAGTTTTTGACGGATGTGTTTACGATGGTTGGGCGTATGTTTTGAGATAAAAAGTTCTTCTGTGATATCTACAACACTAAAATTTTCGGCTTTTTTCTTTTCTTTTGAATTGAATAAAGGGTTCAGTTTTGGTTCTTTTACCTCAAGATTTGATTCATCCATTGGAATACTAAGATTAGTGACTCTAAAATAACCATTTTTAATGGAAATTACGCAAAATAGTTTTCAAATTTCAAATTCAAATTTTCAAATTTCCCAGTTGACCGATAATAACCATCTGACTAACTTTCCCGAGAGCCAGTTCGTCTCCATCCGCCAGTTCAAAACTACCGCCCACTCCCTGTAAAATATATTCAAAAGGTTCATTTACAAAACAAAGGATCCCCTTTACACGGTAGGTTTGATTTTTATAAATGTCGAGCGTGTAGGAAAGCCATTCTGAAAATTGTTCTTTATCCAGAGGTTCGTCAAACATCAATAATTGTGTTTTCAATGTGTGATCGGGAAACAAGTTTCTGTTTGGGTTAAGACACTGTTTAAAAATCTCTTTTAAAATAACCCGTCCCTCTTTTGGGGCGTTTTTATAAAACTTTGGCTTAATGTTGTAAAGCGCTGATCCTGTCCCTGTAACTGTCGATACATGGAACCGCCTCTTTAATAAGGGGGGCGGTTCTTTCCATCGTTCAACAAAACCAATTACTGCAAAAATGAAAGCGCTTTTTCGATGGCTGCGTCCAACCCTTCCGTTTTTTTGCCGCCTGCGGTTGCATAAAATGCTTGTCCGCCACCGCCGCCCTGAATTTCCTTACCGGCTTCGCGAACAATCTGCCCTGCATTCAATCCTTTTTCTTCCACAATGTTGTCGGCAATCATTACGGTAAGGTTGGGTTTGCCCCCAATTTCAGCACCCAGTACCAAATAAAGGTTCTCTATCTCACCTTTTAATTGGAAAGCCAAATCTTTAATTAGTGCAGCATTGTCGAGGTCAATTTTTTGCGCAATAATATTTACACCGTTTTCCTGCAACACTTTGCTTTTTAGGGTTGCCTTGGCAATTTTCATGCTTTCGCGCTGGAAATTATCGATCTGTTTCGAAAGTTCAGAGTTTTGTTGCAGTAGCGAGGTTACACTTCCCAATACATCTTTCGAACCTTTAATCATTTCCCGAATATTTTTAAGAATATTGAGTTGCTCGTTGATATATTTTTCGGCATGAGCGGCGGTAATGCCCTCAATCCTCCGAACCCCGGCAGCAATGGCACTTTCCGAAACGATTTTAAAAATTCCGATCTGGCCGGTAGCTTCCACATGGGTTCCGCCACAAAGTTCGAGCGACTTGCCAAATTTTATGGTGCGTACCGCTTCGCCGTATTTTTCGCCAAACAACATCATTGCACCGGCAGCTTTGGCTTCTGCAATCGGAGTATCACGATTTTCTTCGCGCACCGAGTTTTCACGAATTTTCTGGTTCACCAACAATTCAACCTGCTCAATTTCTTCGTCGCTCATTTTCTGAAAATGCGAGAAATCGAAACGAAGGTGGTCGGCATTTACCAGCGAACCTTTTTGTTCGACATGTTTACCAAGTACCTCACGCAAAGCCGAATGCAGCAAGTGAGTAGCAGTGTGGTTATTGGCAATATTGGTACGACGTTGCACGTTGACTACCGCCCGGAAATATTCAGTCGGGTTTTCAGGAAGTTTTTCTACCAGGTGCACAATCAGGTTATTCTCTTTTTGAGTATCAAAAATCGGGGTTTTTATTCCTTCAAACTCGAGGTAACCCGAGTCACCGACTTGTCCACCCGATTCGCCATAAAAAGGGGTCTGGTCGAATACCAACTGGTAAAACGTTTTTTTCTTTTGCATCACCCTGCGATAGCGGGCGATACGGATTTCAGCCTCTAAACGATCGTAACCGACAAACTCGGTTTTTTCTATTTTACGAAGTTCTACCCAATCGTCGGTTTCCTGTGCGGCGGCGTTTCGGGAGCGGCTTTTCTGCGCTTCCATTTCAACAGTAAAAGCTTTTTCGTCAACACCCAGACCATTTTCTCGGGTAATCAACTCGGTTAAATCAAGCGGAAATCCGTAGGTGTCGTATAAAACGAAGGCATCTTTCCCATCAATTTCTTTCAGTCCATCTGCTTTCGCCTTGATCATCAGCTCGTCGAGCAGTTTAATCCCGGTTGACAGCGTGCGTAGAAAAGATTCTTCCTCTTCCTTAATCACCTTTTCAACCAGGTTTTGCTGGCTTACCAATTCGGGAAAAGCTTCTCCCATTGTATTTTTCAGAACTTCGATCAGGCGATAGATATTTGCTTCTTTAAAACCCAGGAAAGTATAACCGTAACGAACTGCGCGGCGCAAAATCCGGCGGATCACATAACCGGCTTTGTTGTTCGATGGCAACTGGCCTTCGGCAATGGCAAAAGCCACGGCACGCAAGTGGTCGGCGATCACACGCATCGCAATGTCGGCCTTCTCATCGTCGCCGTAGTTTTTATGGCTCAGTTTGGCAATCTCAGCAATGGTATTCTGGAAAACATCGGTATCGTAGTTCGAAGTTACCCCTTGCAACACCATACATAAACGTTCGAAACCCATTCCGGTATCTACATGTTTATCGGGCAGTTCTTCCAAGTCTCCATTAGCTTTTCGGTTGAACTGGATAAATACAAGGTTCCATATTTCGATCACCTGCGGATGATCCTTGTTAATGAGCTCGCGGCCGGGAATTTTATCGATTTCCGGCTGTGGGCGCAGGTCGACATGTACTTCTGAACACGGACCGCACGGACCGGTGTCGCCCATTTCCCAGAAATTATCTTTTTTGCTTCCGTTCAAAATTCGTTCGCCCGGCAGATATTGTTCCCAGTAACCGGCAGCCTCATTGTCGCGTTCCTGGTTGTCGTCAGCGCTTCCTTCGAAAACGGTAGCATACAAACGTTCAGGATCAATTCCCATCCGGGTTACCAGGAATTCCCAGGCCCAGTCGATGGCATCTTTCTTAAAATAATCGCCAAACGACCAGTTTCCCAACATTTCGAACATGGTATGATGATAGGTATCCAGCCCCACTTCTTCGAGGTCGTTATGTTTCCCGGATACACGTAAACATTTCTGGGTATCCGCTACACGGCTCCATTTTACGGGTTCGTTTCCCAAAAACCAATCCTTAAACTGGTTCATCCCCGCATTGGTGAACATCAGTGTCGGATCGCCTTTTACTACCATGGGCGCCGAATTAACAATCTGATGCTGTTTCTCTTTGAAAAAGTCAAGAAAGGCTGCGCGTATCTCTTTAGAAGTCTTCATGTTACCGTCTGTACGTATTTACTATTTCGTTAAAAATATTTAATACAAATAAAATAAAAACCCTAGTTATGAGTTATTTACTTACATTTGCGGCGTGAAAATATCACGTTTTTTTAAACCACGCAAAGTTATACGTTTTAATTGATTTTGTTGAAAACGTGAAAAAAAGGAGCCTGGATGGCAAGAAAGAAATACAAATTTAATCCTGATACATTAAAGTACGAAAGCATCGGCCTGACCATAAAAGAGAAGGCCGTTAAGGTAGCGGCTTATTTGTCGAGCAGCCTTGCTCTGGCCTTGGTATTTGCGGTTATCTTCCTGAATTTATACGAAACGCCAAAAACAAAACGACTGCGGCGCGAAAACCAGCAGTTGCTCTCTCAGTACGAATTAATGACGAAAGACCTCGATAAAGTAGGAAAGGTATTGGAAGACCTGGAGCAACGGGACGATAATATTTACCGTGTGATTTTTGAGGCCGAACCGATTCCGTCAACAGTGCGCGAGGCCGGATTTGGAGGAGTGAACAAATACTCGCACCTCGAAAATATGAATAACGCCGATCTGGTAATTGCCACTGCCAAAAAACTCGATATCCTTTCGAAAAAGGCTTATATACAATCGAAATCTTACGACGAGGTAATGGAACTGGCGCTGAACAAGGAAAAAATGCTGGCAGCTCTTCCCTCGATTATGCCGGTTAGTAACAAAGACCTGAAACGGACATCAAGTGGCTGGGGATACCGGATGCACCCAATTTACAAGGTTCGCAAGATGCACTGGGGACAGGATTTTACCGCCCCCATCGGAACTCCGGTTTATGCCACCGGCGACGGCGAAGTAACCGAAGTGAGCGGTTCGAAAAGAAGTAGGGTTGGTTTGGGACTTAACATTAAAATTGACCATGGCTACGGTTACGAAACCGTTTATGGCCACCTGAACGAATTCAATGTAAAACGCGGACAAAAAATACATCGTGGCGATATAATTGGATATGTCGGCAATAGCGGTGGATCAACCGCACCGCACCTCCACTATGAAGTGCATAAAAACGGCCAAAAATTAAATCCGGCTTATTATCTGTTCCAGGACCTGAGTCCACAGGAATACGATAAAATGATTGCCATTTCGTCGAATATAGGACAGTCGTTAGACTAAATATTTTTAATCGATTTCTCTGTTGAAGAAAATCATAAAAACATCCACAGGTTCACCTGTGGATGTTTTTATTTTGTCCTGGTTCCTAAATCTGATTATCTTGCATCTCAAAATCGGAAAAGGTGCCGTATAAAAAACCCGAAATAGAAAAGATTTACTACACCGTAGGCGAAGTGTCCGAAATGTTCGGGCTTACTCCGTCACATATCCGCTATTGGGAGAAACAGTTCGAAGCGCTGAAACCCTTTAAAAATAAAAAAGGAAACCGGCTTTTTACCAAAGACGACATCGAAACCATCCGCCTGATCCATCACCTGGTAAAAGAGCGTGGGCTCACCATCGATGGCGCCCGTAAAAAATTAAAGGACAACCGCGACGATACCCTGAATAATTACGAAATTGTAAAACGCCTTCAGGACATTAAGCAGGAGTTGATGGATATCAGAGATAAAATAGGCCCCCCACAATCAAACTAAAAAGTAGATTAAACAAAAATTATGACTTTTATTAAAGATGTTTCCAATTTTCTCGAAACCTTCGCTCCGCTGCGTTTACAGGAATCGTATGACAACGCCGGACTTATTTTAGGGGATCCGGCGGCCGAAGTCAGCGGCGTGTTGATCTCGCTCGATGTAACCGAACAGGTGGTGGAAGAAGCGATTGCACAAAACTGCAATCTAATTGTGGCCCACCACCCGATTGTTTTTTCGGGACTAAAAAAAATAACCGGTAAAAATTACGTTGAACGCACACTTTTAAAAGCGATAAAAAACGACATTGCTATTTATGCGGCACATACCAACCTCGATAGCGTGAGCGGCGGCGTAAACGGAAAGATTTGTGAAAAGCTTGGGCTTGAAAACTGCAAGATTCTACAACCTATAGCAGGCATGCTCAAGAAACTTGTCACTTTTATCCCGGTCGATCATGCCGACAAAGTAAGAGAGGCTGTTTTTTCTGCGGGCGCTGGCCACATTGGGAATTACGACTCGTGCAGTTTTAATTCACACGGACAGGGAACTTTCCGGGGAAACAATACCACCCATCCTTTTGTGGGGGAAAAAGGAAAACAACATTACGAAAACGAAATCCGTTTCGAAACCATTTTCCCAAACTATCTCCAGGGCAAAATAATCAACGCCCTTTTACAGGCTCACCCTTACGAAGAAGTAGCTTACGATATTTATCCGTTAGATAACTTGTTTGATCAGATCGGAATGGGAATGATTGGAACACTGCATAAGGAAAAAACCGAAAAAGCGTTTTTAAAACAGCTTAAAGAAACATTTGGCCCGGGCGCGATCCGGCACACGGCACTTTTAAATAAAAAAGTCAGGAAAGTGGCGGTGTGTGGCGGGGCTGGTTCGTTCCTGCTTAACCGGGCAATTTCGTCGGGCGCCGACTTTTTTGTAAGCGGCGATTTTAAATATCACCAGTTTTTTGATGCCGAAAACAAAATAGTAATTGCCGATGTAGGGCATTTTGAAAGTGAACAATTCACTAAAGAACTTTTTTATGAGTTACTTACGAAAAATTTCTCTAAATTTGCAGTCCGTTTATCAGGGGTAAATACCAATCCGGTTTTTTACTTCTGATTTTTGGTTGGAAACTTTCGTGTAACAGCATTGGCAACAAACATTTTCAGAGCCTGCTTGTTGTAAAATCCGGGAGTGAAAACCGCGGTGGAGAGCGATCTCCGAAAAATTAGAGAACAAATAAATAAAATATTTAAGGCATGAATACAACCTATTCAAGGCAAGAAGAGAAAGACCTTTCGATTGAAGAAAAACTGCGCGCCCTGCACGAGTTGCAAACTGTAGTTTCAGAAATTGATAAAATAAAAACCCTGAGGGGTGAGCTTCCGCTTGAAGTACAGGACCTCGAAGACGAGATTGCCGGTTTGAAAACCAGGCTGGTAAACCTCGACGACGAAATCAAAAACCTGGATACTTCGATCAACAATAAGAAAATTGCCATCAAAGATTCGCAGGGACTGATTGCAAAATATACCGAACAGCAAAATAATGTTCGTAATAACCGTGAATTCGACTCCCTGTCGAAAGAAATTGAATTCCAGACTTTGGAAATCGAGCTATCTGAAAAACGCATCAAAGAATTCACTGTCGATATGACTGCCAAAAAGGAAGCCATTTCGGAATCGAAAACGCAATTGAAAGAGCGCGAGGAAGACCTCGAACGTAAGAAAAAAGAGCTTCAGGAAATTACTGAAGAAACCAAAATCGAAGAGGAAAAACTGAAAGCCAAATCAGAAAAAATCGAGTCGTTTATCGAACCTCGTCTGCTTACCGCTTTCAAACGAATCCGTAAAAATGCACGCAACGGTTTGGCCGTGGTTACTATTCAGCGTGATGCCTGTGGTGGTTGTTTCGCGAATATCCCACCGCAACGCCAATTAGACATTGCCAGCCGCAAAAAAATTATCGTTTGCGAATATTGCGGTCGTATTTTGGTGGATGAAAAAATAAATGTAATTGAAGACGTGGCTGAATAAGCCCTTCGCAAAATATTCCGAAAGCCGGTTCGTCAGTTGACGGATTGGCTTTTTTTGTGACATTACTTTTCCAAAGTTTTGAAATTTGGAAAAGTAAAAACCGCCCTCCGAACAAACGGGAAACGGTTCTACGTAAACATTTATATTTTTACTGAATCTTCTCTTGAAAGTAAGGTCTAAAACCCGAAGTTTTTTTACCAGCTGCCTCCTGCGCCACCGCCACCAAAACTACCTCCGCCAAATCCACCAAAACCACCTCCGCCTGAAGAGAAGTTGCCAAACGATCCCGAAGATCGATGACTGCCCGACATCATTCCGAGTGCAAGCCAAAATGGAAGGTTTTTCCCGGGCGAATAAAAGCGTCCTCTCCGTCGGCGTCCAAACAGTACGAACATCAGGATGAAAATTATAAATACAAAGGGAATTCCGGCTGCACCACCTGTTTCCACTTTTTCCTTGTATTGCTCGGCAGTATATTCCCCGCGGGTAATCGACATGATCACGTCGAGACCGGCTGCGAGCCCGCCATAATAGTCGTTCTGTTTAAAACGCGGAATCATTTCGTTGTCAACAACATCGCGATTTATAATGGCATCGGGCAAAACGCCTTCTAACCCGTAACCGCTTGCCACAAATACCTCTCCCCGACTGTTTCCGGTTTTCGGTTTTAACAGCACCACAATTCCGTTGTCTTTTCCTTTCTGTCCGACACCCCATTTTTCACCCAAATCAAAAGCGTATTCCGCTTTATCTTGTCCATCGAAATCGGCTACTGTTACCACCACGATTTGTGTCGAAGTCTGGCGCGCAAAGCTTTCAAGTGTTTCTTCGAGATTGCTGAATTCGTTTTTGCTGAGCACACCGGCAAAGTCGTTCACCAGTCGGGGCGGATTGGGACGTTCGGGAATTTGTGCATTCAGAACCGCGGTTAACGAAAAAATTGCAAGCAGTGTGATTAATATTTTTTTCATGACTTTATTATTTTCCAAACGAAATGTCGTCCGACAGTTCATTTACATCGTCTTTCTGATAAGGGAAATGTGTTTTCAACTGCTCTCCGGCTTTAACAATACCTTTCGAAAGTCCTTCCGACATCTTGCCCTCCTTAAGCTTTTCGATTACCAATTCTTTCGTGCTTTCCCAGAAATTCTCCGGCACTTTCTGGTTGATACCGGCATCGCCAAGGATTGCAAACTTACGGTCCTCAACAGCCAGATAAAACAATACGCCATTTCTAAGTGCTGTTTTGTGCATTTCGAGTTTTTCGAAAATGTAGGCCGCTCTGTCGAGCACATCACCTGCGCATTTTGTTTCGACATGAACACGTATCTCCCCCGAAGTATTTGTTTCTGCCACCCGAATTGCATTCGATATTTGTAACTGGTCGGCTTCTGTAAAATATTTTTGTACTCCCATCTGCTTAATTTTTTAAGATTCTGTCACTCCGAATTCATCTCGGAATCTTTGGACTAAAAGTCAGATGCTGAGCTCGGCTCAGCATGACGTTCTCTTCTCTATCTGTTTAGTTTTAGAATTGAACTTCCGGCGCTTTTTCAGCTCCCTGCTGGGCCTCAAAGTAGGTCTTTTTATCGAACCCAAACCAGCCCGAATAAATCACCTGCGGAAATTTGCGGATGTAAGCATTGTAAGCTTGCGTTGTTTCATTGAACTTCTTTCTTTCCTGGGTTATCCGGTTCTCCGTTCCTTCGAGCTGGGCTTGCAAATCAAGGAAATTCTGGTTCGCTTTCAGATCGGGATAACGTTCTACCACCACCATTAAACGGCTCAGCGCCGATGAAAGTCCATCCTGCGCTTGTGTGAACTGTTTCAAAGTTTCAGGTGTTAATTTATTGGCATCGATATTTACCGAGGTAGCTTTCGAACGGGCTTCGATCACTCCTTCCAGTGTTTCCTGCTCGTGTGCCGCATAACCTTTTACGGTGTTTACCAAATTTGGTATCAGGTCGGCGCGGCGCTGATAAACGTTCTCAACCTGTGCCCACTGCGAGGTAACTTGTTCATCCATTTCCACCATTTTGTTGTATCCGCAACTCGAAAACAAAAAGGCACTCACTACAGCTATTAATACAATTCCAAATCGTTTCATCTTTCTTCTATTATTTTTGAATGCTTACAAATATTTATAAATAGTGTCAAATATCATCGCAATTATCGGGGAAAGGCCATATTTTGCCGCTATACTTCGAATTTAATAAGATAAAGGAGAATATACTATGACTGCTACTAAATTTAGAAAGAGAATTTTAGAAGGCATCCCAAACGAGCTCCCTGTTCCAAAAGCTTTCGACAACCATATCAACCACGCTCCCAAACGAAAAGACATATTAAATGCCGAAGAAAAAAGACTCGCCCTGAAAAACGCGCTACGCTATTTTCCTAAAAAATTTCACGCTGTACTCGCCCGTGAGTTTTTGAGCGAACTGGAAACTTTTGGCCGGATTTACATGTACCGTTTTCGTCCCGACTACGAAATGTACGCCCGCCCGATCAGTGAATATCCTGCTCAGTCGAAACAAGCTGCCTCAATCATGTTAATGATCCAGAACAACCTCGACAAAGCAGTGGCTCAACATCCACACGAGTTGATTACTTATGGCGGGAACGGGGCTGTTTTTCAGAATTGGGCGCAGTACCTGCTTACCATGAAGTACCTGGCCGAAATGACCGATGAACAAACGCTGGTGATGTACTCGGGGCACCCGATGGGTTTGTTTCCTTCTCATAAAAATGCACCACGTGTTGTGGTTACAAACGGCATGGTAATTCCTAATTATTCGGGCCGCGATGATTACGAACGGATGAATGCGCTGGGTGTTTCGCAATACGGACAAATGACCGCCGGGTCGTATATGTATATTGGGCCGCAGGGAATTGTGCATGGTACAACGATTACAGTGATGAATGCAGCACGACTTCATTCAACGGGTGGGACAACAGGGAAGATATTTGTGACCAGCGGATTAGGGGGAATGTCGGGAGCACAACCCAAAGCCGCTGTTATTGCAGGAATGGTTTGCGTGGTAGCCGAAGTTAATCCCAAAGCAGTTAAAGTCCGTCACAGTCAGGGCTGGGTGGATGAAATTTACATCGACCTCGACAAGCTGATCGAGCGTATGATAAAAGCGCGCGAAAACAAAGAAGCCGTTTCGCTGGCTTACCAGGGCAACGTGATCGATCTGTGGGAGAAACTTGCGGAAGAAAATATTCAGATTGAACTGGGCTCTGATCAGACTTCACTTCACAATCCATTTGCCGGAGGTTATTACCCTGCCGGATTGTCATTTGAAGAGTCGAATCGAATGATGGCGGAACAACCCGATTTATTTCACGAAAAAGTATACGAATCGCTACGTCGACATGTGGCGGCAGTAAACAAACTCACACAAAACGGCATGTATTTCTGGGATTATGGAAATGCCTTTCTGCTCGAAGCCAGTCGCGCCGGAGCGGACGTTATGGATGAAAAAGGCAATTTTATCTACCCATCGTATGTGCAGGATATTATGGGGCCATTGTTTTTTGATTATGGTTTTGGCCCTTTCCGCTGGGTATGTACTTCAGGAAAAGTTGAAGACCTGGAAACCACTGATAGAATTGCAGCGGAAATTTTAGAACAACTCGCTCAACATTCTCCTGAGGAGATCACCCAACAAATGGAGGACAATATTCATTGGATTCGCGAGGCAGGAAAGAACAAGTTGGTAGTAGGTTCTCAGGCACGTATTCTGTACGCCGATTGCAAAGGGCGGACTGCCATTGCCAAAGCGTTTAACGATGCCATTCGTGATGGCAGGATTTCAGCGCCCATTGTTTTGGGACGCGATCACCACGATGTTTCCGGAACCGACTCGCCTTATCGCGAAACTTCAAATATTTACGACGGCTCGTCGTTTACTGCCGACATGGCGGTGCAGAATTTTGTGGGCGATGCTTTCCGAGGGGCCACCTGGGTGTCGTTACACAACGGTGGCGGTGTTGGCTGGGGCGAAGTTATTAACGGTGGATTTGGAATGACCATCGACGGGACTCCCGATGCCGAAGAACGTTTGAAAATGATGCTCTACTGGGATGTAAACAACGGCATTTCGCGACGCAGCTGGGCACGGAACAAACCCGCCCGTTTTGCGATCGAACAGGCGATGAAGGAAAATCCAAAGCTGAAAGTAACGCTGCCCGAAGAAGCGGATGATGCGTTGTTAGCCAGCTTATTCTGAAACAAGTAAGAGGCTGCACAAAAAGGACAATCCACACAAACCCGCAAAGGATCAAGTAAATACGCAAAGCTATTTCCCTACTACATTCCAGAAATCTGATTTTAAGAATAGGTACCTTTAAGAGATAAATGAAATCAAAAATGAAACGGGAAAAAGAATTTCCGGAGAACATGCACAAAGATCCCAACAACTGGAGAGGCCTGCTCTATTTTAACCGTAAAGATCCAAGGTTAATCGTTCCAAAAATAAATGATACCGGCTGGGCCCTTAATTTCTCCAGTCCATACAGTTGGATTTTAATTTTTGCAATTGTGCTAATTATTGTTGCCTCGCAATATTTGATCTAAAGAATTTCAGCGGTGAAAGTTATATAATAACGATGTGAAATAGAATTCTGGGTACAGTTGAATACAAAAAGAAGTTACGGAAAAAGGATGTCATCAATTCGAAAGATGACATCCTTTTTACTTCAAAATTGTCAGAAAAAAATTAACTTTCGTCGATATTAAAATAACTAAACCACTGATTTATGAAAACTTCGATCTTATTTTTATTTGTTTTCTTCTTGTCGTTTGTTATACAGGCACAAGACTCAAAACTCAACATTGTGGTAATTGGTGCCCACCCCGACGACTGTGATGTGGATGTAGGCGGCACCGCCTGCCAGTTTGCACAAATGGGACACAATGTTCTTTTTGTTTCGCTGACCAACGGCGATGCCGGGCATTATAGCAAAGGAGGCGGAGCGCTGGCAAAAATCAGGATGAAAGAAGCTCAGGAAGCCGGACGACGAATCGGAGTAAAATACAAAGTACTCGATAACCACGATGCCGAGTTAATGCCGACTCTCGAACTACGGCACGAAATCATCCGGATTATCCGAAACTGGAACGCCGACGTGGTGATAACACATCGGCCATACGATTACCACCCCGACCATCGAAATACAGGAATTGCAGTTCAGGATGCCGCTTTCTTAGTTACGGTACCAAATGTTGCACCCGATGTGCCGGCTCTGCAGGTTAACCCGGTATTTCTCTATTCGCAGGATGGGTTCCAGAAACCCAATCCTTTTCAGCCCGATATTGCAGTAGATATTTCGGCAGTGTACGACAAAAAAGTGTACGGAATGGCAGCGCACGAATCGCAGTTTTTTGAATGGTTGGCCTGGCTCGATGGCAAGCTGGACGAGGTTCCAACCGGTGAACAGGAACGTCTGGAGTGGCTGGGCAAAATGCGTCTGAACATTCCAACACCTGCAATCCGGAAATCACTGGAGAAATGGTATGGACCTGAAAGAGCTGAAAAAGCAACCGCTGCCGAAGCTTTTGAAATTTGCGAATTTGGCCGTCATCCTTCCGATGACGATATCCGGCGCCTGTTTCCCATGCTTGGCAAATAAAACTTCTCATTTGAGCATTTAAAATTCCGGATTATAGTGGGTTCCTGATATAGTCCGGGATTTTATTGTAAAACAGGGACATACCCGGCCGAATCCGAACCCGTATTCTGGTTTCCCGGTTTTTCTTTGGGGCAGCGAATGTTACGATAAGGTTGTTCCTATTTCCCACGGGTTGACCATTTAAAATAACATTTGTGCAAACTTTTTTCTGATTTATGTTTATTTTTAGACAGTTAAACCCCAATAAACATTGAATACCCACCCGCAAATAAAGCTGAAACATAAACCGGGGTTCCACACCCGGACTGGGTTTATAAACCAAAGTAACAATAGCGAATTGAAAATCAGCGTAGCTAAATAAATGCAATTATACATTTCCACAGATGTTGTGTTTCATTCCCCACATAAAGAAACTCTATTAATTTCTTATGCTAACGGAGAAAATTTTAGAGTATTTTTAAAGTAAAATTTTACCGTTAGTCAGAATACTAAAAGAAGAAATGACGATCTATGGTTAAAGGATAGTTTACAAGTAAATAAAAGAGGATTGAACAAAGAAGAATATAAAAAAATTTTGTTTGAGAAATTGTCGAATCAACTTTATGAAAATATCGCATCAGATGGACTAGTATATATGCCAACTATTAAAAATGGCAATATAATTATGGATTCAGTAGGAATAGAAAATCAAGCATCTGTTTTTCCGTGTTTTTGTAATTATCATGATACGAAATTTTTCTCTTTACTTGATAAAACTGAAAAAAGTGATTATTCTATGGATTTCTTTGAACAGTTAATCCATCGTACCATATTTAGAGAATTCTATATAATCGAACGGAATATTGAGATGGCTAATATTGTTCTTAATGATATCGAGACAGGATTCCAAAATATGAAAAGTACAACAATTAGTCATTTTAACGATATAATTGACTTGGTGGAGAAGATTAAAATTAAAGATTGGAAAGATAGTCGGTTTTCATATTCAGAAAACAAAAAACAAATAGAAGAACAAATAATTTTTGATAAGTCTTGTTATAATAGACTGATGGATTTTTACTCAAATCAGAAACCAGACAGAGTTACAGTAGCAATTATTGATAGCACCTTACCAGTTGCTTTTTCAGGTCTTGCAAAATTCTACATAAATAAAAGACAATTTAATATTGTGATAAACTGTTTACCATATAAAAACCACACTGTCTTTTCTGTCGCAAATTCAGCTAAGGATGATGCATATATTAAAAGTGAAATATTTTCAAAATACGACTTAGAGAACAATGATTCTCTTCTTAAGCTAATCGAAACATTAGCTGTTAATGGAACAGACAATGTGTTTTTTGACAAGAAATATTGGGACAATATTGATAATACAATTTCTCAAAGATACATTGAGGAATTTTCCAATTTTGAAAATACCGACCCAAGAAATAAAATAGGTTTTTCATTTTTAAAATGGGATTATAAATAAGTACGAAAACACAACACAGCGCATATTGCGTAGCGGGGCTTGGTGTTACGCCATCTGCGGATTCTCGCATCGCCGTTCTCCCGATAGCTATCGGGACGCCCCGAAAACATGCACCAACCGTTGTCGCCTTAATTTTGAAATCAAAAAGAATGTTATAACTTTGTAATTACATTTTTAAAAATTAGCTATGGAAATCTCAGTTATAAAAATCGGAAATTCAAAGGGGATTAGGTTGAGTAAAACCCTGCTTGACAGATACAATATCAAAGACTCTGTTGATTTAATAATGGATAAAGGACAGATTATCTTAAAACCAATTTCAAAACCAAGAAAGGGTTGGGAAAAAGCTTTTGAAAAAATGGCTAAAAACGGAGATGACAATTTATTGATTGATGATGTATTTGACGATGAAAACCTGGAAGAATGGAAATAAAACAATATCAAATCATTTTAGTTAATCTCGACCCTACAATTGGGAGTGAAATCAAAAAGACCAGACCTTGTGTGGTCATTTCTCCCAATGAGATGAATAAATATTTGCGGACGGTTGTAATTGCTCCAATGACAACAAGTTCAAAAAAATATCCGACAAGGATAAAAGTTAAGCATGGCAATAAAACCGGCTGGATTGTTTTAGACCAAATCCGGACAATTGACAGACAAAGAATAATAAAAAATTTTGAAGAACTACAAGATTTTGAAATTCAAGAATTAAAATCGGTTTTAAAAGAAACTTATATTGACTAAAAAGAAAAAACTTAGGAATTGTAAATTACATTGTGGGATTGTGTAAGCTTCCCCCAAAACCAAACAGTTTAAAAATAGATGAAATATTAATTTTAAGCGTTGAATAAATGATGAACACAAAAAAGGAACAGAAAGACCTCTATAAAAAGATGAAATTTAAGGTAGGCGTCTTTCAGATAAAGAATACAGTAAATCAGAAAATATTTATTGGCAGCAGTATCGATTTGGATGCCATGTGGAACAGAATAAGAACTGAATTGCGTTATGGTGGCTGCCCAAACTCGGAGTTACAAAACGACTGGGAAAAATTTGGAGAAGAGAATTTTGAATATGAAATACTCAGCGAAATAAAACAGGACGAAGAAACAAACATTAACTTCCGCAAAGAAGCCAGACAACTGGAGGAAATGTTTATAGAAGACTTACAGCCTTTTGGAAACAAAGGTTATAATACGAGAAAGGAAGCACCGAAGATATAAGAACGTCTACTCTCCAAACATCATTTCGTACGGACGGGCAATCGCTTCCTGCAACTCGCTAATGCCAATATAGCGGCTTTTGCGAATGTACTCGCGCCCATCGAAAAATACGAGAATGGTGGGGGCTGCAAAAATGCGATTCTGTCCGGCTACCCCAGGCAACAGATCCGATTTTATGTAAGCCATTTTTATTTTGGGGAATTCATTTTCGAGCAACTGCTGCACTTTTGGTTTTAATACTTTGCAAACATTACAGGCTTCTGTCGAAAAATAAGCCAGTAGAGCAGGCTCCTGCTTCAGCTCTTCAAACTCTTCAAAACTCGAAATTTCTATGTACATCCTCTTTTCTAATAATTTCCAACACTTAACATGACCAGTGTGCACGCTTCTACGGCTTCAATATTATTTTCTTCCAATAGATTTTTAAACTCCGGATTTTCGGTGCCGGGATTGAAAATTACGCGTCGTGGTTTTAGTTGCAACACCTTTTCATAATATTCAGGTTGCCACTGCGGCCCGACATACAAACTAACGGTATCGATATCCTCACGCGGAAAATCGGTGGTAATATTCACATCATCGACCTTTCCTTGGCGTTTGGCCAAAGCAAGAACCGGGTGCCTGTGATTGCGCAGCGAACGAATGGCCATATTCGAATACCTCGAAGGATTTTCGCTTGCTCCGATTACCAAAGTCTTTTTTTCATTCATGATTTTTGCAATAAAACTATAGCAGTAACACTGATCCCTTCTTCACGACCTTCAAAACCCAGTTTCTCGGTAGTCGTTGCTTTTACCGAAATACAATCGATATCAACACCAAGTACCTCAGCCATAATTTCTTCCATCTGTGGAACAAAAGGGGTTAACCTGGGTTGTTGCGCACTTATTGATGCGTCGAGATTTACAAGTTCGTAACCTTTTCCCTTCACCAGATCGTAGGACCGCTTTAGTAAAATTTTGCTGTCGATGTTTTTAAATTCTGCCGAATTATCAGGGAAATGAGTTCCGATATCGCGAAGTTTTAAGGCTCCCAGCAATGCATCACAAATAGCGTGTATCACCACGTCGCCATCGGAATGTGCCACTGTTCCCTTATGATGGGGAATTAAAATACCGCCCAGCCACAAGCTTTCTCCTTCGGCCAAACGGTGTACATCGTATCCTATCCCAACTCTGAAACTCATCAGCGTTGTTTTCCAAAAGCATCGATATCAAACGAAAGCGAGAATCTCAGTGTATTTTCGAGCGGGTGATTTCGTTGCGTTGGCAACAGGTATGAAAAATCAAGCGCAAAAACGTTCATCTTCAAACCGGCACCGGCTGTCAGAAACTGACGGTTACCCTTGTTCTCGTTTTCATAAAAATAACCGGCACGTATTGCAAACTGTTTGTTATACCAATATTCGACACCAGCAGACCAGGTGATTTCCTGGAGTTCTTCTTTAAAACCTCCCGGCGCATCACCAAACGATTTAAAGATACCTTCGATCACACCAATATCAGAGTTTATACCGCCAGCCCAAATTACATCGCCTGTTCCGTAGTTAGTTGAATCAATCGGAGGCGTGGGGACCAATAATTTATTGGCTTCTACCGAAAACGAAAAGCTATTGTAATCATCAAGTTCCATGGTATACGAAGCCCCTAATTTCAGGGTCGTCGGAATAAAATCCTTTACTTCGCCATCGGTGTACGAAATTTTAGCTCCGATATTCTGAATATTAACACCGGCGTTGAAAATATTGTTTTTTCTATTTACCCGTAATTCCTTGTGATAATAAAACGCAACGTCGGCGGCAAACGAATTGCCGGCATGTGTTTCCACCCCGTTTACCAACTGACCTCCTGTAAGGTCGGAACGAATATAACGAACGGCTACGGCACCCGACCAGGTTTCTGAAAGTAACCTTGAGTATGCCAGGTCAATTGCAAATTCATTCGGGCTTTGCTGGCCCATAAATTCTCCCTGATCGGACGTAAAAATGATATCGCCCAACGTGAAATAACGAAGCGAAGTACTCAGTCCCTGAACATCATCAAGCTTTTTATAAAAGGTCAAATATGCCAGGTTGATGTCGTCAACAAGGTTACGTAACCAGGGCGAATACGAAAGTCCAACACCCATGTCGCTCTCCATAAATACATATTTGGCAGGGTTCCAGTGTTGTGAATTTACATCCGAACTGGTACCTACGCCAACATCACCCATACCGCCTGCACGCGAATCGGGAGTTATGGCTAAAAACGGAACTGCGGTTGTTATGGTGTTCGCACCCGATAAAGTTCCCTGTGCAAGTATGTTTTGAGAAGCTAACACTGTCAGGATCAAAACAAAAAGTAAACGAAAAGATCTCTTCATAATATTTTTAGAATTGAGCGTGCAAATATAAAACAATTGTTTTTGTATGCCTATTATTATACCTAAGTGAACGGATGTTTTTGGTAAAAATTTTGTTCGCCTGATAAATTTATCGGGCAATTATCATTTTACCTGATTTCGAAGAAATTATCCCATCGCTATTTTTAACAATAGCCCGGTAAATATATACTCCTGAAGTAGCAGCAACTTTTGATTCGGAAAGATCCCAACGCACCGGATTTGATTTGCCGGCGCTAGACCCCACCGAAGTTTGAAAGCGATCGACCGAACGACCCGAGCGATCGTAAATATCAAAAATAACATCGAGCGAGGCGTCGTTTTGGTTGTGTTCGATCACAAAGTAGGTGTATTCCGAAGCTGGGTTCGGATAGTTCGTGATGTCGCGGATCAATAAATCACCTGTAACTTCAAATTCGATTTCCACTTCTGACGAATTATTGGCTACGTCCCAGGCTTTTAGTGTAAGCGTGTGTTGCCCGGGTAAAAGGTTCTTTAACTGATATGCGATGCTTCCACTGGTATAATCATCGCTACCGGCCTGGTAATAATTATTAAGAATAGATACATTTGAATAGTCGTTGTCGAGTACCGCCGTGATATCGTGTCCAATCCCGGTTCCAACCGTGTTGATTCCGTTTTCGTCGGATAAATTGGCTAACAAAATCGGATTTGCCCCCGTTTTATCACCCGGTTTAAAATTTTCAGAATCGAGGAATAGCTCTATATCCGGTCCTTCGTTATCCGAAACAATTGAACCATTTCCACCAATCTCAAAATTTTCGTAGGCGCCGTGAGCATCTTCTTCACCGTTATCGGCATAATACAATATTTTGCCGTTGCCAATGCTATACGAAATATCTTTTGGGACCACGAAGCTAAAGGTGAACGATCCGTTCTTCACGCTCGCCTTACCTTTATATATAATGTTTTCGCGCACTTTGAACTCAAACGGTGTTTCCCCCGAGTTTCCAAGTGTTTTCATTTTCATTTCCTTGTCGTAAACAGTGGGGATAAGCGTCCCGTTAAAATCATCGATTTGGTTTCCGAAAGCATCGGCGATATAACCGCTTACGGTTACTTTTTGCAATGCCCCGATCGTTTGTTTTTCGGTTTCAGCGTCCTTCGAATTAATGGTTTCGGTAACTACTTTGTACTTCGGATATGATAATTTTAGCGCAGGGTCGGCCAGCAATGAGAAGTTCCGCTTGTTTACCGAATTTCCAATATTAATTTTCGCCAAACGCATTACATCTCCCATACGATAATGTTCGCCGTTCTGATCGTTATCAAAAATTACACTGTAAAAACTTTTACTGAGTTTAAAATTGGCGGTTGCATATACCACGCGTGTAGTCGAGAAAAGCCCAATTCCGCCGCCGTTGGGATTAAGCAAAATATATTCTCCAGCCGATGTATCATCTCCATCGAAACGCGAAAATTCGCAGGTGGCGGTTACAAAAATAGGCATAGTATTAGCGTTCGTCCACGAATTAATATCGCTGATATCGAGTACCCGCTCGTGCGCTAAAAAGCGTTCGTTGGCATGGCCAATGTAATTTAAAATCAGCACTCCGTCCCTGACACATTCGTTTATAGCAGTGTTCACATCGGTGTACCGTTCGCCCGAAGGTGTTACTTCCTGCACATACGAATCAAAATATATTTTGTCGGTAAGAAAAGCCTTATTATTTTGATTTACCGAATCGGCCAATTCTTCTGATTGTTTCATATGAAGCCTGGAGTCTTCGTCGTCGCCAATAAACGTGATTATATTTCGCCAGCTTCCAAGAGCTTCCGGTTTGTAATAGCGTTTTACTTTGTCGACAACCAATTGTGCTTCATACTTTGTTGATGCCGGAATCCGCCCTATTCCAAGATCAATTGCCCCAATGTAAACACTCTCGTCGGCGTCGAGCATCACGAAATAATCATCGGTAACAAACGAAGAGGTGGGTGTAAGTGAGTTATCGGACTGGTAGGTTGGAATAAAATTATGACCCCCGTTTTTAATGTTTTTATTGTCGTAACTACCATCGCCAAACAAAAGCACATATTTAAGTGTACTTCCCCGGTCGTAAAACATTTTAACGAAATTACGGATACCCGTAGCATTTTTACTTCCCGAACTAAATTCGTTGTACACCTTTTCGGCATTAACAACGTCCACCGTCATTCCATCGTATTCGCGATGAAAATTGGCAAGATCTTCAGCCGGCCCCATAAAATCGGGATGCGAAATAATCAGAAATTCAGGACTTGTCAATGCGTGCAGGTTTTGATTTTCGACCTCGCCAACCAAAGTCGGAACAGGAAAATCGCCACCGGTTTTAAAAACCACATATTCCTGCAATTCATCAGCAGGTCGACGAAATTTGAAAGTAACATCGTTCAAAGTTCCCGAAATTTCCTTTGGATTATTCAGATCGCTTACATCCATGATTTTGGTTGTAGCGCCAGCATTTTCAATCGAAAACTCCACCACATTTCCTTTTCCGGCCGAAGCCACGTCCCTAAAAAACAAAGGCTCATCTCCCGCAATCAAAATTCGACGGTAGTTTAATTCCAGGTAATCGTTCCAGGCTTCAGCATTCGAATTCGTTGCCGAATATTTTAGGTCAACCTTAAGTGTTCCATTCGAAATTACCGTTGTAAAACGCGCGTTTTGTTCATTAGCATATAAACCATAGGTATCATTGGTATTCACGGCCGAGAAACTTAAAGTCCCGAGCGTGGTTCCATTTCCGCTTGCTTGCATAGATGAAGCATTGTAACTGCGCGCAGCAGCATTTACAAAAATGTTTGCCTCGCTTCCCGATTCAACATCGGTTGGAGTAAATGAATAACTGCGTATCGTTCCGTTGCTGAACTTTTCCCCAAACCATTGTTTTCCAGAACCAAGTGGCAGAAGATTATAAATATCGTTTTCTATAAAAGCATAATCATCAAAACTATTCACCGAATGAGTAACAGGATCGATTGTTGAAGGAATAAGTTCCGGCTCTTTATTTCCGCCATTCTCGCTCAGGAAAAAATATCCGCTGCTTGTGTAATCGTTGTTTTTGTGCCGGAAATTTCCATCAACACCAGGGTTCCATGTAGTTGCGCCCGGTGCATAAAAGAAAAGGCATTGCTCTCCCCCGTTTGTATTTCGCCACACGGCACATTGTTCGAGGTCGTCGTAAACGATTTCGCCCGGATTTTCGGATAATGCCAGTGCCCCACTGCCATATACTTTTACGTTTACCGGATCATTAAACCCCCAGTCGCTAAGTTTTGAATACGGGATTTTGTAAACCCCCTTTTTTGAGGTGCGAATCTTAATCCATTTCCCGGAACTAAGTACAGATGAACTTTTCCAAACATTAGCAACTATTTCACTTTTTAGTTGAGGAACCGGAATTTTACGTACATCAAATGCCTTTAACCGAAATATTTTCCCGTCCTGTTTGATGATGGCAGGCAGGCTCATTTCTTGTTTCCAAATGTCGCCTGATTTCATAAAATGAGATTTTACAGCCAGTTCTTCAGGAACCAAAGCAAGAATTTCTTCTGGCAGAATTTCCGTGATTTCTTCGTATTCGGGGCTTTGTACAACGATTTTAACGTTCTGCTGTTCATATCTGCTTTCGTACAAACGGGTATAAACCGGCAGTTCCGGACCACTTTGTGGGAAACCCGGATTCTCAAGCCAGGCCACAAAACCATCACCTTCTTCATAATTGCCAATTTCAGCCGACCAGTCAAGAAACACCCGTTCTGTCTGCACATCGCTGTTTACAAAGCTTACCAGAATTACAAAAATCAGCAGTATACTATTTTTCATAAATGCTTTTCGTTATACCCTTTCGAACGCTTCCAGGTGCAAAATATTGTTGTACTCAAAGCTTGATTACAGACAATAAACCTTGGCATTCGGGCGTTAAAGATATCAACATCCTTGAAAACTTGGGTGAAATATTGAAATACGTGAACAATAACAATTGAACAAATTAGTTATATTTGTGTCGATTGGAAAATTTAATTCTAAAAATGCATTTAATGAGATTAAAACCACTGTTCATTTTTGGTCTGGCCGCGCTCGTGTCCGGATGTAGCCTGTTCGGAAAAGGTGGAAAAGATACATCAAGAACAACCGGTTGGACTTATAATGACGCTGAAACAGGAAATATCCCGAATATTTCGGGGTACGAACAGGAAGCAGGCCCCGGTCTTGTTTTTGTTCAGGGTGGTACTTTTACCATGGGACGCGTAGAACAGGATGTCATGTACCGGAATGATAACTTTCCGCGCCGGGTAACAGTTCCTTCTTTTTATATGGATGAAACAGAAGTGTCGAATCAGGACTACCGCGAATTCACACACTGGACTGCCAGGGTTTATCCAAATGATTTGAAAAGATTGAAATCAATAACTCCCGATTCAAGTGTTTGGAGAACACAACTGGGATACAACGAACCATATGTAAATAATTATTTCCGTCATCCGGCTTATTCAGAATATCCGGTGGTAGGCGTATCATGGGAACAGGCTGAAGCTTATTGTTCATGGCGTACTGACCGGGTGAATGAGCAAATTCTTGTGGAGAAAAAGATTTTGACGCACGACCCCGCCCAGGCAGGGCAAAATATATTTACCTCTCAAACATACCTTGGCGGAATGTATGAAGGTGCCGCAGGCGACAAACCCATTGAAAATCCGGATGGTACAACTCGCCGCGTAAAATGGGAAGATGGTGTACTTCTCCCGGTTTATCGTTTACCCACCGAAGCCGAATGGGAATATTCAGCTTATGGCTTAATTGGAAATACGGATGGAGAGTTGCTCACTGATCGTAAAATGTATCCATGGAATGGAGCTTATTTAAGAAGCGACTCTAAAAAAGAAAAGGGACAGATGAAAGCCAACTTTGTTCGTGGACGAGGTGACATGATGGGGATGGCTGGTGCTTTGAATGACAATGCGGATGTTTCTGCCCCTGTTTTCTCTTACGATCCAAACGATTACGGCCTTTACTGTATGGCGGGTAACGTAAACGAATGGGTTGCAGATGTTTATCGCCCAATGTCATACAACGACATGGATGAATTTAGCCCTTTCCGTGGGAATGTTATTACCGAATACCGTCGCGATGCCAATGGCCAATTAGTACGAAATGAATATGGCGAATTGATAAAGGATACCATCCAGGGAATGGACTACCGCAACTTTGGCGATGGGGACAAATTGTCGCAGATTGTTGAAGGTGATGACTGGAATACTGTCCAGGACCCGGGAACAAAAGGAATGTATGTTCAGGATGATCAACCCGGAGCACTTTCGTCGCTCATCAGCGATGAAGTCAGGGTTTATAAAGGCGGTTCGTGGAAAGACCGTCCTTACTGGCTGGTTCCGGGAACACGTCGCTATCTGGAACAAAACAAAGCACAAAACGATTTGGGGTTCCGCTGTGCTATGACCAGGGTAGGAAGTCCGCAAGGAATGTAATAAACACTTTTATTATAGAAAGAAGCTTCATTTTCAGGGATGAAGCTTTTTTTGTGCCATCTTGTTTATATTTTTGAATTATGAGTGATTTGGGAAAAATATACCCGCGTTTTTTGACTGCCACCGGAATTTCTACTGACAGTCGGAAAATTGAAGAGGGATGTGTGTTTTTTGCCTTAAAAGGCGAAAACTTTAATGGGAACAAATATGCTGCTGATGCCATCCGGCAAGGAGCCTCGTTTGCCATTATCGATGAGAAGGAATACGAATCATCAGATCAAACTATTTTGGTTGACAACGTACTACTTTGCCTGCAACAACTAGCGTTGTATCATCGCCGGCAACTCGGAATCCCAATTCTCGGAATTACCGGGACCAATGGCAAAACTACCACCAAGGAACTGATTGCAGCAGTTCTTGCAAAAAAGTTCAAGGTTTCGTTCACCCAGGGAAATTTGAATAATCACATTGGCGTTCCACTGACACTCCTTCGAATGAACGGCAAAACTGAATTTGGTGTGGTTGAAATGGGGGCTAATCATCCTGGTGAAATTGCTGATCTCTGTCAAATTGCCGACCCTGATTATGGAATAATCACTAACATAGGAAAAGCACATCTCGAAGGTTTTGGGTCGTTCGAAGGAGTAATTAAAACCAAAAGCGAGTTGTACGAATACCTGCACGCAAAAAACGGCACTGTTTTTTACAACAACGATAACAAACTTCTCGAAAAAATCGGGGCAGATCTACGGCATCGGATTTCTTACGGAACCTGCGAAGCCGATTTTAAAGGCGAACCGGTTCAGTCGCCACCTTACATTCATGTGAAAGCCAATTTTGCAAAAGGCGTGCTCTACCTTAACTCGCGATTGATCGGGGATTACAATTTCGAAAATATAATGGCGGCAGCTTGTATTGGGAATTATTTTGAAGTGGATCCGCTAAAAATACAGGAAGCGATAAAAGAATATATTCCCAGTAACAATCGTTCGCAACTCATCCAGAAAAATAATCTGAATATTGTAATGGATACGTACAATGCCAACCCAACAAGTATGAGGGCTGCCATTCTTAGTTTCACTTCAAATGTTCAGGATGAAAAATTCATGATACTCGGCGATATGCTGGAACTGGGAGAATACGCACAACAGGAACACCGCAACATACTTGAGTTGATACATGAGAAAGGGTTTAAAAATGTGCTGCTGGTTGGAAAACAATTTATGGCAATAAAAAACGATTTTCACTACTCAGCCTTTGAAAATGTGGGAGAACTGTGTTCTTATTTGCAGGAAAATCCAATAAAAAACGGGACCCTTTTAATTAAAGGATCCCGCGGTATTCAGCTCGAAAAAGCGCTTCAATATCTTAGTTAGCCAATGGCTTTTCAACTTTTAAAACGTCGGCAATAGCTTTTTCAAAGGTTGGTTTTGGCAACGCACCCAAAGCCATTTGTGGTTGACCGTCAACCGGAACAAACAACAACGATGGGATACTTTGAATTCCAAACATACCGGCAAGCTGTTGTTCATCTTCGGTATTTACTTTGTAGATAACAATTTTATCACCGTATTCCTTTTGCAATTCTTCCAAAACAGGGGCTACAATTTTACACGGACCACACCAGTCAGCATAAAAGTCAATCATACAAGGCACCGAGCCTTCGTATTTCCAATCTTTGTTTACGTCGAAATTGAAAACTTTCGCTTTGAATGTTTCCAGAGTTAAATGTTCTAACATGATTCTTATTTAATTTTATTTAAAATATCTAACTATATACATATATCGATGCAAATATAATGCCATCCATTCAATCTACAAGATACCACTTAAAATCACGCAAATAATTGTAATTTTGACACAATTTTTCTCAGAAGTGGCAGAAACAGTAGTTAAATAAGTGGTTCTGGCAGATTCTGAAAGCTGCAAAAATTGCAGAAAGCACTCTTCGAAAAGGTCAGAATTCATATTCGCTTAACATCGGGGGGTTGAAAAAAGAAGAAATGAAGAAACTGAAAAACAGAATATTCGACCACATATCGGAGGTTGCCGACAACATGAACCTGGAAACCTATGTAATTGGCGGTTATGTGCGCGACCTCTTTCTCAAACGTCCTTCAAAAGACATTGATATTGTTACAATTGGGAGTGGAATTGAACTCGCAAAAGCGGTGGCGGCCAGTTTAAAACCTTCGCCGAAAGTTAATGTCTTCAAAAACTTTGGGACTGCCATGCTGAAATATAAAGATCTGGAAATTGAATTTGTAGGTGCACGAAAAGAATCGTACCAAAGAAATTCGAGAAAACCGATTGTCGAAGATGGGACCTTGAGCGATGATCAGAACCGCCGTGATTTTACGATCAACGCTTTAGCCCTCGGACTAAATACCGCTAATTTTGGAAAATTACTCGATCCTTTTGGTGGCATCCATGATCTTGAAAACAAGATCATCAGAACACCGCTTGATCCTGACATCACTTTTTCGGACGATCCCCTGCGAATGATGCGTGCCATTCGATTTGCCACCCAACTCAATTTTGAAATTGAATCTTTTACCTTGCAGTCGATCGCAAAAAACCGGGACCGGATCAGGATTGTTTCCGAAGAACGGGTTATCGACGAACTTAACAAGATTATTCTTGCATCAAAACCTTCGGTAGGATTCAAGCTACTGGAAGAAACAGGTTTGCTCGCTATCATTTTCCCTGAATTACAGGCAATGAAAGGGATCGACCGGGTTAACGGAATTGCACACAAAGATAACTTTTATCATACGCTTGAAGTACTCGACCGGATTGTACCCAACACCGATAACTTGTGGTTGCGGTGGTCTGCCATTCTGCACGATATAGCCAAACCTGCAACCAAGAAGTTTGTTGAAGGACAAGGATGGACTTTTTATGCACACAATTTTATCGGAGTCAAAATGATTCCTAAAATCTTCCGCAGGATGAAACTTCCGCTGAACGAGAAAATGAAATTTGTACAAAAAATGGTACAACTTCACATGCGGCCAATTGTACTCTCTGAAGAGGTCGTAACCGATTCGGCGGTGCGACGTCTCTTATTCGAAGCCGGCGACGATATCGACGATCTGATGACCTTATGCGAAGCCGATATCACTTCGAAGAACCCCGAAAAAGTGAAACGTTACATGAAGAACTTTAAAGTGGTTCGCGAAAAACTAAAGGAAATTGAAGAAAAAGATGCAGTCCGGAATTTTCAGCCTCCGGTTGATGGCGAACTCATCATGAAAATCTTTGACCTCGCTCCTTGTCGCGAAGTGGGACTTATAAAAGACGCTATAAAAGATGCCATTCTTGACGGTGAAATCCATAACGATTACGAAGAAGCGTTTCAGTTTATGATGAAAAAAGCTGAAGAGTTGGGATTGAAACCCAGAAATTAATGAATTTCAAGTGTTAGTTTTACTGGCAAATGATCAGCGAATCCTCCCTGATATTGAAAGCCATTGTAGGTCCGGTTTGGTTTTTCGCCACCGTATCTTTCATCGGGTTCCAGTAGAAACTTCTCCCGCGTGACTTGCGCCCATTCGGATTTTGTAGTTACGCCATTTTTCGCATTTAACAAGCCATCTGAAACAATAATCTGATCGAAAACAAACCACTGCGACTGGTATTTTATGGTACCATTCCCGGTTAATCCCCAGGCTGAAGATAAGTTGTGCAACCTTCCTGCTTCAGCATTTAATAATTGTTGGATACTTTCGTCCGAAGGCTGATCATTGAAATCTCCCATCACAATGATTTTGATATTGGGATCCTTACTAAAAAGCGAATCCGTTTTTTGCTTGAGCAAAGCCGCCGCTTTGTTTCTCCATTCTTTTGTTTCAAGCAATCCGGAATATCTTGAAGGCCAGTGATTAATAAAAAAATGTAGCGTGTCGATCGCATTCAAAGTTCCTTTAACGTATAAGATTTCCCGGGTACGTCGAACCAAACCATCCTCGTTTAACAGTGGAAAATAATCATAGCTTACCGGATTAAATAAATCAGCATTGTATAACATTGCGACATCAATCCCACGCGGATCGGGAGAATCTTTGTGAATAATTCGTAGAGGATAACTTTTCAAGGCTGTTTTCCCGATCAGATGCTCAAGTACATCTCTGTTTTCGATTTCACACAACCCGATAACTGCTGGTGTGCTCCAGCCCGAAGCGGCTAAAATTGCCTTTGATATTTGCTCAATCTTATGCTGGAAACGTCGATATGTCCAGTGTCTGTCTCCTTCAGGAGTAAACTCATCGTCGTTTACAGTAGTATCATTTTCCCAATCAAAAACATTTTCAGTATTATAAAATAAAACCGAAACAGGTTCTGAATCCTGACCGGGGGACTCATTAAAAAGAAAGAAAAGAAATATGAGAATGAGATTACTCCTCATTTTTTTTGCTTACCCGTTCGTAAGCTCCCAGATCGGGGCCGTCATCGTTGGTTCTATTCCTGTTTAGAATATCGAGCGGGAATTTCACCGCATATTCCATCGCCCCCGCGTCGATTGCTGCGGACAAGGAATCCAGTTCGTAAACGTATTCGTACGGATCCACAAATTGTGGATCGGCTGCTACACCCTTCAAAACCCGATTAAAGTGTTCTTTATTTGAAGTATTCAAAGTATCAGGAACCTGCAAAATGCAATGGTCGAAAAGAAAATTGAAAGCGCTTTCGCCGTTGTTTCCCAACTCCAGTTCATTACTTATATTTCCATATACAATGCTGTTCCCGAAAGTAGCTTTTTCAAGGTCTCCGGTATACGTAACTTTCGAACCATCGCTACCTTCAATCACTAAAATATTCGAGAGAACAAGCGACGCGGTTGAACGTGCCTTGCTCCCGTAATTTCCCCAATAATTGGCAATGGTTGTGTGGTAAAATTCGTAATCGCCACCAACCAGCAATGCTGCGGCATAAAACCCACAGTTGGCAATTACACTGTTGTAAGAATATACCTTCGACTTTATGGCAAATAATCCGGCATAAGCCATATTCTCAATTTTCGAGTTTGTGAGTCTTACCGACGCGAAACCTTCGTGTTCGATAGTTCCGACCTGTAATCCAATATTCGCATTTTTAATCGTAACGTAATTGAAAACATTATTATGACTGCCTGAAAACAGAAGCACGGTATTCCATTGGTCGGGTACATTTTTATATGATGCTTCAAGCCGGTCGGACAGAAACTGAATGGGCTGTTCGAATGTTCCGTCGGCTATTATCGTTCCTTTAACGTATAATCCGGCATTTTTGTGAAAATATATTTTTGCTCCCGGCTCAATAGTAAGCGTAGCTGTGCTGTCGACCAATGCATAATCGTAAACCAGATAAGGTTTTTCAGCGGTCCAGGTGCTGGTTCCAATTTTTTCGCCTTTAATAAGTGTGAAATCCTGCCCGTAGGCAACCAGTTGTACATCCTGCAAATTGGTATTGGTAGAAAACACAATTGAGTCTTGCACCACCATCGGTAAATTTTGTCCTGTTGGATCAATTGTTACTTCAACAAAAATGTATATGCTGTCGTGCCCGGGCACCTCCACGTCAAACAAATCGTTACCCACCATTCCGTTCACATTTAGTCGGAAGCTCGACATCTCCCCACCAGCGAGCCGGATACTTGAAACCAGGATAGGTTCTTCGTACTGATTTTTTACTGTAAAACGTTGAGTGGTTGAACCGATTGTTGTAAATATGGTGTCGAAAGTAACCGTGTCGGCTGAGAACTTAAGCTGGGCATCGGGCGAACTCATATATCCCTCATCTTCACACGCAAACAAGGTGACAAAAAGTATAACTACTGCAAATATGTAGAGTAGATTTCTGCCCAATTCAGTTCTGTTTTAGTAAGTAACGAAATATACCTATGGTATAGTATGCAAATATAACAATTCAATTTACATTTTTTAACATTTCCTTACAACCAGAAATATTATTGAGCATCTTTTTTTGAAATTATAAGCAATCCTGCAAAAGTGATGAGTCCATTCAGGATTAAAAGTTCGAAACCGAATTGATAACCGTTGAACAGTAGTGCAGAATTAATGGATATCAAATAACAAAGGACTGGAGAAATCACTGCCACCAGCGGAACCCATTTGTCCTTCACCTTTCGCCTGGTAAACATTCCAAAAACAAAAAGTCCGAGAATTGGCCCGTACGTGTAACCTGCAACTTTGAATACTGCCACCACAATACTCTGATTATTAATGGCCCGGAATAAAAGAATTACCACAATTAGCAGCACAGAAAACATCAGGTGCGACCACTTTTTTATTCGACGTCTTTTATGCTCTTCGAAGCGCTCGATCTTTAAAAAATCGATACTAAAAGAAGTAGTTAACGCGGTTAATGCTGAATCGGCACTGGAATAGGCAGCTGCTGTAATTCCCAATAAAAAAGCAATTCCAACCGGAATACCAAAATGTTGCAAAGCCAACATTGGATACAGATCATCGCTATTTTCAGGCAATGCTATTCCATGTTCTTTCGCAAAAATGTATAAAAGTACCCCCAGGCTCAGAAACAAGATTACCGTAACCAAAAATGAGGCGCTAAAAACCAGCATATTTTTTTGAGCTTCCTTTTTATTCTTACAAGTCAGATTTTTCTGCATCATGTCCTGATCCATCCCCACCATTACTATTGTAATAAACATACCGGCAAGAAATTGTTTCAGGAAATGATCGCCAGAGCGCCAATCCCAGAAAAAAATCGTTGAGTTCGGGTCTGTGTAAACTTCACGGATCAGTCTTGAAAAATTCAGATCGAGGCTGCGCGAAATAGCAACAATCGTGAAAATAACAGCGCTAACCAGAAAAAGCGTTTGTAAAGTGTCGGTCCAAACAATGGTTTTTATTCCACCCCTGAAAGTGTAGATCCAAATTAACGCGATAGTAAGAACTACCGTTAAAGTAAAAGGAATATGGAACGCATCGAAGAAAGCGATTTGCAAAACCCCGGCTACCAGGAAGAGACGGAAAGCTGCTCCAATCAGTTTGGATATCAAAAAAAAGAACGACCCGGTCTTGTATGAGCGGGGACCAAAGCGTTGTTCGAGAAAAGAATAGATCGACACCAGGTTCAACCGATAGTACATAGGCAGTAAGAATCCGGCTACCAACCAGTAACCCACCACATTTCCCAGAACAAATTGCAAATACGAAAAGGCTGAATTTCCGACCTCGCCCGGCACCGAAATAAATGTAACGCCCGACAAGGTTGCCCCCACCATGCCAAAAGCTACCAGGTACCACGGCGACTTTCGGTTAGCCGTAAAAAAAGCCTGGGTATCCGCATTTCGTGAAGTAATTTGCGAAATAAGGATCAATATCAAAAAATAACCTAAAACAATTCCAAGTACCAGGTACGGGCTCATAACTTTTATTCAAAATCGGGGTATAATAAATACTTTTTACGAAGCGCTTTGTAAGCTTCCAGTTCAGGCTTCCAGCTTTTTAGAATTTCGGCTTCGGTTTTGCCTGCCCTGATTTGTTCAATAAGATCGTCGGTCCCGGCCAACAAATTAAGCCAGCGCTCGCGTGTCAGAAAATCTTTTTGGTTTTGAAATTTATAGTAAAAATCCAGGAAATATTTCAAGGTAAAAGTGGGCACTTCTTTCAATTCCCGTAAATCGATGCCATAACAAATTTGATTTTTGTGAAGAGGATTATCAGAAACACCCCGAATGCTGCGCGGAATAAACTCAAAAGTGCCCAACTCTTTATTCGGCCCGCCAATAACCTGAAACGGAAAATCGGTGCCACGCCCGATACTCACGCTGGTAGCTTCAAAGAAACACAACGACGGATACAATCGTACAGCCAAATCGTTGGGCAAATTTGGAGATGGCCGTTCAGGCAATAAATAAAGCGTATTATGATCGTAGTTTTTTACCGGAATTACAGTAAGATCACACTTATCCGGCGAATCATACCAATTTTCTCCGTTAATCATTTGGGCCAGTTCACCAACCGTGCAACCGTGTACAATCGGAATCGGGTCCATACCAACAAACGACTGAAATCCTTCTTTACGAATGGGGCCGGCCACGTAATCTCCGTTCGGGTTTGGACGATCGAGAACAACCAAGGGGACATTGTTTTCAGCACAAGCTTCCAAAACAAGGTGCAAAGTTGAGATGTAGGTATAAAAACGACAACCTACATCCTGAATATCAAAAATCATTACGTCCAAATCTTTCAGTTGTTTGGCAGTGGGCTTACGATTTTCGCCATACAACGAATAAACATGCAAACCAGTGGCTGCATCCACTCCATCTACTATCTCGCCGCCATTGGCTACGTCGCCTCTGAAACCGTGCTCGGGTGCAAAAATTTTATCCACTTTAACATTTTTTCCCAGAAGCACATCTACCAGGTGCTCATCCCCTATCATCGAAGTGTTGTTCACCACCACTCCAACTCTTTTATCTTTTATCAAAGGAAGATAAAGATCGGTTTGGGCCGCCCCAACAACGGGATTTTGTGCTTGAAAAGCCTGTGAACAAGCCGTTGATAAAAGCAAAAGAATGAGAATGAAATTTATTCTGAACATCAGCGTTAAAACATTACATTTGCGTACGAAGATAGATTTTAAATTTTTTAAAAAGCAATCGATTCAAAGAAAAATGAAACCAACCAACATCCTATATTTACTCTTAATCCTATTACTGTATTCAGGTTCGGGTGTTAAAGCACAGGAAGCTCCGTTTTTAAAATTCAAAGACGATCCCTGGGTGGAAAGCCAGTTGCAAACGCTGACCTTAGATGAAAAAATTGCCCAATTAATGATTGTTACGGTTTATCCGCGACAAAATGATGCAAGTAAAAACAATGTAATTAAAACGATCCAAGAACAAAAGCCAGGCGGGATATTGGTTATGCAGGGCGATCCGGTAAAATCGGCAGCCTGGATAAACGAATTTCAAAATGCTTCGTCGGTCCCGTTACTCGTAGCAATCGATGGAGAATGGGGGCCTTCGATGCGCATCGACAGTGCCATTGCTTATCCTTACGCACAGGCACTGGGAGCGGTGCAAGACACCGGCCTGATTTACCAAATGGGAAAAGAATTTGGCGAACAAATGAAAATATTGGGTGTACAAATGAATTTTGCACCCGATGCCGATATCAATACCACACCTGGCAACCCCGTTATTAATTTTCGTTCGTTTGGCGAAGAAAAAGATAACGTGGCGCTGAAAGCATGGATGGTGGCCAAAGGGATGCAAGACGCGGGGGTGATTGCCGTTGCCAAGCATTTCCCGGGACATGGCGACACTCAAAGCGATTCACACCTGACGCTCCCACTCATTAATCATTCAAAAAACAGGCTTGATCAAGTAGAATCTTATCCTTTTCGCTACCTCGCTGAAAAGGGGATTTGCGGAATAATGACGGCGCACCTGAATGTGCCGGCACTCGATCCTTCAGGAAAGACGTCATCGCTCTCAAAAAAAGTAGTGACCGCTTACCTCAAAGATGAAATCGGATTTAAAGGATTTGTTGTAACCGATGCAATCAATATGAAAGGGGTTCAATCGGAACCGGGCCGCGCAGGGGCGGAAGCGCTGATTGCCGGTAACGACATGGTTGAATTCGTTCCCGATCTTGGGAAAGCGATTCAGGGAGTAAAAAAAGCTATCGACAAAAAGGAGATCACGGTAGAAGAAATCGACACAAAATGCCGAACTGTACTTGCCTTAAAGCGTTGGGCAAAGCTAAATAAATACCAGGCTGCGGCCCTCGACGGTCTGACCAAAAAACTTAATGCGCCAAACTTTGAGGTAACGCAACGAAAACTGACCAGGGCTTCGTTAACGGTGTTGCAAAACGACGGAATTTTGCCGGTTCAGGATCTGGAGAAAAGAAAGATTGCATCCATAAGTATCGGGGGGGATGAAGAATCTGCTTTTCAGAAAATGCTTGCAAACTATACCGAAATTGATCATTTCGTGTTACCAAAAGAAGCCAGCGAAAAAGAGTGGTCACAACTTCGGATGAAGCTTTTAAACTATAACCTTGTAATTGCGGCAGTGGAAGGGATCCATATTTATCCTTCGGGGAAATACGGAACCAGCGAGATTCAAAGAAAAGCGGTGTCGGATATAGTCAGCGAAAACAATGCGCTGCTAACGTTTTTTGGGAATGCCTATGCGCTAAAGCATTTCGAAAATATACATCATGCCAAAGGTTTGATTTTGGCGTATCAGAACAATCGCCTTACCCAGGAACTGGCGGCTCAGCTTGTTTTCGGAGCTTTTGGCGCCAATGCAAAACTCCCGGTTACCGTAGATAATCGTTTTAAAGTAAACGATGGAATTATCGTGGAAGGAAACCGCACTTTTTCGTACACCATTCCCGAGGAAGTAGGAATGAGTTCAAAAAAGCTCCTGTTAATCGATACCATTGCCCAAATTGGCCTGGAAGAAAAAGCATATCCGGGATGCCAGGTTTTAATTGCCAAAGACGGTAAAATTATCTACCACAAATGTTTTGGCTACCTTACCTATTCCAACGACGAACCGGTAGAAAAGAACGATTTATACGATTGGGCTTCAATTACCAAAGTTACCGGCCCCTTGCCTGCCATCATGAAAATGGTGGATGAAAAAAAGATAAACCTTGATGATAAACTAAGTAAGTATTGGCCGGCTTTTATCGGGACAAATAAGGAGAACCTGGTTATTCGGGAGGTCCTTGCACACCAGGCACGTCTCGAAGCATATATTGCCTACTGGACCAGTACTGTAGATAAACACGGCAAACTAAATCGTGATGTTTTCAGATACTCTCCCAGCGACGATTTTAACATTCGGATATCGCAACATCTCTATATGAATCCCGGGTACTACAATGCAATGATGGATACACTGAACCGCTCAAGACTGCTTCCACGAAACAAATACCTGTACTCGGGGTTGAGTTTTTATCTGTATCCAAAAATCATTTCGAATTTAACCGGGCAGAATTTTGAAGACTATTTAAAGACAACGTTTTACCTTCCGTTAGGCGCCAGCACAGTTACCTACAATCCTTACCTGCATTTTCCGATGAAACAAATTGTTCCGACCGAAAACGACGATTTTTTCAGAAAAGAAAATCTGCGAGGTTTTGTACACGACGAAGGAGCGGCCATGATGGGTGGAATTTCGGGAAATGCAGGGCTTTTTGGAACCACCACCGACCTGGCAAAAATTTTCCAGATGTATCTTCAGAAAGGATATTTCGGAGGCCGTCGGTACATTTCAGAAAAAACAATGAATGAATTTATACGGATTCAATATCCCGAAAACAAAAACCGACGGGGCCTGGGTTTCGACAAACCCCTGATCGATAATAATAAGAAAGAACTAATTGATGCATATCCGGCTGTTTCAGCCAGTAAAAACAGTTTCGGCCATAGTGGATTTACCGGTACGTTTGCCTGGGCCGATCCCGACAACGGACTATTATTCATTTTTATGTCGAACCGGGTGCACCCTACCCGCGAAAACCAGCGATTGTATCAACTGAACATCCGTACCGAAATGCATCAGGCCATTTACGATAGTATTGAAAAACAATAGGCAACATTTAAAAAATGTTAATAAGACGGTTAACAAATGCTGTTTTACAACATATCTCCATTTCTTTTTTCATTAAAAAACAGCCACTTACAAAAATCAGTTTTTAGCTTTTTCTACATAATAATATTTACACCCCTCAACGTCCTCAAGTTCAGGCGACTTAATATTTTATTATTAATGATTTAATCCTATCTTTACGTGACTGAGATACGTTCTTTTACAATAAAATTAATCATATAATATCACAGCGATATGGAAAAAAAGATCACATTTAACGAGCTGCGAAAAATTAAAGACAGCTTGCCTGACGGTTCAATCAGAAAAATAGCCGAAGAGTTTTCAGTAACTGAAGAAACCGTCAGGAATTATTTCGGAGGCGCTAATTACATTGACGGGAAATCAGTTGGAATCCATATGGAACCCGGGCCAAACGGTGGTATTGTCCTGCTTGACGACACTGCAATTCTGGATAGGGCCAAGGAGTTAATCGGAGCTGAAGCAGTCTAACAATTCATATAAGAGATTTAAAATATTTAAGAAACTGTTCTATATTTATGGAGCAGTTTTTTTTTGTCAACTACGGACTAAACCTTACTATTATGAAAAATCGATTTCACATCGTAACTTCTATCGCGCTGGCGGTTATTTTTCAAGCCTGCGAGAAACCATGGCAAAATATCTATAACGGTGAAAACCTGGATGGTTTCGAAACCTACATCGGCACACCCTTGCAAGGATTTGATTCGTTGCATGCCCTTGCAACTCCCGAAAAAGTTTTTAGCATTATCGAAGAAAACGGCGAAAAACTGATTCGTATCTCGGGCGAGGTAAACGGATCGCTGGCGACCCTTGATACGTTTTCGGATTATCAACTCGAATTGGTTTTTAAATGGGGAGAAGAGGTTTACACCACCCGAAACAGCGGTTTATTGTACCACAGTTTTGGCGATTTTGGGGCAGCTTTCGGGACCTGGATGACCAACATCGAATGCCAATTAATGCACGACAATCTGGGCGATACTTACCTAATGAATAACACGTGCTGCGAAACCAATGCCAAATTACAAGATGAGCGATATATTTATTCGAAAGATGGCGAACCCACCCGGTTTGGGAAAGATTTTAACGGCGCCGGAATCAAAAAGGCCCAAGACGCTGAGAATCCGCTTGGCGAATGGAACACGGTTGAATTGTACAGCCTGGGAAGAACCACCGTTCATGTAGTAAACGGAATAGTTACAATGGTAAATACCAATACCGGTGTTAACGAAAACAATGGAATCAGATCCTTATCTTCCGGAAGAATCCAGCTTCAATCGGAAGGCGGCGAACTTTTTATAAAATCGCTCCGGATAAAACCCATTACAAAAATACCTGCGAAAATTATTCAGTAAAAATAAAATACCCGCCGCTTCGGCTGCGGGTATTTTTATGCTATAACCAAACTTAAATAATTACTTATGAGTGAGAAATCGTTTCGCGAACAGTTAACCGTAAAAAACACCGTTTTGGGAGTACAGTTTCTTTTTGTTGCCTTTGGAGCCACCGTGCTGGTTCCTTTGCTGGTTGGTATCGATCCGGCAGTCGCTCTTTTTACGGCAGGCGTTGGAACACTGATATTTCATTTGATTACCAAAGGTCAGGTTCCGGTTTTTCTTGGAAGTAGTTTTGCATTTATCGCTCCCATAATCGAGGCTACCAGATTGTATGGCCTTCCCGGTACACTTTCGGGGATTATTGCCGTTGGACTGGTTTACGCGGTGGTTTCGGCATTGGTAAAACTGCGTGGGATCACTTTTGTAGAAAGGCTGTTCCCGGCAGTGGTAGTTGGCCCGGTAATCATGATCATTGGGTTATCACTCGCCTCATCGGCTGTCGACATGGCTAAAACCGACTGGCCATTGGCAGTTATTTCGTTGGGAACCGCCGTCACTGTTGTTATTTTCGGAAAACGCATGATCAAACTCATCCCGATATTTATCGGAATTACCGTAGGTTACACCGTGGCGCTGATCTGGGGAAAAGTAGATTATTCAGCCATCCGCGATGCAGCCTGGTTTTCGCTGCCCGAATTTACAGCCCCAAAATTTAGCTGGCAGGCCATCCTTTATATGGTCCCGGTGGCTATTGCCCCTATCATCGAACACGTAGGTGATATGTACGCCATTAGCGGAGTTTGCGAAAAGAATTTTATTGAAAAACCCGGATTACACCGTACACTGCTTGGTGACGGTATTGCCACCGCCATTGCAGGATTTTTCGGAGGTGTTCCGAACACTACTTATTCTGAAGTTACCGGTGCGATTACGCTTACTAAAGTTACAAATCCGTTTGTGTTGCGAGTGGCTGCAATTACTGCCATTGTATTTGCACTGGTGGGTAAGGTCAGCGGTTTCCTGAAAACGATTCCGCAAGCCATTTTGGGAGGAATCATGCTTTTGCTGTTTGGGATGATTGCTGCAATTGGTATCAAAGCTCTGGTCGACTCCAGGGCAAGCCTTAGCGAAACCCGCAACCAGGTGATTGTTTCGATTGTATTGACTGTTGGAATTGGCGGTGCGGTTATTTCGTACGGACATTTCTCGCTGGCCGGAATTGGGTTGGCCGCCACTGTCGGGATTATCCTGAACTTATTGTTGCCAAAAACAAAGAAGGAGGAATAACGTTCAGTGATCTGTCGCAGTTAGCAGAAAAGAACCGAAATTGAATTCAGTATTACGGAATAATTGATTTTAGATGATGCTTTAGTTTACTTCTTGTTTCTCAGGCAAATACTTCCAAAACCGGCGGGGCATGTGTTGTAGTTGCAACCTCAGGTTTTTTCGTTCTTCGATACTGACATGTTTAAAATACGAGCGCCACAGTTTTTGGTAAAAATCCTCGCCCTCATCGAGCAAAGCCTGTTTCACCTGACCATTGTACGAGTTAAATTGCCTTTTCGAAATCTCCACTTCTTCCACCTTGTCTTTATTATACAAAATTCCATAATTTCGTTTTAAGTCGTAAATCAGCCACTGCTGATCGGTGAAGCGTTTCTGATAATGGTCCACGATCAATGGAAGCACATCGTAGCGGGGTTCGATCCCACAGAAATACATTCCATCTTTGGTGCGTTGAAACCGAACAAACTGCAACATCCGCATCGCTTCCCTTTTTACTTTTTGTGATGTTTGAGCCAGGTACAGGACATCCGAATCGCCAAAATCAGTTTCGAGGTTGAAGTGCCCGCTAAACAGCCGCCGCAAAAAACGATAGATTTTCATTTCAATCCCCAAGTCTTCCGACAAAAAAGCGTAAAAAAGTAATTGTTTGTTCTTCCCCGACAATTTATCCTGAATGCCTTTCCAAACCCGTTCGGCTTTTAAAGGATCGGTTTCAATATCCACACTTTCAACAAACAGATACCGCTGCCCGCCATAACGCGAACAAATATCCACCGGAAAATCTTTTCGGCGGTAACACTCAAATATGGCTGTTAACAGCCCTTCAAAACTATGGTCGTATGTGTAAATTTTCATCAAAATTCTTAATTGCTAATGATAATTCCAATCTTCATCCCCTTGCTCCTTTGTCGCCATTCACCCTTCGAAGGGGGATCAGGGAGATGTTAAGGCCCTGATATTTAGAATCTTAGTCCCCAATTCAGTGCAGCGTTGGCAAAACCGGTTTAAAATCGACAAACAGTTGTAATTGTGTATCGAGGGTTTTCTTGAATTTCGAACCCATTTCCCGCATAATCTTATTTTTTAGTCTCACAGGTTCCCAGTCCGAAAACGAAGCAGGTAATTCGTTGGTAGTGATAAAATAGCGGGCACGTTTCATCACCACTCCCAGATTTTTCAAATGCGATAATGTGAGTTGGCGGTGACGACGCGCCAGTACAATTTTTTGTGCCGACTGCACCCCAATTCCCGGCACGCGTAAGATCATCTCGTAATCGGCCCGGTTGATATCCACAGGGAAAAGATGCATATTCCGAAGTGCATAACCGAGTTTTGGATCCACATCCAGATCGAGAAAAGGTTGGTCTTCGGTTAAAATTTCCTCGGCCTGAAAATGGTAAAACCGCATCAGCCAGTCGCTTTGATAAAGACGGTTTTCGCGCACCAGCGGTGGCCTTGTTAGGGCGGGTAAACGTTTGTCGTATTCATTCACCGGCAAATATCCCGAGAAATAAACCCTTTTCAGGTTCTGGTTTTTGTACAAGCCCGACGACAGCAAAATAATCTGCCGGTCGGCCCAAAAACCAGCCTCCTCAACCAGTTGCGAACTTGCCCCGGGAATCGCTTTCAAATGAATGTAACCGTTATAATTTTCCTCCTTTCGTAGTTTTTTAGCTACCAAAATCATGCGTTCCATCGTATAATCCGGACTCTTGATCACCCCTGAACTCAGGAATAATCCTTCGATGTAATTTCTTCGGTAAAACCCGATGGTCAGGTCCACAATTTCCTGTGGTGCGAAAGTAGCCCGCGGGCGGTCATTGGTGCGCCTGTTAATGCAATATGCACAATCGTAAATACAATAATTGGTCATCAGAATTTTAAAGAGGCTCACACAGCGTCCATCGTCGGTAAAACTGTGGCAGATGCCACAAGCCACTCCATTTCCAATCCCTTTCGACGAATTGGGCCGGCTGCTTCCGCTTGAGGCACACGAAACATCGTATTTGGCTGCATCAGATAAGATGGCAAGTTTATCGTTGATTGTTTGATTCATGGCTGTTAATTTTCAATTAGAAGTGTTTCCAGTCTTCCCCCTCGTGGAAATTAAAGGGGGCCTGTCTAAAAATCCCCGGTCAACACCGGGGATTTGGAACCTCAATATGCGGGCCTTGGCCCGTGTAATCCATAAAATTGTTTTCATAGTGTTTTTGATAATATTTTTATCAATTATGAAGATAATAATTTAATCATTTCTTTCGATCCTGCAAGAAATTTTTATAGTTTTGAATTCTATTGGGAAAGAAAAAAATTAAGGGCTAAAGCCCGCATCAATTTGAATATGTTTTCTCCACGACTTAGTCGTGGAGAATTGGACTATTAATTTACAAGACTTTGATCCTTAAATGAAACTGAATATGAACCACTTCAGCAGTAACATTAAGCTTTTGCGCAACCGTAAAAAACGTACCCAAAACGATGTAGCGGCCGCGCTCAACCTAAAACGAACCACTGTTAATGGTTTGGAAAATTCGATTAGCCAGCCAACCGTTCCGCAATTACAGGCGTATTCGAAATATTACGGGATCGCTATCGACACACTCATCAATGTAGATCTGAACCGCTTGTCGGAAAATCAGTTTACCGACCTGCAAAATGGCTTCGATGTATTTGTCAGGGGCACTAACCTGCGTGTAATTGCCACCACCGTCGATTCGGAGAACAACGACAATATTGAATTTGTGAACCAAAAGGCACAGGCTGGTTATGTTACCAGTTTCGCCGATCCCGAATACATTGGCACACTCCCGGTTTTTCAATTGCCGTTTTTATCAAAAGAAAAAAAGTACCGCGCCTTTACCATTTCCGGCGATTCGATGCTGCCGATTCCTGGCGGTTCGGTGGTGATTGGCGAATTTGTACAGAATTTCTTAGACGTAAAATCGGGACAGGCATGCATTGTAGTTACCCGCGACGAGGGCATTGTTTTTAAACTGGTTGAAAACGAAATTGAAGAAAAACAATCGTTTCAGTTGGTTTCGCTGAATTCGCAATTCGAGCCTTACGATCTGCCGGTGACCGAAATAAAAGAAATCTGGAAATTTGTATGTTTCCTGAATACCGAAATACCGGAGCCGGAAACCGACCTGCAGCAACTTATGAAAAGCGTAAACGAAATGAAAATAGAACTGCAACAACTGAAGAAAGTAAAAAGGCAAACTTAGCCGCGATTTTTCTCCATCAATTCAAACAATACTCCTTCGCGAAGGGCAAAATCGGTTTGAATGATTTTTTTAATGCCAATTTCCCTTACCAGTTTTTCGATCAGGATTACTGCCGGAACAATCAAATCCACCCGCACAAAATCCATCCCTTTCATGTGCAGACGTTCTTCGCGGGTGGAACCAACCAGTTTTTTGTAAACCAGGTTAAAATCCTCAAGTCTGATTTCCTGCGTCGTTCGTTGTTTAACCCCGGGATCTGCCCCATCGATTATATCGGCAATGGTATCAAAAGCTCCTGAACAACCAATCAACGACACGACTTCATATTCACGGCAATTCTTAATCGCCTGAGAATGGTGGCCTGCAAAGTATTCCTGCAAATCTTTAATTTCCTCTGCCCTAATGGGATCGGATAATTTAAAGCGGTTAATCACCCTGGCCATACCAGTTGGCTGACTTTCTTTCCAGATTATGTCGCGATTTTGTGCCAGGATCAATTCGTTGCTGCCTCCCCCAATATCAAGAATCAGAGAAGGATTATCAAAATTTTGAAAAGCGAGCAAAACTCCCTTAAAAATGAGGCCGGCTTCTTTTTCCCCCTGAATCACTTTTACCAGCCAGCCACTCTTTTCTCCAAGTTCCTCAAGAAACTCACTCCTGTTTTCTGCCGTTCTTACTGCCGAGGTAGCCAACGCAATTACACGGTCCACCTTCATTTTATCGATAATCTGTTTGTGGGCCAGAAAAGATTGAGTAGTTCGTTCGGTGGCGGCAGGACTTATTTCGTTATCACGAATTTTGTCGTCGCCCAGCTTTACCATTTGTTTGCTTTGATGCAAAATGTTGTAATTGCCATTTATTATTTCTGCAACTAAAAGATTACAAGTATTGGTTCCCAGGTCGATAACAGCAATTCGCATGTAATTCGGATTTAAAACCCTAAGGGTACAAGGGTCCCTTAGGGTTTTGAGTTTCGAATAAGCCAAATTAACGAAGTTTTTATTTCTCCGCAAATATCTCATCCACATTTAAGCGATGGTAATCCATAAAATTCTCTGCGGAATCGAACCATTTCAATACTTTTTCGCGTTCCACATCTGTTTTTTGTTTCGAAATTATTGCCTTGTACGAAGAATAATCCCAGCTTTCAGGAGAAGACGTATAGCCGTGTTTGACAGGATTATTATGAATATATACTAAACACATTTGAAGGTATTCCTCTGAATCAATAAGGTTACGATTAATAGATTGACAAAAAAGCCCCCCTCGTTTTCCATTTCTGAAGTTTTTCTTTTTTGTGTATGTATTCTGAACGTTTCCCCATTGATGTGAAAAATAATGATGTTCACCTTTTCTTGCGAAGTTTTCAGGAATATCGACTTCTTTATTCCGAACTAAAAAATGAAAATGATTGGGCAACAGACAATAAGCATAAATTTCAGTTACCGGAAGAATATACTTTTTAATAAGTGAAGTAAAGTTAAGTAGTCCCGATCTGAAATAAACAAGTCATCATTTCCGCGTGCATGATTGTTACACATGATAAAAGTGTTCAGATTCAAAAGGTGTGCGAGTTGTTGACATAGCAGAAAAATAGTACTTTCGATTTGAGGAACTAATTATGCGTACCCTTAGGGAACTTCGAAACCCTAAGGGATTAAAAACAATGAAATCCACACAAATATCAGATTTAATAAAAGGAAAAGCAAATGAGCTTGGCCTCGCTGATTGTGCCATTCTCCCGGTTTCTGTGTTAAGCGAAGAAAAAGAATACCTCGAAAATTGGCTTGGAAAAGGGATGCATGGCGAAATGGCTTACATGGAGCGAAACGTGGATAAGCGACTCGATCCCGCATTGCTGTTCGATGACGCGAAAACAATTATTGTAGTTCTGCTTAACTATTATCCGGATAAAACACAGGAAGATCCAACCGCTCCGGTTCTTTCGAAATATGCTTACGGCACCGACTACCATTTTATATTGAAAAACAAACTACGAGAGTTGCTCAGGTTCATCAATAAAGAGATCGCTCCGTGTTCGGGACGGGCCTTTGCAGATTCAGCGCCGGTACTCGAACGTGCCTGGGCAAGAAAAGCCGGATTGGGCTGGATCGGGAAAAACAGCAACCTGATATCGCTCCACCACGGCAGTTTCTTTTTTATCGGTGAACTGATTCTGAATATAGAACTGCCTTACGACACACCAAAAACAATTACCGATCATTGCGGGCGTTGCACTAAATGTATCGACGCCTGCCCTACCAAAGCAATTATTGCCGATCGCGTTGTAGATGCACGAAAATGCATTTCGTACCAAACCATCGAGGTAAAAGGCGAGTTGGAAGAAACATTAAAAGGCCGGTTCGAGAATCGGGTATTTGGCTGCGACATTTGCCAGGATGTATGCCCCTGGAACCTGAACCCGGAACCGCACAACGAGCCGGGATTCGAACCACACCCGAAACTACTTCAGTTAAAAAAAGAAGAATGGGAAAATATGGATCGTACTTTATTTAACGAACTTTTCAGAAACTCGGCAGTTAAACGAGCCGGATATAAAGGCCTGCTGCGTAACCTGGAATTCATTCGAAATGTCTAAGAAATTTTTGTATAAAACGGTGTTAATCAGTGGCCCGATGAATGGAGTTTATGCTGAATTTGCTTTTGACAGCCGAAATGAATTCGGCACAAACAAACACATTTGGTGAAAAGTTACAGTTGATGAAAAAACTTATTCCATGAATCTGCTGCCCAACGGTAAAGGCGGACATTGGCTACATTTGAAAAAAAACATTCGCAATGCAATCGGGAAAAACGAAGGCGACACTGTTCACATCGAACTGGAACAGGACACATGACCTCGTACGATTGACATTCCGAAATACTTACAGTGGCTGCTCGACAACGACAAACAGATGACGAAGTACTTAAAAAAACCACCGATTTCTGCCAAAAAATTCTGGCTCGCCCATACTGAAGATACCAAAAACGAAGACACCAAGGGAGATCGGATCAATAACTTTTTTGAGTTTCTTCATCGGCATTATTCAGGTAAAAGTTAAAACGGAGTGATTGTTAATTTATATTTTCCAACGTGGGCCTTCACCCGGTATTTCTGCAATTGCCGGATAGCTGTCCCGCCTACTCCCGACACTTCGTAATCCACATTCAGGATTGTGTTTGGCGCTTCCTGCAACTGGTAAGTATACATGGCACGCGAAAGATTATCAGTCGTATATTTATGTACACTGAAATTCAGTAAGTCATCTCCTTTGATTAACAAACCTCTCCCCTCATTATTTTCAACTTTTAGCCAGCGCACATCGCAGCGATTACCATATTCCTGCGGAATGAGGTATGGAACATACATCGAATCGGCAGTGGAACGATACTGTCCTACTTTTGCGCCTGTTTTCCGGTCGGGATAATTTTCGAATGGCCCGCGTCCGTAATACCGCACCAGACTAAATGCTTTTGGAAGTTCGAACTGCAGCCCCACTTTCTGCAACATATCGGGCATTGGTCCGTGCGGAATGATTTCCTGCTCGAGTTCAATCGTACCATCGGTTGTGAAAGTCCAGGTTTCATTCCGTTCGAAAGCCGAAAAATAACCTCCCCAATTGAGTCTGCGATTTGCCGGCAACGATGAATTACTAAATACTTTCATTTTTACTTTCACTTCCTTATCACTCAATTGAATCACGTTCACTTCATCCACTTCTGTAAGCAAATCGCGCATTCCAAGCGTTCGGAGTTGATTGTCGATACTACGCCCGTAACCGGGAGTCTGATTATCGCGGCCAAACATATAACTTCCCCAGGGATCGATGTCGTTGGCGGTGGGTGCACGCCACACATTGAATACCGGGCCACCTTCAAGATACTCAGTTCCGTTATACTGCAGCGATGAAAGCTGTCCTGACGTTTTATCCATTTTATACAGAAAATTAACACCCTGAATTGTTACGCTTTTTTGATCTTCGGCCCAGGTAATTTTCCCGTGTCCGGAAATTGTCTCCACAAAAAACAGGTCGGTTGGCACAGTAAATTGCTCCCATGCTATTTCGTGTCCGGCAGCTGCCCATTCCTCATCTTCCCTGGTTAGGAAAGAAACCGTGAGCAGGCACTCTTCCCGTGAATCGATGCGCGGACGGCGGTAATCGATTTTTACTTCGGCGGTATCGCCGGAAGGAACGTCGCAATCGAAAAAACCACGCTGCGAAACCACTCCGTCAACCAGCAACTCCCAGTTCCCTTGCAAAGTATTCAGGTTTCTGAATTGATGACGGTTAATTATCCGAATTCTTCCGGTTTCGATGTCGATGGCTTCTATTTTTACCGGTTGCCCCGATTTTTTCATTTGGAAAACTTCGGGTTGTGGCGTTCTGTCGGGCCAAACCACGCCGTAAGTGCGGCCACCCAAACCAACCGCATAAAACCAACCTTCTCTTTTGTCTTCTTCAAAATTCAGTCGCAGTACAGCTCCATTTTTGGTTTCATTCAGCTGATTTACCGGAATAGCTTTAGGAAAAATCTTCACCTCGTCGATTATCATTTTGGATAGCCTGCCTGAATGTTCCCCCTGGTCCTGCGTTTCAGCTTCGCGCCCAATACAAAGCGGAAAAGGAGTGGAACTAATATTCCCGTTAAAAGGAGCGCTTGCCACCTGTTTCTGATCAATAAACAGGCGCATCGAATTACCGTTATAAATTCCTGCAACATGATGCCACTGCCCGTAAAAATCGTCGCCGACTTTTGTTTTGGCCGAGATACGTTTTCCACTGTGAATATAAAATTCCAGCGTTTGAGGATCTTCCATTTGTATTCCATACTGGTATTTTCCCTTACTCAGAAAAACATTGGCTTGCGGAATTTCAAACGGTTTTACCCAGAACGAAATCGTGAGTTGGTTCCCGGTGATATCGAGGCCCGGATCGCGGTAAAATTCCACCCAGTCGTCGTGACCCGAAAACTCCAATCCCCAGCCATCAATTCCTTCCTGAAATGTTGGTCGCCCCATAATTTGTCCATCATTACCGGCATCCGAAAGATCGGGTAAAATCCATCGCGGCGTTTCAATTCCGGGGCTCATCCAGTCCCAGATTGCGCCGCCTGTCAGTCGAGGATATTTCCAAATGTATTCCCAGTATTCATCCATGCCACCCATCCCGTTTCCGGTAGCAGCAAGATATTCATCCATAAATGAAGCATGCTGGTCGTTTGCTGACAGTACTTTTCCTTCTGCCAGGTTTTTGTAATCGATCGGCTCCCAGTAACGCGGCCCGACAATATCTTCGAACGGAATGTAAAACGTATTCCCGCCGTACATCCAGGCCGGGCGGCCCGGGTCGATGGCTTTTCCGGTTTTAATCACTTCATGAATGTTTTCTCCGCTCCCCGATTCATTTCCGGCACTCCACACAATTACCGATGGATGGTTGCGGTCGCGGTACACCAGTTTTCGTGAGCGGTCGCGATACATCTCCGTCCATGCCGGATCTGCAGAAAGTTGAATGTTGCCGTGTGCTTCATCGCCCACTTCATCAAAAATATAAATACCAAGTTCATCAGCCATCTCAATATATTCGGGTGTTGGCGGGTAATGACAGGTTCGCACGCAGTTGATGTTATTTTGTTTCATTAAAAACAAATCTGCTTTTAACGTTTCAAATGGCACTGCCTGCCCGTGTTTGGGATCGTGCATGTGGCTGTTTACCCCGTTAAGTTTTACAGGGACACCATTTACCGTTAGGATGTTGTTTTTATATTCCACTTCGCGGAACCCGATTTTCTGGTTGAAAGCTTCCAGTGTATTTCCTTCTTCATCCTTTAAAACCACAAGCAAACTGAACAGGTTTGGAAATTCAGCCGACCAAAGAGGCGGATCAACTACAAGAGTTGAAAGTTTGACCTTTTGCATTCCCAACGAATCAATAACCACCGAAATGCGCTGGATTCCATCGGCCAAAATTGATTGTTCCTTATCATCCAGCACATCCATTTCGAAGTGAACTTTCACCGAATCGGGGAGTGTGTTGACCAGATCGAGATGAAGAATGAGCTTTGCATCTTTGTATTTCTCATCAAGGTCGGTAACGATGTAATGATCCAAGATATATGTTTTAGGTTGGGCATACAATTTCACATCGCGAAAAATTCCGGAAAGCCGCCACATATCCTGGTTTTCGAGGTACGATCCATCGGAAAAGCGCAACACTTCCACACTTAAATCGTTTTCTCCTTTTTTCAGAAAGGGTGTAATATTATATTCGGCAGGCTCGAAACCACCCTGGTTGTACCCCACACGTTTCCCGTTCACCCAAACGTACGATGCCGATTTCACCCCCTCGAAACGGAGCATTACTTCTTTATCTTTCCAATTATCGGGCAAGTTAAATGTGCGTTTGTAACATCCTGCCGGATTATAATAAGCAGGTATTTTGGGCGGACCGCTTTCGAATGATAAAGCAACATTTCTGAACTTTGGATGTCCGTAGCCTTCCATTTGCCAGTTCGAAGGAACCGTGATTTCGTCCCACTCCGTAACATCAAAATCGGGTTGCCAGAAATCCTGGGGAACCTGGGAGGGAGTCTCTACCCACTTGAATTTCCACATTCCATTCAGCAACTGGTAATTCTCGCATTTCCTTGGCAAATTCTGAACTGCCCGTTCGCGCGAACTATACGGGATATGGAAAGCATGTGGTAAATTTTGTCCCTTTTCAAATACAGCCGGATTTTGCCAGTCATCGGGTAAAAACTCCACTTCCTGGGCAATACAATGAACAAATAAAAATAATATTAGGAGAGAAAGTAAATATTTCATAACGCTCGGTTCTTTTAATGAGGTTTCTACAAATTTATCAAATAGAAGAACATTTACACCAAAATATGGGAAACACTGTGTACCGCTGCCGAAAACAAAAGGTCCCTGTTTTCAGGTTACGGTTCAAATTCAAGGTCTTCACCTGCCTTCAGTTGAAAAATTTTTACGGTGTTCCGGTACTGAACTTTTACTTCTCCAGCTTTATCCGGTCGAATTTTAGCCTCCAGCAATTTCCCGTCTTTCCAGGTCATGTCGATGGTATAACCGCCGCGCGCACGTAACCCACTGACTTTTCCATCGGGCCAGCCGGTAGGCAAGGCGGGTAACAAATGCACAATTCCGGCGTGACTTTGCAACAGCATCTCCGCAATTCCGGCGGTAGTTCCAAAGTTGGCATCCACCTGGAATGGCGGATGCTGGCCAAACAAGTTACAGGATATGCTTTTTTTCAGAACTGTGTTTAAACTTTCTTCCGCCTTTTCAGCTTCTCCCAATCGTGCATACTGACTGATCAGCCAGGCAGCGCTCCAACCGGTATGTCCGCCACCATGGGCGATGCGATAATCGAGCGATTTTTTAGCTGCTGCTGCCAATTCGGGAGTTTCATACAAATTGATCTGATCGCCCGGATATACTGCAAACAAAAGCTGCCGTATCTGAGCCAGATACTTTTTGGCTTCCGGATTATCGTTGGTGTCGAACGAATTATCAGCAATAGTGGCAGAAGCGGGAGATTCGTACCAAATTTTTAAATGATCTTTTTTCTCGCCTGAGCTTTGACAACCGCAGATTAAAAGGAACAAAACAGCGAAAAGAGATGGTTTAGTTCGTTGCATTTTATTGTGGATGAAATTCGTTAGCTGCAAAATTAATCTTTCCGTCAGAATAGCCACTTTCACAATTGCCGTAAAAAGTACTACTAATCAATTTCGAATAAACTGGCAAAAAACCGGTTTGTGTATCCAACGAATGTCTCAGGAATAAAATGTATTTTTGTTCGAATAACAATGCAAAATCTAAATCAACAAAAATGAAGGTATCTTCGAAAATCATGTTGTTCCTTTCTTTTAGCCTGGCCGCCTGCTCAGGCGGAAATAATCCAAAAACAAACGACACAAGTTCTGCAAAATTTACCGGAGCTAAAAATGAAGTTAAAATAATGACGCTCGATCCGGGGCATTTTCATGCAGCGCTTGTGTTGAAAAAAATGTACGACCAGGTTAATCCGACAGTTTATGTTTATGCCCCCGACGGTCCGGATATCGAAGAACATCTCGCCCGGGTGGAGGCCTATAATCATCGCGGCGAAGATCCAACATCATGGGAACTGGTTGTGTATAAAGGTGACGATTATCTGGAAAAAATGCTTGCCGAAAAACCCGGAAATGTGATGAATACCGCCGGGAACAACGCGAAAAAAACCGATTATATCCTAAAAAGTGTGGAAGCCGGAATTAACGTTCTGGCCGACAAACCAATGGTAATCGATCCGGCCGAATTTCCAAAGCTTGAAAAAGCTTTCGGGGTAGCCGACGAAAAGGGCCTACTTTTGTACGACATCATGACCGAACGTTACGAAATTACAACGGTTTTGCAACGTGAACTCTCGATGCTTCCCGAAGTTTTTGGGAAACTTGAAACCGGCACGCCTGATAATCCTGCCATTACCAAAGAAAGTGTTCACCACTTTTTTAAATATGTTTCGGGGAAACCGCTCACACGTCCAGCCTGGTTTTTCGACACCCGTCAGCAAGGCGAGGGAATTGTGGACGTAACCACGCACCTGGTCGATCTGATTCAGTGGGAAGCTTTTCCGGAGATAATTCTTAAAAAGGAAGATGTTCAGGTTTTATCAGCTAAACGCTGGACTACCAATCTTACTCCCGAAATGTTTGAAAAATCGACCGGACTCGGATCGTTTCCCGATTTTTTACAAAAAGATATAGAGAATGATGAGTTGAAAGTTTTTAGCAACGGAGAAATCAATTACACGCTAAAAGGCATTCATGCCAAAGTTTCGGTGACCTGGAATTTTGAGGCGCCCGAAGGTACCGGCGACACGCATTATTCGATTATGCGCGGAACCCAGTGCAACCTGGTGATCCAGCAGGGAGAAAAGGAAAACTATCAGCCTCGTTTGTATATCGAATCGACCGGAGATGATGTAAAAGCACTTTCCGGAAATTTATACAATGCTATTCAAGGCTTAAGTGAAAAATATCCGGGCATTGCTCTCGAAAAACTCTCAGATTCCATGTGGACACTAAATATTCCCGACTCTTACAAAGTAGGCCACGAAGCACATTTTGGACAGGTTACCGAAAAATACCTGCAATACCTCGTCGATGGCAAGCTCCCTGACTGGGAAGTCCCGAATATGATTACGAAATATTATACGACTACTGAAGGATTGAAAGCTGCGCTAAAGAATGATAAATGATGATTAACGATTTTAGATGTATCTTCTTTCAAAGGAAATCTTCAATCGTCATTCGTTAATCGACATTCTGACATCATTTGCTAGTCGGTTTATCCACCACGATCCGTTTTTTCTGATTGGCTACTTTTTCTCCAACTAAAAAAGCATAACCGGTAACGCGTTTCATTTTGTGGTAATCAATTTTGTCGAGTTCATCGGTAACTTTGTGGTAATCTTCGTGTATTCCGGTAGATAAGCCAAATACAGGAATACCGTGTTTGTAAAAATGGTAGTAGTCACTCCGGTTTAATAGCTTTGCTGATAATTTATCATTCAGTACCAGTCCTTGTTCTTTGCTCAATTTCTGACTCAAATCTATTAGTTCTGAACTTTGTTTCCCGGTAACCACAAATAAGCCATTGGGGCCAGCCAACTGATCCTCCGAATCATTATCTGGATCAACTTCTGTCTCTGCAGAACGTCCAACCATATCCATATTTATATCAACCAAGGTTTTATCAAGTGGAAACACCGGGTGTTGCGAATAATAATCAGAACCAAGCAATCCTTTCTCTTCGGCGGTTACCCAGGCAAATACGATGCTCCGGCGAGGTTTCTTTTTCATGCTTTGAAACGCTTCGGCAATTTCGAGCAACGAAACTGTTCCTGTACCGTTATCGTCGGCGCCGTTATAAACTTCACTGCTGGCATTCATCCCTAAATGATCGTAATGTGCGGTGTAAACCACACATTCATTTTTTAGCACGGGATCGCTGCCTTCGATTACTGCCACAACGTTTTTCCCATCCACATCCGAAACGATTTTTGGTAACATGATCTGTACTGTTTCGCCTTCAATCTCAAAAGATTTGGGAGACCCGCTTTCGTTGATTTCTTTCTGAAGTTTAGCCAGTGTTTTACCTGAAGCACTCAGTAATTTGTCGGCCAGTTCTGAGGCGCCAATAATAAGAGGCATTGGCACTGTTTTTCTGCTAACAGCCCCTTTCAAACTAAACTGTCCACCTTCGGCGTATTTGCGGACACTTGTCAATTGTTCGGAATCGGAAACCAGCGGGTCAGGAACCAAAATCAGCGCCTTTGCGCCTCCCATCAAAGCTTTGCTGAGCTTTCGCATTTCCATACTTAATTCGATTCCATTATCCCCTGAAGCAGTAGACTGCTCTATGTTTCGGGTCATTGCCAAAACCACTTTCCCTTTTATATCCAACCCCTCGGTATCATTATATTTTGTTTGGTCGTTGTACCAACCATAACCGGCAAATACAACACCAGTTTCAATTGTGTCGCTTTTTGCAGGGCCAAATAAAGCAAAGAAATCCTTGCTGGCAAAAGTTGTTTCCCCTGTACTGTTTACGATTTTAAAAGAAGTATTATCAAGATCAGGTTTTATCATTTCCATCCCAACATGCTGAATAAAGTTGTCGCTTCCAGGGTTCAGTCCCATTTTCATGCATTGCGTCCTCAGGTAATCGGCTGTCAAATCCAATCCGGGCACTTCGGTGGTAAATTCACGTCCCTGCATCAGGTCGCTGGCAATGAATTCGAGGTGTGCTTTCAGATCATTTTCGGTGATGGTTTTAATAGCTTTCTGCTGTCCGAACAAAACGGTGGAAACAAAAAGAAAAATAAAGAGGAAGCTAAATTTGGTACGCATGGTTTTTATATTTTTATGAATATGTCTCGGTTTCGGTTTAGAATTACTGGTCTACTGGTTTTCTTTCCATTTTACCGAGGTTGGCAATTTCAATTCCCATCCGAAAACAAAGTTCGGCCACTCGTTTCATTTTTTCGAAATTAATTTTCTCTACCTCGTCGCCTACTTTGTGGTAATCGGCATGATATCCGGTGGCATAATTCATGACTGGCACACCGTTTTTAAGAAAGTTGTAATGATCGCTTGATCGTAAAAAAGCAGGTGGCAAAGTGGTATCCGGGACCAAATTCAGTTCTTTGCAAATTTGCCGGTTAATCTCTTCCAGACCTGGCCACGCGTCGTTTGAAAGCGTAAACAGGCCATCGAAATCTTTTACTTTTTTTAATGAACGGTTCCAAACCGTGTCGCGTTCTTCGTACACACGGCCCACCATATCGAGGTTAAAACACACTACGGTTTTTTCCATCGGGAAAATCGGATGTTCGGAGTAAAATCCGGATCCCAGCATGCCAAGTTCTTCGCCGGTAACCCACAAAAACACGATGCTGCGTTTTGGTTTTTCTTTCAGGCTTGCGAAAGCTTCGGCTACTTCCATAATCGCCACAGTACCCGATCCGTTGTCGTCGGCGCCATTATAAACTTCGCCTTCGTCGTTCACTCCCAAATGATCGTAATGCGCCATAAAAACCACACATTCATCTTTCAAAACGGGATCAGATCCCTCGACTACTCCAATTATATTTTTTGTTTCGAGTAGTCGACTGACCTTACCGGTCCTTAAGGTCAAGGTTCTATTTTCAGGCTCTATAACCGAAGCAGAATTTCGGGCAACTTTTGCAAGGTAGTTTTTGTATTTGCCCTTTCCACCCAGCAATTCATCAGCCATTTCGGGCAATACAATCAATACCGGAATTTCCTCTTTTCCGGTATGAACCAGGGAATATCTTTCGCGATTAAACCAGGCGCTAATTTGCTTAAATACTTTTTCGTCCTTATCATTCGGATTCATGACAATCAGAATGGCTTTTGGATTTTTTGCTGATAAAGAGTCAATTTTAGCACGCTCCAGCCGATTGTTCCATCGAAACGAACTTTTTACAAAATCTTCAGCATTCCCCTGCGCCACCACAATCACTTTCTCTTTCAAATCGAGGTCTGATAAGTTTTCGCCAAATCCGGCCATCAACACCGGGACGTCGGTTTGCTGATGTGTTTCAACCATCCCACTCAAGTCAATAACTGATACCGAATGAAAGAGCGATTTCCCGCTAGCCTCCTTTAGTTCCACAAAATCCTGGCTGTCGGGTTTTACTGCCACCAACTCCACTTGTTGAAAATATCCGGGAGCGCCCGGTTTCAATCCAATCAAAGATGCGTTTTTGGCAAGATAATCCGCTGCAATATTTAGCCCGTCCACTTCCGTTCCAAGGCTGCGCCCCTGTAATTCGTCGGATGCCAGAAACCTTAGGTTTTTTTTCATGTCGGCAATATCGATGGCAACCAGACCACTTTCCTGCGAAAAGGCAGAACCAAAGCACATGAACATTACAAAAATGCTAGTCATGATTTTACGGAAGATCATACTTCTCATTTTAACGGATCGTGTTTTTACACTTATAAAAATAGCATTTATCGATCAGTTGCCAGACTAAAACGATAATAATACCGAAGGTTTATTTACACAAGTATTTACTATTATTTGTCAGGGCCGCATCCCCATCGCACGAACGTATTCGTCGTTTTTCGCACAATTGCTGAATTTACAGTTCTCCAGAAATTCGAGCATTGCCATTTTTACCACTTCCTGCTCAGGCCGGGCTTTTCGAATTTCGTCGAATCCGTTACGGGGACTTTGCGTGAAATCAACGACCAGTTGCCAGTTCTCTGGTGTTGGAATCGTGACCATTCCACGGGTGCTACCCATTTTTTTGTAGGGCCAGTAAGTGTAACCAATGTTGTTTTTGATCATCAACCGTGTCCAGGCGGCAATCCATTCGTTGGTGTTCTCACCGGTTTCTCCCATGTAAATAGGTAAGTTCACCGAATCGCGGAAATCAACAAAATCCTGGATATTGGCCTGCATGGTATCGCACCAGTACCGGTGGCAGGTGTACATGATATTATCGTCGAATTTTGAATCGGTAAACACGGTAAAATTGCTGTTCCATTGCGCTCCACCCAGCAAAACAATATGCTTGGTATCCACTTCGCGAATCGCTTTTGTGGCTTTCATATAAAGAGGTTCGAGTTGTGCGTTCAGCATCTCTTCTTCCTCTTTAAAATAGGTGGCGATTGGCTCGTTTAATAAGTCGTAACCCAAAATTACAGGTTCGTTTTTATAATGATCAGCAATGTTTTTCCAGATATCAACAAAAAGCTGCTGGCTTTCTTCGCTCACCATCAACCAGGGATAACCGTAGCTGTCGTCGATGTTGTCGCCAGTTTGCCCTCCGGGAGCATCGTGCATGTCTAAAATCAGGTAAATCTCCGATTCACGGCACCATTCCACCAGGCTGTCGATACGCTGAAACCCGTCCTGATCATGGCTCAACCCCATGTAGTCTTCACTGGTGAAAAGTTTATAATGAAAGGGAATGCGGATGGTATTCACTCCCGTACTTTTTATGTAGCGAATATCGTCGCGGGTGACATAATTATCTTTGAAAGTTTTCCAAAAAGAATTGGTGAAATCGGGCCCCACCATCTCGCGAAAAGCCTGATCAATCAAACGCGCTGAACTGGTTTTACTAAACTGAAACATGTATCCTTCAGGATTGAGCCAGTTACCCAGGTTGGTTCCCTGGATAAAAAATTTACTGCCATCGGGAGCCACAAGATCGTGACCATTGATGGTGATAAAGTTTGGCGTTTGTTCTGTTTCTGTAACCGCCGGTTGACAGGCATAAAAAAAGGCAAGAATGATTGCCAGGAATGATAAATGGTTTAGTTGCGTTTTCATTTTAAATTGAATTTTTAATCTGCGTAAAGTTAGCGAAAAGTTGTGTAATCGCTTTAGCTTACATTTATTGAAAATACAAAATCAGAATTTCTAAATTGTATATCCGGTTAATTGCCACAAAAATCTCTAATTAACACAATATCAAATATTTCCTGTGATTGGCATACTTTTAAAATCATAACTCACCCTGATTGCGACTACGTCCAGAAATAAAGTGTCTCAGTATTGTTAAGTCATTCAATTTGTTAGTACTTTTGAATTACTGCCAATCTTGCCAAACTCGAAAATCACCTGAAAAGCGATTTGCCTGGGATCATTTGTTTCCGGAAAATCGATTATGAGCGAATGCGAACTGGAATTTCCTAAAAGAGAGGCGCGTGAAAAGTAGCATCCAACCCGTTTTATTACAATGCTTACTACCTCGACCGTTTGCTGGTGAGTACCACCGTAAAACATCCGGTGCACGACTTTTTGCTGATGAATATCCATACTGAAGCTTTTGACACTTTGACCCGAAACGATCAAATCACGTCTCTTTATCAACGATTTAAAGAAGAAAGCTTGACTCAACCGGCGATTATTGCAGGCGATTTTAATGCCACCCGCGAATCGGAAGTTTGCCCTTTATAGTAGGAGCCAGTAATTGGCGAGTATAATAAGTATACGGAATAGCCCATATAAAAAAGGAAGCCCTTGCTTCCTTTCTGTTATTGAGCGGGAAACGAGACTCGAACTCGCGACCCCGACCTTGGCAAGGTCGTGCTCTACCAACTGAGCTATTCCCGCCTGTGGTACCCGGAGGGGGACTTGAACCCCCACGAACATAATGTTCATTGGATTTTAAGTCCAACGTGTCTACCATTCCACCACCCGGGCATCCTTGTATTTTCAATGAACGGGGCTGGAAATTTCCCAATCCTTTGTCCGGATTAGGGATAGACAATTCCTCCCTTTCGTTATGAGCGGGAAACGAGACTCGAACTCGCGACCCCGACCTTGGCAAGGTCGTGCTCT
>WOYV01000108.1:0-11871 GCA_011620585.1 Draconibacterium sp.
GTATATAAGATATATAGACGATAAAATAATTTCTTAAATATTTTGATTTAAATTTTGGAGTAATAGATAATGGCCGGTTTGTAAGGAAAATCTGTGCGATTTTTTTCAAGATAATATTCGATTATCTTTGTTCCGGTTAAAAAATACTGCGAAAAATGTCTTTAATAATTGAAGAGAAGGATCTGGAGAAGTTTATTATGGTGGGCGACCGTGTGTTGGTGAAACCAAAAAATCCGAGCCAAAAAACAAAATCGGGATTGTACCTGCCGCCCACAGTTCAGGAAAATGAACAGATACTAAGCGGATACATTGTAAAAGTTGGACCGGGTTATCCGATTCCGGCAGTAAGCGACGAAGATGAAGTTTGGAAAGACAAAAACAACGAAGTGAAGTATGTGCCTTTACAAACCCACATTGGCGACCTGGCAATTTACCTGAACAAAAGCGGACACGAAATTGAATTCAATAACGAGAAATATATTATTCTTCCGCATTCAGCTATCCTGATGATTATTCGGGATGAAAATTTATTTGGTTAAAAATTATGAAGAAATTGCCGGGGCCGTTCTGATTATTTCAGGAGGGCTTTCTTTTTAAAAACATCCATGGTAGTTTGGTATCCAAGTTCGTATAATTCGTCGGCATATTTTCGGAGGAAAATGTCGTATTTATCTATTCCTTTGGGTTCGATATAATAGTTCGCCAGTTTTTTGACCTCCTCGGTTTTTACATTTACACTCATGTACACCGTGCGGGTAGCAATTTGTACCAGGTTTTTCATTTTGACCGTGGGATTGATCGGGCTGATATTTGATACGATCAGTTTTTCGCATTCTTCTTTTATCGGGTCTACCGGAATATTATCCATCAATCCTCCGTCGACATACTGGTATACGCCGAGTTTAACAGGGGCGAACAAAACCGGAATTGAAGATGAGGCCAGAACCGTTGTTCCCAGCGGGCCGCTGTTTTTGTATTCGGCGCGGCCTTTGTTCAGGTTCGAAACACAAATATGAAGAGGCAGATCCAGGTCTTCAATCTTTTTAACTTCAATTTCTTTGTCAACAATTTCTTTCAGTCCATGCAGTTTTAATAATCCATCGACCGGAAGATGGATTTGTGTGTATTGAAAAAACCAGCCTCTTTTAAAAATATCGAGTACTTCTTCCGGTTTTTTACCGGCAGCAATAAAAGCTCCAACGATGGCGCCGGCGCTAACACCCGAAATCACGTCGGGACGGATACCCAATTGGTTTAGCGCGGCGATGGTCCCCAGGTGCGAAAAACCACGCGTGCCGCCACCGCTCAATACTAATCCGGTTTTGTATTTTTTTGCCATGTTTACAAAGGTAAACCTTCGGGGAGAAAGTTGATGTTTTTTGTACGAATCTTAGTCGAGCCTGAACCACTTATCCATCAGTTCATCATCGGAAGGATTATTTTTATGAACGAACTCGTTTTTTCGGTTAATGTAGATATACTCTTTTTGGTACTCTTCAATGTTGGTTACAATGTCGTCAAGCGCCACAATCATCAGATCAACCTCGGCATCAGTCATTGTCGGATGTAGCGACCAGCGGACCCAGCCAGGTTTTTCTGAAAGGTCGCCGTGATTGATTTTATCTGTTATTTCTTCTGATTTCTCGTATGAAACTTCCAAAAGAAAATGTCCGTAAGTTCCGGCACAGGCACAGCCGCCACGGGTTTGAATACCATATTTATCATTCAACAACCTCACCAGCAGGTTGTAGTGTATTCGTTCAACATAAAAGGAAATTACGCCCAGGCGATCACGTACATTGTTAGCCAAAATATTCAGGCCATTGATTTTATCCAGTCCGGTAAAGGCTTTTTCGAGCAGTTCTTCTTCCCGTTTTCTGATGTTTTCTAGGCCCATTTGGTCTTTCAGTTCGAAGCAAAGTGCAGCACGAACCGATTGCAGAAAACCAGGTGTTCCGCCATCTTCACGGGCTTCAATATCATCAACGTACTTGTATCTTCCCCAGGGGTTGGTCCAGTCAACGGTTCCACCACCGGGCTGGTCGGGTACATCGATGTTATACATTGAGGCATCAAACACAATTACTCCTGACGAACCCGGGCCCCCCAGGAATTTATGAGGCGAAAACATTACCGCATCCAGTTTCTCCATTGGGTCGTCGGGGTGCATATTTATTTCGTCGTAGGGCGCCGAAGCAGCAAAATCGATAAAACAAACTCCACCGTGCTCGTGCATCACACGCGCCATTTCGTGGTAAGGCGTGCGTACGCCTGTAACATTTGAACAGGCTGTAAATGCCCCAATTTTAAACTGACGGTCTTTGTATTCTTCCAGGGCTTTGCGAAGATTATTTGTGTCGACAAGTAGTCCTTCTCCCGGTTCCACCACCACTACATCGGCGCTGGTTTCGTACCACGAGGTCTGGTTTGAGTGGTGTTCCATATGGGTAATAAAAACCACCGGACGTTCGCGTTCGATCAGGCAACTTTTCCCCGAGACTTTACCACAATATTTCAATCCAAGTATACGCTGAAATTTATTGATTACGGCAGTCATTCCAAATCCGGCAGTGATAATCACATCATTCGGACCGGCGTTAAGGTGCTGTTTAATCCGCTTGTGTGAGCGATGGTAAGCATGAGTCATTCGGATGCCGGTTTCGCTGGTTTCGCTGTGTGTATTTCCAACAAAAGGGCCGAGGTCGTTTGTGATCCGGTCTTCGATGGGCTGGTATAAACGCCCGCTGGCAATCCAATCGCCATAAACAATGCGTTTTGTTCCATAGGGCGATTCAAATTCCTGGTCGATACCCACGATGTTTTTTCTGAATTTTTCGAAATACTTTTCAAGTTGACTCATAACCACTTTTCTTACACGCCACAAAGAAACTAACTTTGCGTGATGCAAAACTATGGAAAAAATCATTTTTCCGACAGAATTTACAAGTTCATGCAAACAGTCGGTGACAAATCGTCAGAAAAAGCCAATGGCACGACCTTTGATTTTTGACCGTCGAAATATTGAATTATAATTATTTAAAAATCATAAAAACATGCAGACAGGAAAAATTGGGGTAACCAGCGAGAATCTGTTTCCGATCATCAAAAAGTTTCTCTATTCTGATCACGACATTTTTTTAAGAGAGATTGTTTCGAATGCCGTAGATGCAACACAAAAGCTAAAAACACTCGCTTCGAAAGGCGAGTACAAAGGCGAACTCAGCAACGCAAAAGTAGTGGTAACCCTTGACAAAGACGCGGGTACAATTACGGTTTCCGATAGTGGAATCGGGATGACTGCCGATGAGGTGGAAAAATACATCAACCAGATTGCGTTTTCGGGAGCAAACGAGTTTTTGGACAAATACAAAGACGATGCAAATGCTATCATCGGGCATTTTGGACTCGGGTTTTATAGTTCTTTTATGGTTTCGGGCCAAGTTGAAGTCATCACAAAATCGTATAAAGAAGAGGCACAGGCCGTAAAATGGGTTTGCGACGGAAGCCCGGAATTCACACTCGATGAAGTTGAAAAAGAAACCGTTGGAACAGACGTCGTTATGCACATTCTGGGGGAAGAAAAAGGTTTCCTGGAAGAAGCACGGATCACTGAAATCCTTAATAAGTACTGTAAGTTTCTGCCGGTTCCAGTGGTTTTCGGAAAGAAAAAAGAGTGGAAAGACGGGAAAGAGGTTGAAACAAATGTGGATAACCAAATTAACGATGTGGCGCCAGCCTGGACAAAGGCGCCTGCCGATCTGAAAGACGAAGATTACAAAAGTTTTTACCGCCAGTTATATCCTTTTGGCGATGAGCCACTGTTTAACATTCACCTGAACGTGGATTATCCGTTTCACCTGACAGGAATACTGTATTTCCCGAAAATCAAGAACAATTTCGAAGTTCAGAAAAATAAAATACAGCTTTACAGCAACCAGGTTTTTGTCACCGATTCGGTAGAAGGAATCGTTCCTGAATTCTTAACCTTGCTGCACGGGGTGATCGATTCACCCGATATTCCGCTGAACGTTTCGCGCTCGTATCTGCAAAGCGATTCGAACGTGAAAAAAATCAGCAGCCATATTAATAAAAAAGTAGCCGACCGTTTGAGCCAGATTTTCAAAGACAATCGCGAAGATTTTGAAAAAAAGTGGGACGACCTTAAAATTTTTATCGAGTATGGAATGCTCACAGAAGATAAATTTTACGACCGTGCAATGAATTTCTTCCTGCTAAAAAATACCGAAGGCAAATACTTTACCTGGGAAGAATATGAAAAACTGGTGAAAGACAACCAGACCGACAAGGAAAAGAACACGGTCTATTTATATTCGTCGAACGTGGAAGAGCAATTTACGTTTGTGGAAGCAGCGCGCAACAAAGGTTACGATGTGCTGGTGCTCGACGATGTACTGGCGCCACACCTTGTAAATAAATTTGAACAGAAATATACCGACAAACGATTTGTTCGTGTTGATTCGGATGTGGTTGACAATCTTATTCAAAAAGACGACAGCGCAAAAGAAGAACTGAGCTGGGAACAGAAACAGGATCTTTCGCCGGTATTCCAGTCGGTTTGCCCTGAAAGTAAAGATTATTCGTTCATTGTTGATTTCCGGGACCTGGGAGAAAACGCCTCGCCAATGGTAATTACGCGCAACGAATTTATGCGTCGCATGAAAGACATGAGCGCAGCACAGGGAGGAATGAGCATGTATGGCGATTTCCCTGATACCCTGAATTTGGTGGTAAACACAACTCATCCGCTGGTGAAAAAAGTACTCGAAGCCAAAGACAAGAAGTTGGGTAAAAAACTCGAAGAATTTGCTGCAAAACTAACTGCTGTAAAAACGGAAATTGATGTACTTGAGAAAGCCAAAGAAGGCAAAAAAGATGAGGAAATTCCTCAGGCCGACAAGGAAAAACTGGATACACTGAATTCGGAACTGGTAAAACTGGAAGAAGAAAAACGCGAAAAACTCAACGAATTTGGTAAAAGTAACAAACTCGCAAAACAAATGGTCGACCTGGCACTGTTAGCCAACGGAATGCTGAAAGGGGCTGACCTGGATAAGTTTGTTAAGCGCAGCGTTGAACTGATTAAATAAAAGGCCGAAGAACAATTATAGGCTAACTATTGAATCTTCAAATAACTCTGTCATGTTGAGCGTAGTCGAAACATCTGTTTTTCAATGCCACAGATTCTTCGACTTCGCTCAGAATGACAAAACAAGGGGCTTTTTGAGATAACCTTGTTATTTTAATTATTTCCCGTCGGCAAAATCCTGCAGATAAGCAAATTTCTCAGTCAGCTTTCCATTTTTCGTAATTGAAGCCCGTTGGATAATTCCATCCACATCCTCTCCAAACAAACCCGGAAATACTTTGTCGATCAGGTTGCGGCCAAAATCAACTGAAGCATCTTTGGGTAACTCGTTGGGTAAATTATCCACAGCCTGCACACTAATGTTGTTCGGGTTCGAAAAAGCCTCTTCCAGTTCACCGGTGTACGGATTGTAATCGTAATACGGATCGTCGATGGTTGCCGCCCGTTTTGTCGACGGAATCGACCCTTCTATGTCGCAGGTGATATCTGAAATCACGCTAATCTGGAATTCCGGTTCCTTCATTTCGTCGGCAGTAAAAAGCACCGGGGCTTTGGGATCCCAGTAAGCCGCCGCAATCAGAAGGTCGGCAGCTTTGGTAAAGGGGTGAAAAGCATTTTCGTATTCGGTTGGATGACTGATGAAATGCATCAAATCAAAACGTTCCCCATCTTTTCGGCGGGTATAATTATTGGGTAGCAATTGTGTATAAATTGGTGTGTCACACTCTTCTTCATTCAGAAACCCTCCGGGCGAAACCCGCATGATCTTCATGTGATTTAATATCTCTAGCACCCCACCAGCCACGCGTCCATCGCCGGTTACTGCAATTTTAACTGGAGGCAAGGTCAGTTCATCCAGGTGTTTGAGCATTTCTTCCAGATCGTGGCATTTATGCGCCGGCTTTAGCTCGAATAATTCATTTTTCAAGCCAAAAGCACGCAGGCCGCTGTAAGCGCCTACCAGGCCGGCAATCCGTCCAAAACCAATAACCCGGAATCCTTCTTTATTGGTTAGAACCTCGTAATCCACCATTTGGATTTTCTTTTCGAGCAGGGTTTGAAGAAGTTTACGATTATATGCTTGTTTTTTTATGGTGTGCGAAAAGAAGAAGTAGGTTTTTCCCGGAACCAGGTCGTCGATCTTTACTTCTTTTACTCCGAGCAAAACGTCGCAGTCGCTAAGGTTTTCCTGAAGCACGATGCCCTTTTGGGTATAATCCGAATCTTTAAAACAACGGATGGGACTGGGCTGAACAACCACTTTCACATTTGGAAACTGATTCATTACTTCAATACATTGTTCCGGAGTTAAGGGAACGCGTTTGTCGGGTGGTACTTTTCCTTCGCGAACGATGCCTACTTTCATTTCTTTTTAATGGGTTAATTTGAAATCTCGTTGAAAATACACAAATTTAGCCTTCTGAACGAATAATTAAGATTCAAACTGACTTCATTTGTTAATGAAGGAATGCAAACAAAGCTAACAATTTACAAGATCAGGCTTACTGACGGGACTAATGTACTTTTGCGCGATTTCTACTTAGCCAATTACGCAGTATTCAGCTCTTTCGCTTCAAAACTTATTCCTGAAAAAGAAGAAGTTTTAGATGTGATACAGGAAGTTTTTATTTCGTTTTGGGAACATGACCTGGAGTTCAGGGATCTTTTGGCGGTTAAAGCCTGGTTCTATCGTTCAATCAGAAATTCCTGTCTGGATATTCTTAAACACTACAAGGTTAAAAAGAAATTTATTGGGGAAAGCCTGGAAAAGGGAGAAAGCACTGAATTCTTTTTGGATGAAGTCCTGAAACAGGAAGTTTATTCCTTTTTATATTCTAAAATAAACCAATTACCGGAAATGGAGAAGAAAGTGTTGGCGCTGGCTCTAAAAGGCCATTCAAATGCTGAGATTGCAGATTCCCTGGGAATCAAAGTCAATACGGTAAAAACCCACAAGTCTCGTGCCTACAAAGTTTTACGCAGCGATTTGGGGAATCTTATTTTTCTGATTTTTCCGAGATCAGCCGCAATCGAATATGGTTCAATTCTTTGATCATCCTATTTCTGAGCAAAAATCAAAAAAAAAAAATTAATTGCTTGTAGTTCCAATCTTTCACGAGATCGTTTTATCAACAAAAAGAATAAATAATCTTAAAGATGAACGATACAATCAGAAATACAATACTAAAAGGCAAATTAATTGGAAAATATCTGGCTAAAGGTCGCCCGAAATCAATTCGGAAAGAGATAGATAGCTGGTTGGAAGAAGATCCCCGGAATCGATTGATTTTTAACAAACTGCAAACAGAAGAAAACATTGCTGAACATTTGGAAGAACTGGAACAGTATGATGCAAAAATTGCATGGAAAATGTTGGTCCAGGAAGCATTGTTAAAGCAAAAAGAAAGGATGATCAGGAGCTGGAAGGTGGCAGCCGTCATCATTTTACTGGTTGGCCTGGGTGGAACGATAGCTCAGTTTCTTTTTAATCAGAATGATCGCGGCACACTTTCGGCAATGAATACCACGGTAAAAACGGAACGGGGACAAACCTCAAAAGTAATTTTGCCCGATAGCACCGTTGTTTATCTGAACACTTCCACCGAGTTGGTATATTCCAATAATTTCCTGCTTGAAAACCGAAGTGTAACAGTAAAAGGTGAAGCTTATTTCAAAGTGGCAAAAGATCCCAAACATCCTTTCCTGGTAAATTGCGATGATGTTCTGGTTAAAGTTCTTGGCACCGAATTTAATGTACGAACCGATCGGGAGCAGGGACTTGTTGATGTGATTTTGGACCACGGTAGTGTAGAACTTATGCATAGCAAATCAAAATTTCAAAACACTCATTTGGAACCGGGCGAACGAGCCTTGTTTATTGAAAATACAAATCAACTCGATATCGGGAACGTGGACAGCTATAAATACACTTCGTGGAAAGATGGCGTTTTAATTTTCGAAGATGAATCGTTAAACGAAGTTTTTAAAAAACTGGAAAACTGGTACGATATAGACATTGAAATCCGGGATAAACGGATTTACAATCTAAAGTTTAATGCAACAATTTTAGATGAAAGCCTGGAAGACTTGTTTGAACTAATGAAATACACCTGTAATATTAAATACCAGGTTACATACAGTCGAGAACCACAGGTTTCTTCGAAAGTAACGGTTTGGTTGGAATGAACAAGAATAATGTAAAACAAAATAAGATAAACAAATAAAACTAAACTTGCCTATGAACTAAAACATTTCCAAAAGAAAAGGAGATGCGTCAACATCTCCTCTGTCTTTTCAACCTCTAGGGTACCACCAAAAGAGGTTTCAGTAATTTGAATATTAAATCAAAAACTTTGCGAATTTATGAAAAAAAAACTTTTACCAGTGGTTTCCGTATGCTTTGCGTTATGGAAATCCAAATTATTTAGGATGATGAAAACTACAGTAATTGTACTTCTGGTATTTGTAAGCCAGGCATTTGCTCTCGATTCCTACTCTCAACGAACCCGGCTAAGCCTCGATTTAAGTGATGTCACAGTGCGTGACGTAATGAATCAAATCGAAGATCAGTCCGAATTTTACTTCATGTATGAAACCAATACAGTGGATGTTAACCGTAGAGTTAGTATCGACGTGAAAAACAGATTGGTTCCCGATATCCTGGATGAATTATTTGAAGGTACAGATGTCGCCTACAGAATTAATAACAGGCAAATTGCTTTGACAACAAAAGAAACGGTTAATACTTTAGTCGACTTAAAAACTGTTCCGATGCAACAAAATCCTTTAACAGGAACGGTTACCGGTCCGGGGGGCGAACCAGTTCCTGGTGTGACAGTAGTTGTAAAAGGAACCTCGCAAGGAACCATTACTGATGCCGAAGGAAAATATACGATTTCAAATGTTCCGGCTGACGCTACTATTGTTTTCTCATTCGTTGGAATGAGGACTCAGGAAATTGCAGTTGAAGGAAGAAGTTTAATTAATGTTTCATTAGCGGAAGAAACAATTGGCCTTGAGGAGGTTGTCGCTGTTGGTTATGGTGTTCAAAAGAAAGTAAATTTAACCGGGGCAATTTCAACCGTTACTTTTGATGAAGAAGTGAATAACCGGCCAATTACCAATGCATCTCAGGCTCTTAGCGGAAAAGTAACAGGTGTTTGGGTTAGTCAGAATTCGGGTAAACCCGGTAGCGACGGGGCGCAATTACGAGTCCGGGGCTGGGGAACGCTGAATAATGCCAATCCTTTGGTTATAATCGATGGAATTGAAGGCTCATTCGAACAGATAAATCCAAACGATATTGAAAGTATTGCCGTATTAAAAGATGCAGCAAGCGCTGCAATTTACGGGTCAAAAGCTGCAAACGGAGTTGTTTTAGTAACCACTAAAATGGGGAAAGCGGGAGAACGTCTGCAGGTAAACCTTAATTCATATTACGGTGTGCAATCATTGGGGAGAAGATACGATGTGGTTACCAACAGCGCCGAGCATATGAGATTGACTAACCAGGCACTGGCAAATGAAGGGGCAAGTCCATTATTCCCCGATAATTTGATTTCTGCATTTGAAAATGGAACCGATAAGTATAAATACCCTAATACTGATTGGTTTGATGTTTTATTTGAGAATGCGCCAATTCAGGAACATAATTTATCAATAAGAGGAGGTACAGAAAGAAGTACATCATTTTTGTCATTCAATTATATGAACCAGGATGGGATGATACCGAATACCAAAACTGAAAAATATGGAATGCGGGCCAACCTTGAGTTAAATGTAAACGATTGGTTTAAGGTAAGCGGGCGTATGAATTACAGCCACAAAGTTTCTGAAGAAGCATACAACGACATTGTTTATGGTTCTCTGGGGCGTGTTTTCGATATGCTTGCCGGTGTAACACCTTATACGGCTCCTTATACCCGCGACGGTAAATTTGGTGCAGTTGAGGCAATCGATGACGATGGAAATGTTCTATTTGATAACAGGAACCCCTTAATTGATGCGAACAATGGTAAAAGAACTGATGAACAAAACTTTGTGGCTGTAAACGCATCCGCTGAAGTTAAGTTTGCTGATTTTCTGTACTGGAGAACAACTGTTGCTTCTACCGGAATATGGACTTTGACGGATAATTTCAACGAAAGTCTTGTGGGCTACACGGATTCAGGAATCCCGATGATGACCAAAAACTACAACAGGGAAGGGATTGAAATAAGCAGAAACCAGGTGTCTTCGATGTCAAACAATATGTTTTCAACCCTTAATTTCGACAAAATATTCAACGATGTGCATAGCGTTTCTGCAATATTAGGACTCCAACTGGAAGATACTAAAGTAAAAAATGTATATGCAAGAAGATCGGAGCCGCCAAAAGAAGGTTTTACCCAGGTAGATGCCGGAACTTCAGGAATCCAAGGCGAGGGAAATATGGTAGGGTTGCGAATGTTTTCTTATTTTGGTAGGATAAACTATGCATTTGCAGGCAAATATTTATTCGAAGCCAACTTAAGGGCAGATGCCTCGTCACGTTTTAAAGAAGGAAACCGGTGGGGGATTTTCCCCGGATTCTCTGCAGGCTGGAGGCTTGGCGATGAAAGCTTTATGCAGGAAATGGGATTGTTTTCCAACCTTAAACTTAGGGCATCGTGGGGACAGTTAGGTAACCAGAATATTTCAGGATATTGGCCTTATTTAACCGTTATTGCACAAAATAACAACTTAAGTTATAGCTATGCCGGTAGTTTTGCACCAGGTGCAGCAGTAACTGCATTGATTGATGAAGACATTACCTGGGAAACTACTTCTACTCTTGACATTGGCGTTGATTTGGGATTTTTGAATAATCGGATCAATATTGAGGCTGATTATTTCAGAAAAAAGACCACTGACATTATTGTTCAGTTACCAATTCCATCCCTGATGGGAAATTTAACGCCTCCTTTTGAAAATGTTGGCGAAATGATGAACAACGGTTTTGAGTTTGTCATTAATTACGATAACAGCTCGGCAAACCGGAACAAGTTTGGGTATAATCTCGGTTTAAACTTTTCTTACATTAAAAATGAGGTAACCAAGTTTAGGGGAGGAGATTCTCCTGATCAGCTTTATCTTATCAGAGAGGGATATTCGTTCCAAACTCTGTATGGTTATAAAGCTGTTGGTATCTATCAATCGGACGAAGAAGCTGCACAGCATATGTATGACAACAGCTACACTCCTATTGCAGGAAACCTAAAATTCGAGGATGTAAATAATGACGGTAAATTAGGATTCGAAGACAAACAGGATATTGGAAATACCATTCCAAAAGTGGCTTATGGATTAAGCGCTGCATTCCAGTATAAAGGATTCGATTTAAACCTGCTTTTCCATGGAATAGCCGGGGTTCATGCGTATAACCAGAACAATTTCACTAACCTGACATGGGAAACCCGGATGATTTCAACACGATGGAGAGATGCCTGGACACCGCAAAATACAAACACTGATATGCCTATTTTATACTGGAATAATTCATGGGATATGCAGCAATCTTCTTTTTGGGTAAAGGATATTAGTTTTGTAAAACTTAAAAATGTTCAGTTGGGATATACTGTTCCGGAAAAGCTGACCTCTCGCATTGGTGTACAAAAAATCTATCTTTATTTAAATGCGCAAAATGTATTTACAATTGTAGATAAGGATTTTGAAGGATATGATCCGGAGAAAAATACTTTCTCTGCAACGATAAACGAATATCCTGTGCCAAGAATTATTTCATT
>WOYV01000108.1:11971-92145 GCA_011620585.1 Draconibacterium sp.
AAAATACTTTCTCTGCAACGATAAACGAATATCCTGTGCCAAGAATTATTTCATTGGGTGTAAATCTTAACTTCTAAAATAATGATCATGAAACTGAAAAAATTATTTAAACATAGTTTACTCGTAATTTTAATTATCTCATTAAACGGGTGTACAGAAGAATTCCTGGATTTCTTTCCGGAAGATAAAATTACTTCTGCAAATTTCCCTGTGAACGAAGACGATATCAAACTACTTTTGGATGGCCTTTACGGGCAGCTTAGGGAGAACACTCTATACGATGAAGGATTTTTTGCTTTTGGCGTTCTTGACGGGGCAACTCCAAATGCCTTTAACTGGGGCAATACAGCCCTTGCTCAAATCGGAAACGGACAACTTTCTGCTACTGCCGGTGGAATTGTAACATTTCGCTGGACAAGAAGTTATGAAATAATTTTCAGGGCAAATTATTTACTCCGTGTTTTAGACGAAGTAGAACTAAGTGAAAGTTCAAAAACGATGTATGCTGCTGAAGCGCGTTTTCTGCGGGGCCTGGCTTATGCCACATTGGTTGAATCGTATGGAGGGGTTCCCATTGTATTAGGTTCAATTACTACGGAAGAAGCCCGGACAATTGCACGTAGTTCGGCAGATGAAACCTGGGCCCAGGCCATTTCAGACTATGACTTTGCCATTGCTAACCTTAGCGCCGAGGCTCCGCAGGTTGGACGTGCTACCAAAGGAGCAGCGATGGCAATGAAAATGAGGGCATATTTATATCAGGGTAAATTTAGCGAAGCGCTAACAATGGCAAACGAAATTATAGCTCTGGATAAATATTCGCTTTTCCCAAGCTATGAAGGCTTATTTCAACTGGCACACGAAAATAATCAGGAAGTCATTTTTGATATTCAGTACATGAGAGGAGAAAACTCACAGGGAACACGTCTCGATCAGTTTACAGGAACGGGGACCGGGAGCTGGACAAGGGGAACAAGATATGTCCCGACCGAAGATTTGGTAAATGCTTATGAAAGGATTGACGGATCAACCGGAAAATATTTCGAATCCGATATTGACCTGGATAATCCCTACGATGGCTGGGACCCACGCCTCAAATTTACAGTTGTAGTTCCTGGTTCGTATTATCTTGGCTACCGTTTCCCAAACTACCTGTATCCTGGAGGAGCATATAATCACCCGGGAAACAGGATAAAACATCTCAGCACACGTAAATACAGAGTTGATAACGAAGCTGATATGCCACCAACGGATCAATCCGATCTAAACAACATAGTTATCCGCTATGCCGATATTCTGTTAACAAAGGCTGAAGCTTTAATTGAAACAGGTGGCGACGTTGAAGAAGCAGTAGCTTTGATCAACCGGATTAGAACAGAAAGAGACGATGTAAAGATATCAGCATTGCCAACAGGTTTGTCACGCGACCAGGCCAGGGAAAAACTTAGACACGAAAGAAGAATTGAATTTGCCCTGGAAGGATTATACTGGATGGACATAAAACGCTGGCAAAAAATGGATGGCTATGCAAATCGTATTTATCCTGTTGAAGTACGGGACCATAATGGTAGTATAATTGAAACCAAATTCCCCGGCGGGTATAAAGATTATTTCAATTTATTGCCCATCCCAAACAGTGAATTATCACTAAATGAAAATCTGGAACAAAATCCGGGATGGTAATTAATAATAAGTCTGGCCTAACAAAGTACTTTTCATTGTTAGGCCAGGCTTCAAATAAATTAAACCGTTAAAAAAACATGAAAAAACTTAATTTAGGGGTTTTTGTTATTACCCTGCTTTTATTTGCCAGATGTAATGTAGATAAGGGAGACAGAGTGGTTCCTTATTATTTAGCAGAAATACCCGCTCCTTCGCTGGAGAATAATCTGGTAGGAACAGAGAATGTCCAACAAATCGGCGTTTATTTGCCGCCTTCATACAATTATTCAACCCAATTATACCCTGTGGTGTATTTTTTGAACGGATATACCGTGGAAGCTGGCGAGTATCCCAAGACAGAGGCTTTCGACGCGTATATGAAAAATAATAAAGATCAGGAATTTATATTAATAGAATTGAATGGTTATAATTTGTTTGAAGGATCGATGTATGCCAATTCCGTTGTTACAGGAAATTGGGAAGACTATATCGTCAAAGATGTCGTAACCTATGTTGACAACAATTTCAGGACCCTAAAAAAAAGGGAGTCCAGGGGAATTGCCGGCCACTCCATGGGAGGAGGCGGAACAATTAATATTAGTTTAAAATATCCCGATGTATTTTCGGTAGCCTATGCAATGAGCCCGGCTGTTATAGCTGACAACCAGCTTATCAGCGGCTTTTCGAAAAACGATTCGCTAATGAACCAGGTTCTTACGTTATCTGAAAGGATGGCCAACGTGAAAGATGAAAATTTTGCTGAAACCTTAAAGCAGGAACTGGAAGCTTACGACCGGAGTATGGCAGGCATATACGGGTTCATGGCAATGGGTGCTGCCTTTGCACCCGATCTCTCTAAACCTTTGAAAATTGCCTTGCCATTCGAACGCGATGAAAAAGGAAATCTCAGAAAAATAGATGAAACCTTTAATAGATGGATATCGGGGTTTGGAAACCTGGAAGGAAAAGTTGAGAGGTACAAAGATAATTTGTTGAAATATAACAAATACGCTTTGGATTGCGGGTTACATGATGAAATGCCTGGTTTATTTAAATCAACTGTATATTTCTCCCAAATACTTACGAAAGCTGAAATTCCGCATTCAACGCATTGGTACGATGGCAACCACAGCGGTAAAGTTTCCGAACAATTAATCAATGAAGTGTTTCCAACCATGTCCACTTATTTGCTCCATGAATGAATATATTTTTGTTTAAAAAAACTAATAGTAATTTAAAATCAAGATTATGAAACCATTAAAAATAAAAATTCAGTTGTTGTTCTTATTAACTTTATCTTTTCAGCTAACTGCTTATTGTCAGCAAGGTCGTGTGCTTGAAAGCCTGGCAATGGAAAGCGACTTACTCGAAGGCAAGGTTAAATACTCGGTTTATCTCCCGCCTGATTACGATAAATCAGAACGCTCTTATCCTGTGTTGTATTTACTGCATGGCTATTCAGGAAACGAAACAGTCTGGATTCAGTTTGGTGAAGTTAACCGAATTGCCGACAATGCAATAAAGGAAGGAGAAGTTTCATCTTTTATTATCATTATACCCGATGGCAAAACAAGTTGGTATTGTAATGATTATCAAGGATTGGAACCCTACGAAGATATGTTTATCAGGGAATTCATACCATTTATTGAAAAGCAATACCGCATTCGGCCTAAAAAGGAGTTTCGTGCCATTGCCGGAAATTCAATGGGCGGCTATGGTGCATTGAAGTTTGCCATGAAATACAACCATCTTTTTTCAACTTGCGTAGCCTTTTCTTCGGGTATCTTTACAGACGAGGAGATAGCCAATATGCCTGATTCAATTTATGGAATTCTTGATGGCATTTATGGCAAAAACTTAAAAGGAAACGAACGAGTAAATGAGAATTGGAAGAACAACAGTCCTTTATATCTGGCAAAAACCATTCCAGTTGACAAATTAAAATCTGTCCGCTTTTACCTCGATTGTGGTGATGACGATTTCTTAAATAGCGGGAATTCGGATTTACATAATTTAATGAGGGATTTAAAAATACCTCACGAATATCGTGTAAGAGATGGGGCGCATAACTGGAAATATTGGAGTGACGGGCTGCCTGCAGGCCTTTCATTCATAAATAAAAGTTTTATCAGAGAGATAGGATTTTGAAATAAAAAGAACACATGTTTAATAACTATTTTTATAATGCTTTTAAAAAAAAGCATTTAGCAAATTTTAAGTTTGCTTCAATTTTCTGCTTATGGGGTTTGGTATTTACCATTGTTTTGAATATAGACAGCAAAGCCTCAGGAATAGAAACTCCTCCAAATATAATTTTAATCCTGGCTGATGATTTGGGCTACAATGATCTCACCTGTTACCGTAATTCCAATAATGGGCAGTCTACGGCTTTTCCACCAACAGCAGAAACACCTAATATCGATAAACTTGCTGAACAAGGGATACGCTTCACTGATTTTTATTGTGGTGCTGCCGTTTGCAGCCCGTCACGCTCGGCCTTGATGACGGGGAGAAATGCAACGAGGGTAGGTATTTACAACTGGATTCCCGAAAATTCGCCTATGCACATGAGAGCTCGGGAAATTACGATAGCAGAACTTCTTAAAAATAAAAATTATAAGACCGGACATTTTGGAAAGTGGCACCTGGCCTCTCAGGGAAAAGACCAGCCACTGCCAAACGACCAGGGATTTGATTACAGTTTCTATGCTTATAACAATGCAATTCCGTCTCATCACAATCCGGAAAACTATTACCGTAACGGAAAACCGGTTGGAAAACTGGAAGGATATGCCTGCCAACTGGTAATGGACGAAGCGCTTCAATGGCTCGATAAAAACAACAACAATACGACTCCATTTTATATCAATGTTTGGTTTAACGAGCCGCATCTGAAAGTGGCCGCTCCTAAGGAACTCACAAAAAGGCACAAATACAACAAGGAATATTACGGAGCTATTGAAAATATGGATATTGCCGTTGGACGATTAATGGATTATCTGAAACAAAACAACCTCATCGAAAACACAATTGTAATATTCACTTCCGACAACGGCTCACGCTGGGACCATTCCAATGATCCGTTACGTGGTGAAAAATGCTTTAACTACGAAGGCGGGGTACGCGAACCGTTTATCGTTTCGTGGCCACCCAAAATTCCAAAGGGAAAGGTGAGCCGGTTCAACGGGAGTTTTACCGATATTTTACCGACCATTGCTTCAATAACTGATATTCCGCTACCGACCGACCGAAAATATGATGGTATTGATATTTCTCCTGTATTTTTTGGTGATAAGGAAGATGTGGAAAGAGAAGAACCTATTTTCTTTTACCGTTATTTTCACGACCCTATTTGTATGATCAGAGAAGGAGACTGGTGTTTACTCGGTTACCAAAAATTAATTCCAATAGCCGAAACCTTGAATGAAGGAGAACTGGCGAATATCAGTCCCTGGAATTTTGAAGAAAATCATATGGAATACCTCAAAAACCTGGTTCCAACCATGTTCGAACTTTATAATTTGAAAGATGATGTGGAACAGGAACATAATGTGGCAGATAAATATCCTGAATTAGTGGAAGAGATGAAAAAAGAAATGCTTCAGATTAGAACCGAAATGGTAAAAGAAGGAGGAGACTGGTTTTCCGAAAATTAAAATAAACCATTTAAATTCTTCACTTATGAAGTCTGGTTTTGTGAAAAATATAATTGTGGCATTATTTATTTTGGGCTTTTCATTTTGTGGGAATTGTGCAGAAACGGTGCAAAACAATTCAAACCCAAATATTATTGTCATTCTTGTTGATGACCTCGGATACGGCGATTTATCGATTCAAGGTGGTAAGGATATTTACACGCCCGATATTGACAAGCTTTTTGAAAAGGGAATGCATTTTAAAAATTTTTATGCCAACTGTACGGTTTGTTCCCCCACGAGAGCAAGTTTGATAACTGGCCGTTATCCTGATATGGTTGGTGTCCCGGGAGTAATCCGAACACACGAAGACAATAGCTGGGGCTACCTGAATGAGAAGGTTACGACTCTACCCGAAATGCTGAAAAAGGCAGGATATAAGACTGCGATTATCGGGAAATGGCATCTTGGCCTCGAATCTCCTAACTTGCCAAACGAAAGGGGGTTCGACTTTTTTCATGGATTTTTGGGAGATATGATGGATGACTACTGGACCCATCTAAGACATGGGAATAACTACATGCGTTTGAACGATCAGGTAGTTGATCCCAAAGGCCATGCAACTGATGTTTTTACAGAGTGGGCGATTGACTATCTAAAAAATCAAAAAGAAAACGATTCCCCATTTTTTCTTTATCTCGCATACAATGCACCGCACTTTCCTATTCAACCGCCGGAAGACTGGCTTGAAAAAGTAAAAAATCGCGAGCAGGGAATCTCTGAAAAAAGAGCAAAAAATGTAGCCTTTGTGGAACACCTGGACAATGGAATTGGAAAGGTTCTTAATTCGCTGAAAGAGCTTGGTTTGGATAAAAACACCTTGATCATTTTTTCTTCCGATAACGGGGGACATCTGCCCAGCGGCGCTTCAAACGGAAATCTTCGTGGCGGAAAACAGGATATGTATGAAGGAGGGATTAAAGTTCCGACCTGTTTTGTCTGGGACGGTAAAATACAGCCTAGGTCAGAAAGCTACAATCTTGGATTGACAATGGACATTCTACCTACCTTATGTGAAATAACAGGAGTAAAAATTGAGACTGAGATTGATGGTATTAGTTTATACAAAAGTTTAAAAGGAGAGGAACAAGGTTCAAATAGCCGAAGTGTATATTTTATGCGGCGAGAAGGTGGTAGTTACGCTGGCATGTGTTATTATGCAATTCGGCAGGGGCCATACAAACTTATGCAGAACACTCCGTTCGAACCGTTGGAATTATTTAATCTGGTAAATGATCCGGCTGAAAAGTCAACACTGGAAGAAAACTCTGAGAAGTTTAACGAATTAAGATATAATTTGGCACAACACATTCGGGAAGCGGGTAATATTCCCTGGCAAAAACAAAAAAAATAATTGCGATAAAATTCACATTCTATAAATCAGTCAATTTATCACTGATAAACAATATTTAAAAGATTAATAAACGGATAGGATGAAAAAATTAATACTCTTTTTGGTACTAGTGTTAAGCACAAATTTGATGATGTTTGCACAACAAAAGAAAATGAACGTTCTGTTCATTGCATCAGACGATTTGAGTTATGACTTAAATACCTTTGGAAATCCAAGTGTTCATACACCCAATTTTGACAGGCTTGCCGAAAGAGGAGTTGTATTCGAAAACGCATATTGCCAGGCTCCGTTATGCGCCCCCAGCCGGGCATCGCTGATGACTGGGTATTATCCTGATAAAACGGGCGTTTATGACCTGTTTCCTACTTTCCGCGATGCCCTGCCGAACGCCGTAACATTGGCGCAGATGTTCAGGAACAACGATTATTTTACTTGCCGTATTGGCAAGATTTTTCATCAGGGAGTTCCAAGTGGGATTGGTCAGCCCGGGCATGACGATCCAGCCTCCTGGACAACCACTTATAACCCTATTGGGAAGGATAAAACAGATGAGTATAAATTGGTGGCCGATGCGCCGATGTTAGGGAATTACCTTGCTATGGATTGCACCGATGATGAACTCACAGATGCTATTTCTGCAAATGTTGCCCTAAGCATTTTGCGTCAACGTACCGGAAATGCCAAGGCAAGCGCATATGGTGGATACATGCAGGGCCGTCCAGACCCCCAGCCTTTTTTTATGGCTGTTGGTTTCTACCGGCCACATATTCCTTACATGGCTCCAAAGAAATATTTCGACATGTATCCCTGGAAAGATATAAAACTGCATGAAAATCCGGGTAACGACTGGGAAAATAAACCCGGCGCTGCAGCCTGGATTTGGCCGCCGAACGCCGGGTCCACTGAAGAGCAACAAAAAAAGGCGATTCAGGCTTATTATGCCTGCGTATCATTTGTTGATGCACAAATTGGGAAATTACTTGACGGGTTGGAAGAATTTGGTTTACTCGATAATACCATCATTGTTTTCTGGAGCGATCATGGGTATAATCTTGGAGAACATGGCCAGTGGCAAAAACAAACCCTATTTGAGAAATCATCCAAAGAACCTTTGATTATTTCTGTACCGGGAATAACGAAAGGAACCCGGACACAGGCCATTGTCCAGATGGTAGACATTTATCCTACATTGGCAGCGCTTACCGGGTTAGACGCTCCGGATGACCTGGTTGGTCATAGTCTTGTACCTCTTTTAAAGAATCCGGATGCAGAATGGGATTATCCTGCTTTTACAATACAAGCCAGAACGGTAAATCCACGCGCACGGGAAGGACAGTCGAAATATAGTTTTAATCCAAATGTAGCTTCTGATAATCCTACAATTTTTGGTCGATCGGTTCGGGTTAAAAGATATCGTTATACCGAATGGGATGAAGGAAGACTGGGCGCGGAACTTTATGATTATGAAAAAGATCCAAAGGAATTTAGTAATCTGGCCAATAATCCTGAGGATAAGGATTTGGTGAAAAAACTGTCGGATCTTTTGCATAAGGATTTTAGCAAATAAAACGGTGATTAGAGGGATGGGTATTTCCTGTTAAAAATCAACGTGAAATAATCAAAAAATGGCCGTGACGCTGCTTTAAAGGATCGACGAATAAGCCATCATAAGGTGTTATTGATCCCACAATTGAAAATCGTTTTTATACTTTTGACGGAACCTAATATTTATTCTGGAAAAATGTTCAAATTAAAACCTAAAAAAATGAGGTCATCAAACTTAAAGGGTATCCTTGTATTTTTTGCAACAATAACTTTAATTACAGCTTGTAATACGAGTATAGCGAAACAGAATCAACCAAAGCCCAACATCGTTTTTATCATAGCTGATGACATTGGCTGGAATGACCTGGGATGTTATGGTAACATGTATGTAAAAACTCCGAATATCGATAAACTTTCGGAAGGAGGATTGCAATTCAGCAATGCTTTTCTGACAGCCAGTTCCTGTAGTCCCAGCCGATGTAGTATCATTTCAGGGAAATATCCGCATTCCAATGGTGCGGCAGAATTGCATACACCGCTTCCTGAAAATGAAATTCCTTTTCCCTTGTTGTTAAGGGAAAATGGATATTACACCGCCCATGCAGGGAAATGGCACATGGGCCCGGCTGCACACCGGGCTTTTGATCTGTACACCGATGAAAATGGTTACGATAACGGTGATGGCGGCGAAAATATGTGGATCCCATTTTTTAAAGACAGGCCCAAAAACAAGCCTTTCTTTTTCTGGCTGGCTTCGCACGATGCCCATCGCCCTTGGGGAGCAGATACCTTTAAAATTACGCATGATCTGAATAAACTGGAAGTCCCGATCTTTTTTGAAGATACTCCTGAAACTAGACAGGACCTGGCATCTTATTACAACGAAATAGCCCGCTTTGACTACTATGTAGGAAAAGTCAGGGCTGAACTGGAAAGGCAGGGAGTGCTGGATAACACCATCATTATTGTAACTTCAGATAACGGGAGGCCTTTCCCCAGGTGCAAAACCAGGGTTTACGACAGCGGGATGAAAACACCTTTTATTGTATCCTGGCCAAAGGCGATGAAAGCAAAAGGACTTCAGACTGAAAGCCTGATCAGCGCCATCGATATTGCTCCCACTATCCTGGAATTGGCCGGTATTGAAGTTCCGGAAGATTACCAGGGGAAAAGTTTCCTGCCGGTTTTAAATAATCCGGCCACCGAGATCCGGGATGAAGTCTTTTCGGAACACAACTGGCACGATTACGAAGCACATGAACGGATGGTTCGGACAAAAAAATATTTATACGTTTTAAACTCACGGCCTAACCTGACGAATGGCGGCCCCGCTGATTCCAAAACTTCACCCACACAGCATTCGTTAAATCTTGTCAGGGATGCGGGGAAATTAACTCCTGCTCAGGCTGATATTTTTATAGTACCGCGTCCAGCAGAAGAATTATATGATGTTCAAAGAGATCCTTTGCAACTGGTCAACCTGGCTTCTGTCCCTGGATATCAGAATGTATTGCACGAGATGCGGATTTTGCTGGAGAATTGGCGAATGCAAACAGGAGACACCACACCTGAACATCTTACTCCCGACTGGTACGACCGTGAAACAGGCGCTCCGCTTGATATTGAACGGGTGAGGGGAACCATGCCCGGAGATCGTTAATGATTGCGGACTTTTAGGATTTAAAATACGGTTTGAGAACTGAATCATAACTAAAGAAATAGACAAATAAAATTAAAACCGACCTGATACAGCCACATAAAATAATAGATATTAATTTCTACATTTGAGGGTTATTTTATTCGTGTGAAGGTTGTAAAATCAAATACTGAACTTCTTATTCTTCTTCAGCAGGATGACAAAGTGGCGTTCTATCATCTTTATGAACGTTATAGTAAACGCCTGTATAGTTTTGCTTACCGTTTTATAAAACAGGAGACAGATACGGAAGAAATTGTACAGGAAGTTTTTCTTAAAATCTGGGAAAACCGACATAAAATAGATGCTTATGCTTCTTTTGAATCTTTTCTTTTTACCATAGCTTACAATGCTACCATAAGTTTATTCCGCAAACGGGTATCTGAGAAAAAATACCTCGAACATCTCCAGGCATTGCAACAGGTAAAAGAAGCGCCCGATTTAATTGATGAGGTTCAGTTTGATGATCTGAACGAAAAGATACAATCGCTGCTTGAAAAAGTGACTCCGCGCCAACAAGAGATTTTTCGTTTAAGCAGGGAATCGGGTCTTACACATCACGAGATAGCGCAGAAACTCAATATTTCAGAAAACACTGTAAAAAAACACATTGCAAATACCCTTACATTCTTAAAAGAGAATCTTGACAGCAGTTTACTGATTAACATCTTATTTATTTCATTGTTTTTTTAAAAAAAAACGAATTTGTCATACTCCCATTTTATTTGTTAGGCGTAATACTATTTAGAAAGAACAATAAGGGGACTTCTATAGTTAAATGAGAATTTGCTTCCCACAATAGGGAAGCGCTTTATTGAATAAAATGAATACAAACATATTTTTAAAATACTTGAATAATCAATGTTCTCCATCAGAATTGGAGGAAATGATCAATTGGGCAAAAAAAGAGGCTTTGAATGAAAAAAGCAGAGAAGAGTATCTCGAAGAATGGCAAAATTCAGGATTGGATATGCAACTGGATGATGAGCGTTTCATCCAGCTTTTTGATCGGATACAACACAAAATTGAATCGGATGAAAATAAAAATAGTAAAAGAACAACTCCTACATCAGGATTGAAAGCTGTAACTACCTGGTTAACCCGGGCTGCTGCTATTCTTTTACTTCCGGTCCTGTTGTTTTTAGCATATACACTTTCTGAAAAAGAAAAACTAAATGATCAATTTGTAAATATAGAGACCAATTCATTGGAAGTGGTCGCTCCCTTAGGATCAAGGACAGTCATTCATCTTTCAGATGGCACTGAAGTGCATTTAAATTATGGCAGCAAACTAAAGTATCCTCAGGTGTTTACCGGCGATACAAGAAAAGTGGAACTCATTGGTGAAGGATATTTTGAGGTGGCACACAATCCTGAAAAACCTTTTATAGTAAAAGCAGGTGATTTGAATATTAAGGCATTGGGAACTGATTTTAATGTGTATGCCTATCCGGTTGAAAAATATATTGAAACTACGCTGGTAAACGGGAAAGTTGAATTAAAACAGAATAAAGAAAACAAGACGCTTGGAATAATGGTGCCGGGTCAGCATATAAAATACAATAAAGAAGATAAGACCACTTACAGCACCATTGGTGAAGTAAATAAATACGTTGCATGGAAGGATGGAAAATTAATTTTTGATGATACCCCGATTACAGAAGTAGCCAATAAGCTAAGCAAAATCTTCAATGTTGAAATTGAGGTTAGGGATAATATTAAAAATTACAATTATACCGTAACTATTATTGATGAACCGCTCTTTCAGATTCTCGATCTGATGACAATGGCAGCACCGGTAAAATATACGGTTTTCCCAAGAGTCAAAAATCCGGATGGGACATTTTCACGACAAAAAATAATATTGGAAAAAAGAAAATAAACAAGAATAAGTACCTAACTAAAAAACAAAGTGCCTATGAAATGAATAGAAAAACAGGGAAATGCGCCAACACTTCCCTGCCGAGATTAAATTTTATCCCTGTATAACGGTACAGGGCAGTTACAAACTAATCATTGCAAATTTATGAAAAAAATGACAAGTGCGTCCTGGAATGCAATATATCCTGGATGTAAGAAACTTATGATGATCATGAAACTAACTACCTTTTTTATTCTGATCTCAATGGTCAGCGCTTTTGCAAGCAAAACCTATTCGCAAACCAAAACGCTCAGTCTTAGCCTTGAAAACGCTTCAGTTAAACAGGTTCTCGAAGAAATTGAAGAACAAAGCGAGTTTTATTTCATGTTCAGCAGCAAGGTTGTTGATGTAAACAGAACTGTTTCAGTTGAAGTCAGTAACAAAAAAATCGAAAAAGTCCTGGATGAGCTTTTTGCCGGTACCAATGTTGACTATACTATCAAAGACCGGATTATCGTACTTACCACGCCAGAAGTTCTAAGTGAAAAATCGGTAATCGAATTTCAGCAAAAAACAGTTTCAGGTACAGTCACCGATCAATCCGGTCAGCCATTACCCGGGGTGACAGTTATTTTGAAAGGAACGACTCAGGGAACTATCACCGATGTAGATGGAAAATATACGTTGCCGAATGTTCCTGACGAGGCAATACTCGTTTTCTCGTTTGTTGGGATGAAGAATCAGGAAATAGCCGTATCTGCAAGAACACTAATCGATATTACACTGGATGAAGAAACAATTGGTATTGATGAGGTTGTTGCAATCGGTTACGGAACCGTCAAAAAAAGTGATCTGACCGGTTCGGTATCTTCAGTAAAAGCCGAAGAGTTACAGTCTACCCCAATGACTTCGATCGACCAAGGTTTGGTTGGTCGCGCTTCCGGCGTCATGGTAACACAAACTTCAGGTATGCCTGGTGCAGTTGCATCGATTCGTGTCCGCGGTACTAGCTCGCTTCAGGGAGGTAACGAACCGTTGTATGTTATCGACGGATTTCCGATTTATAACGGTTCAGGTTTTGGAGATACAGGAGGAAATGCTCAAATGAGCGGCCTTTCAACTATTAATCCCAACGATATTAAATCAATTGAAATTTTAAAAGATGCTTCGGCGACTGCTATTTACGGGGCCCGTGCCGCCAATGGTGTTGTTCTGATCACAACTAAAAGCGGTAAACGGGGAACCGACAATATTACCTTCGACGCAACTTATGGCATTCAGAGCGTGGTGAATAAGATTGATGTGATGAATGCGCTTCAATATGCCGAACTGGTAAACGAAGCTTATACCAATGATGGATTGGCTCCATTTTATGACGATGCTGAAATGCAGGTAATCAGACAGAACCCGAAGGGAACCGACTGGCAGGATGAAGTTTTCAGAGCTGCTCCTACACAAAACTACCAACTGGGATTTAGCGGGGGTGATCAGAAAATGGTTTATTCTATTACCGCTAATTATTACGATCAGCAGGGGATTATCAGAAATTCAGATTTTAAAAGGTATTCCGCACGTGTGAATCTGGAACGAAACATGGTTAAAAACATTCGTATGGGAACACACTTGAGTGCAAGCAAGACAATCTCGAATGCCGTTCGTACAGACAGTGGCGGTAATACCGGTGTGATTACCGCCGCCATGAAATTTAATCCTGTTTCACCAGTATTTGTCAACGAAGAACTAAAACAGTATACCTTGGTAAACAGCCCGGGTATTGTTTATCCGAACCCGGTTGCAACAGCCGATGAAATGATTCGTGAAAACCAGACAATTAGAGTTCTGGGAGATATATTTGCTGAATGGGAGATATTGCCTGATCTGAAAGTTAAATCTTCTTTTGGTGTCGATATTTTCAATACCAAATACAATACATTTATTCCTTCAAATATTTACGAATCGGGTGGGGTTGCCAGTGCCACAGTGAGTGCAGGTTTTACTACCAACTGGTTAAATGAAAATACGGTGAGCTGGTTTAAGCAAATTAACGAGAACCACACGATTTCCTTGTTGGGTGGGGTTACTTTCCAGCAAAACCACTATGAAAACGTTTCGGCTTCTTCTCAGGATTTTGTGAATGATGTTCTTGAAGAAAACTCGCTTCAGGCGGGTGCCGTATACAATCAGCCAACTTCTTCCAATACCGACTGGAGCCTGTTGTCGTACCTTGGCAGAGTGAACTATAACATTAAAGAGCGTTACCTGTTTTCATTCAACGCCCGCGTGGATGGTTCATCACGTTTCGGGGAAAACAATAAATATGCATTTTTCCCTTCAGGATCATTTGCATGGAGGTTAATCGAAGAAGATTTTATCAAGGATCTGGATGCGTTTGACAACCTGAAATTAAGAGCCAGTTACGGGATTACGGGAAACCAGGAGATAGGTTTGTATAACTCTCTCCCAACGCTTACCAGTACTACGTATACCTTTGGAAGAACCCTGGTAACCGGTTTCTATCCTAATAAAATTCCAAATCCTGATTTAAAATGGGAAAGAACTTCTCAACTTGATTTTGGATTGGATGTTGGGTTTTTTGAAAACAGGTTACGAGTTACAACCGATTATTATTATAAGAAGACAACGGATTTGATTTATAGCGTGGCAGTTCCATATGTCTCCGGTTTTGCAGAATCGTTGCAAAATATTGGAAGTGTTGAGAACAAGGGGCTTGAGCTGGCCATCGAAACGGATAACATTAACCGGGGCTTAAAATGGACAACCAGTTTTAATATTGCCTTTAATAAAAATAAGGTACTTGAGCTGGGTGGCGAAGAATACAAGGATGTCGGTGGTGACGACGGCCACTTAAAAACAGGACAGGTACACAGGTTAATTGTTGGACAACCTATTGGATTATTCTATGGCTATGTTTTCGATGGTATTTTCCAGAGTACTGAAGATCTGGCAGCAGGTCCAAAATCTCCCAATAACTGGGTTGGCGGAAGAAAATACCAGGACTTAAGCGGTCCTGACGGTGTGCCGGACGGTACTATCAGTGCAACCTATGACCGATCAGTGATCGGAGACCCGAATCCTGATTTCTTTGGAGGTATTACCAATACACTAACCTACCAAGGTTTTGAATTGAATTTATTTCTTCAGTACAGCTACGGCAATGATATCTTTAATTACAATGCCATGGAGCTTGAATTGCCATCCGGAGGACAGAATGTGTATGCAGACCTTTTAAACAGATGGACTCCGACTAATCCGAGTAATAAATATCCGGTTGCTACTACGAACCGTTCAGCAGTTTTTTCAAGTGCTTATATCGAAGATGGTTCCTATCTGAAGGTTAAAACTTTAACCCTGGCTTATTTATTTCCCAAATTAAGCTCAACTCATATTTCATCTCTGAAGGTTTATGTAACTGGACAAAACCTGTTTACATTTACCAAGTACAGAGGATACGATCCTGAAGTAAGTTACCGTGGGGCAACAAACCTTGAAATGGGAGAAGATTTTGGTGGATATCCTCAGTCAAGAACAATATTGCTGGGTGTTAACCTCATTATTAAATAATTAAAATTCGAACCATGAAAAAAATAATAATATCCATACTATTAATCTTTGTCGTAAGCGGAATCTTTCATTCTTGCGATGATTTCCTGGAAGAGAACCCTGTTGATCGATATGTAGTTGGAAACTTTTATAGTAGCCAAACTGATGCTGAAGCTGCAGTAGCAGCAGTATATCAACAATTGTATAGTATTTACGAACGGTATATCTTTCTGTTGAATGCCTTGCCTGCCGATGATGAAAAAAATGGGTTAGGTATGCCAAATCAATATCTTCAGAATCTTGAATATTTAAGACATACTTCAGAAAACCAGTTTGTTCGCCAAATGTGGCAATATTGCTATGAAGGTATTGCAAAAGCAAATACAGCCATAAATAATATTCCGGATATTACAATGGATGACAACATTAAAAGCCGGTTAATTGGTGAAGCAAAATTTTTAAGGGCGCTCTATTATTTCAACCTGGTACGTTTCTTTGGTGAGGTTCCCCTGGTACTGAAACTCGAAGGTGTTGAAGATGCCCTTGGTGCACGGACACCAATTGACCAGGTATATCAACAAATAATTGACGACCTTACCGATGCCGGGAACAGTTTACCGACAACCTACTCATCTAGTAATACAGGAAGAGCTACCAAAGGAGCGGCTAAAATATTGCTAGGCAAAGTATATCTGACAAAACATGACTATGCAAACAGTGTATCAAAACTTGCCGAAGTAGTTGAAAACGAAGCTACCTATGGGTATGGTTTGCACGATTATTACGGTGATAACTGGGAAAAGGCAACAGAGAACGGAAAGGAGATGGTTTTCAGCATTGAATTCATGGATCCTCCCGGACGGGGTAACAGTGCAATGACATTGCAGGGGCCAAAATATTCCTTGCCAAACAGCTTTGCACCTCTTGGGTTAAATAACTCAAACGAAGCAGACATTCCAACCATCGATCTTTATTCGCAATTCGAAGACGCTGATGAAAGAAAGGCGGAGACATTCAGGACCGATTTTGTTAGCTTAATTGACGGTTCAGTGCATACGAGCTCCATTCCAATATTTGTAAAGTATTGGGAAGAAGGGGAAGCAATTACAGGTAATTCCGATTGTAATATGCACATAATTCGCTATGCCGATGCTCTTTTGATGTATGCTGAAGCATTGAACGAAGTTGGCCAAACTGCTGCCGCTCACAGTTATTTAAATCGCGTTCGTGAGCGCGCATTTAACTCAACCGATCATGATTACAATGGTCTTTCACAGGAAGAATTCCGAACTGTAGTTTGGCAGGAAAGAAGACTTGAACTGGCAATGGAAGGACATCGTTGGTTTGATTTGGTGAGAACCGGAAGATTTATTCAGCGTATGAAAGATCATTCGGCGTTTGAAGCATCTGTTGCAGAAAGCAATAAAACAGAGATTGCTCAAAATATCAAAGATTATATGGTACTTATGCCAATTCCTCAAAGGGAACTTGACTTGAATTCTGAATTAACCCAAAATGATGGGTGGAGATAGTTTTATAATTAATTTTTAGATAAAGGATAGCTTTTGGAATTCTGAAAGCTATCCTAATTAGTATCTTTATCGTCAGCTTGATAAATCAATAATTTTTAAAATGAATCGCACAATCTTCTTTTTTGTTGCAGCATTTGCAACCGTATTTGTATTGTTCTCCTGTAAATCAGAGAAATCAGAAACAAGTCAACGCCCCAACATCATCTACATCATGAGCGACGACCATGCTTACCAGGCAATCAGCGCTTACGGTTTTGGGTTGAATAAAACACCCAATATCGACAGGCTGGCAACCGAGGGGGCCATTTTTACGCGTGCCTGTGTGACCAACTCACTATGTGCGCCAAGCCGGGCTGTCCTTTTAACCGGCATGCACAGCTTTATTAATGGTAAAGTTGATAATGTACAGGTATTTAACTGGGACCAGCCCAATTTCCCAAAGATTCTTCAGGCCAATGGTTATCAAACTGCTATGATCGGAAAAATCCATCTGGACGGAGTTCCACAGGGGTTCGACTTTTCAATGGTTCTTCCCGGGCAGGGCAATTATTACAATCCCGATTTTCTGATTGACGGAGAAAGAGTTAGAAAGAAAGGATATGTTACTGAAATTATTACCGAAACAGCGCTCGACTGGTTAAAAAACAAACGTGATCCGAACAAACCATTTTGCTTGTTGTATCATCAGAAAGCACCACATCGGAACTGGTTGCCTGCACCGAAATATGTGAACCTTTATGACGATAAAACCTTTGACTTGCCCGAAACTTTTTTTGATGACTATTCGGACAGGGGTTCTGCCGCTAAAGAACAGGAAATGGAAGTCAATCGTGATATGATGTGGGGGCACGATTTTAAATTTATTGTTGACCCCAATGGCGACAGTACCAATTTTGTTCCCGATTTAAAACGTATGAATGATGAGCAACGTGCAAACTGGATGGCAGCCTATGAAGATGAAAACCAGGCGTTCCTGAAAAATATGCCAACAGGTGTGGAATTAGCCAAATGGAAATTCAATCGTTATGTTAAAGATTACCTGCGTTGCATAAAATCGGTTGATGATGGAGTTGGAGAACTTCTTGATTACCTGAAAGAAGCAGGGCTGGAAGAAAACACTATTGTTATTTATACTTCCGATCAGGGATTTTATCTGGGAGAACACGGCTGGTTCGACAAGCGGTTTATGTACGAACAATCGTTACGTACACCTCTTCTTGTTCGTTATCCAAAAGAAATTAAACCGGGGACAAAAATTAATAAGCTGGTTCAAAACCTCGATTTTGCGCCAACATTTCTCGATTATGCCGGAGTTAAAGTTCCCAAAGAGATGCAGGGGGAATCATTTCGCGATCTGGTTTCCGGAAAAACCAGCGAATTCAGGGATGCAATATATTATACTTACTATGAATATCCGTCCGTACACATGGTAAAACGCCACTACGGAGTGGCCACAGAGAGATACAAACTCATGCACTTTTACTACGATGTCGATGAATGGGAAATGTACGATCTGCAAAAGGATCCGCAGGAAATGCATAACATTTACGACGATCCTGAATATGCCGATGTACAAAAAATGCTTCAGAAGAAACTTACTGAACTGCGTACAAAATACGGCGACAGTGATGAGTTGGATCAAAAATACCTGAAAGCTTATCTTGATCAACAGAACAATTAATTTCACTGAGTTTAAAAACTTAACAATGAACGATAAAGCTAACCAGAAGACCCCCCTGAAGATGGTAGGTAGTACTTCACATTTATTGAAGTGCCTCATCGTTTTTGTATGGGCTCTTTTCCCTTCTTCTCTTTTGGCACAACCAAATGTATTGCTCATTTTTTCGGATGATCTGAATACGAGGATCGGCCCGTACATGGGAGTGGATAAACACACTCCAACCCTCGATAAATTGGCTGGTCAGGGAGTAATGTTTACAAGGGCTTACTGCCAGTACCCGCTTTGCGGGCCATCCCGGGCGTCTATTATGAGTGGATTATATCCTGCAACCAATGGAGTTCTGGATAATGATGATTCTCCCGGTAGTTATAAAAAGACAACTCCGGCTTTGAAAGATCATCCTTCGATGGCAGGATTTTTCAGGGAACATGGATATTTTACCGCACGTGTTTCGAAGATATTTCACATGGGAGTTCCCGGTGGTATCGAGCGGGGCGAACCGGGAGGAGATGAACCCGATTCGTGGGACTACGCTTACAATGTGATGGGGCCTGAAACAAACAGCCCAGGCGATCTGGAACTTCTTTCTCCTAAAATGAAACATTATGGTGGTGGTTTCTCGAGAATGATCCTTCCCGATAGTCTCCGGTATTTTCAAACCGACTTTCTGGCAGCCAACCAGGCAATTGCTATTTTAGAAAGCCGGGCAGGAAAAGTTCCTGAGGGTGCTACCAATAAAAAGAAAATAAAACCCGACGCTCCGTTTTTTCTGGCTGTGGGTTTTGTCCGGCCCCATGTTCCTCTGATCTCTACCGAAAGTTGTTTCGAGCATTATCCCATGGAGGAAGTCAGGCTGCCTGAAGTAAAAATTGGTGACAATGTTCCGGAAGAAGCACTGAATATGCAAAACGGTAAACGTTTCGGAATGGATGAAGAGCAAAAGAAGAAAGTGATCAGTTCTTACATGGCAAGCGTTCGATTCATGGACGACCAGATTGGCAGGCTTTTGGGTGAACTCGACAGACTGGATCTTCGAAAAAATACCATCGTTATTTTTCTTTCCGATCATGGATACAATCTCGGGGAACACGATAGCTGGGCAAAATCGGTCCTTTGGGAAGGAACGGTTCGTGTTCCGCTGATCATTTCTGTTCCAGGCCAGGAAAAAACCTATGGTACCGAATGTAAATCAATTATACAACTGATCGATCTTTATCCAACACTGGTTGATTTGTGTGGATATTCAGCACATACCCCTGAAATATTACAGGGGAAAAGTCTGGTAAAATTTATTCAGAATAGTAATTTTATCGACGAAAAAGCGCAGGCGTATACTGTTACCAACAAGGGCAACGCAGGAACTATTATTTTTGGCAATTACAGGTACACTCGTTGGGGAGAGCAGATTAATACTGGGAAAGAGGAGTTGTACAATCATGACACCGATCCGGAAGAATTGAAAAACCTTATTGGTGGTTCTAAGTATCAAAACCTGATTGAAGATTTGAGACAACGATACGAATCGATGCAGGATAAAGTCGACAACGAGAGTGAAGAAATAACGAATAATCAAAATAAATAACCATTAATTTATTTACACGTAGTTCTTTTGCTCTGTCATGTCGTTTTATAATCGAAACGTTTAGGTAAAAGGAAATTCTATATTTATCGAAACATTTAAAATCTAAACCATATGAAATTCAAACTTTCATTTCTTCTTTTAATACTAATTGCAGCGTCTTTTACGGCGTGTAATTCAGGAAATCAGGAACAAACAGCAGCGCGCCCCAACATTCTGTTTATCATGGCGGACGACCATGCTTCTCAAGCGATCAGCGCTTATGGCGGCCCGCTTGCCGAACTGGCGCCAACACCCAACATCGACCGCATTGCCGATGCAGGGATGCTGTTTAACCGCTGCTTTGTTACCAATTCGATTTGCGGCCCGTCGCGGGCAACCATATTTACCGGAAAATACAGCCATAAAAATGGATTTATCGATAACACGATGGGATCTGAATTTGATTTTAGCCAGAATTCTTTCCCGAAAGAACTTCAAAAAGCCGGTTATAAAACCGCTGTAATCGGAAAACTACATTTGGGAGGAACACCCACCGGTTTCGATTATTTTGATATCCTTCCCGGGCAGGGAAGTTATTATAATCCAACATTTATCAACCCGGAAGGTCAATACCAGATGGAAGGTTACACCACCGAAATTATTACAGATAAAACCATTAACTGGCTGAAATCGGTAAAAGATTCAACCCAACCTTTTATGGTAATGATGTGGCACAAAGCGCCGCACCGAAACTGGGATCCCGGTCCAAACGAGTTGGGGATGTACGAAAATACTACTTTCCCCGAACCTGAAACACTTTTTGACGGATACGAAACCCGTGACGCTGCATCTCGTAATTTCATGAGCATCGACAAAGCTATGAGCATTGATCGCGACCTGAAAATGACCGACCAGCCAAGAGCCGGTTTAAATGAAGAACAACTCGAGAAGTGGAATGCTGTTTACGACACTATTTACGAAGAATTTAAAAAGACAAACCCAACCGGGGAAGATTTAGTTCGCTTTAAATTCCAGCGTTACATGCGCGATTACCTGGCTTGCATTGCTGCTGTGGATAAAAGTGTGGGTAAAGTGCTCGATTACTTAAAGGAAACCGGAATGGACAAAAATACCATCGTGGTGTATTCATCCGACCAGGGATTTTACCTTGGCGAACATGGATGGTTCGACAAACGCTGGATGTACCGCGAATCGTTAAATACACCTTTGTTAATTAGTTGGCCGGGATTTATTAAAGCCGGTTCGGTGAACAACGATATGGTTTCGAACCTCGATTTTGGCGAAACCCTGATCGACATTGCCGGAGGTGCAATTCCTGCCGACATGCAAGGCAGAAGCATGCTGCCAATTTTAAAAGGAGAAACACCTGACGATTGGAGAACTGCTCATTATTATCATTACTACGAGCACCCGTCGGAACACAATGTAATGCGTCATTACGGAATTACTACCGATAAATACAAACTCATTCATTTCTATTACGATATCGACGAATGGGAATTGTACGACCTGGAGAAAGACCCGCAGGAAATGAAAAATGTATACAACAACCCGGCTTACAATGATGTAAAGGCAGAACTCCATCTACAACTGGAACAACTCAGAACCCAGTATCAGGATAACGATTCATTAAACCAACATTTTATTGATGAGTACAATGCGAAGGTAAAAGAGAACCCGAGAATTGAATACTGGAAAATGAGACCCTAAGATTTGCAAAAATTGTTCAGCCGCGAAATGGGGGGATCTGAAAAGAAATAATATTTTAACTTTTACTCTACATATCAAGATGAAAAGGATTAAGAACCTGGTTTTAGCTCTACTCCTGCTTGTGTTATTTTTTCCCCTTACAGGATTTTCAGAGGGGGAAAAGACGAAAGATCTTCCAAATATTCTCTGGATCGTGAGCGAAGACAACAGCGCCTATTTTACAGGATGTTACGGCAACTCATTTGCTACCACCCCAAATATCGACAAACTGGCAAGTGAAGGATTTTTATATACACATGCTTACTGCCCGAGTGCGGTGTGTGCGCCATCAAGAAACGCTATTTTGACCGGTGTCTACGCCTCATCGAACGGGAATGAAAACATGCGAAGCGAATATGCCAAATCGGCTGTTGTAAAAACCTACCCCGAGTACCTGCGGGAAGTCGGCTATTACTGCACCAACAACGAAAAAACAGATTATAATACAAACAGTGTCGATCCGGCAACGATTTGGGACGAAAGCAGTCGGACTGCCCACTATAAAAACCGGCCTGAAGGGAAACCTTTCTTTGCGGTATTTAACTCGATGATCAGTCACGAGTCTTGCATTTTCACACGTAGCGTACCTTATGACAGTCTGAGACACGACCCGGATAAAGTTCCTTTACCGCCTTATCACCCGAATACAAAAGAGGTTCGGCATGACTGGGCACAGTATTACGATTGCATTGAAGACATGGATACCTGGGTTGGATCGCTTTTGAAAGAACTGGACGATAGCGGCCTTGCCGATAATACCATTGTATTTTATTATGGTGATAATGGAGGTGTGCTTCCGCGCAGTAAGAGGTATTTATACGAAACAGGAACACAGGTTCCTTTGGTAATCCGAATACCCGGGAAATATAAATCGCTTTTCCCGTCATCTCAGCCAGGCGATAAAATTGACCGTCTTGTTAATTTTCCCGATTTACTTCCAACCTTATTGAGTATTGCCGGTGTTAAAGTTCCGGATTACATTCAGGGAAAAGCATTTTTGGGAGATCAAAAAACCAAGGATACTGAATATACTTTCTTCCAGCGCCAGCGGATGGACGAACGTTTCGACCATGTAAGAGCAGTAAGAGACCAGAAGTACCGCTATATCCGTAACTATATGCCATTTCGGATTAACATGCAACATCTCGCATACTTATTTAACGAGCCATCTGCCCAGTCGTGGGAGGAAGAATTCAGAGCTGGCAGAACAAACGAAATACAAAGCAGGGCCTTTAAGGAAAGACCAGTTGAAGAACTTTACGATACTGAAAATGATCCGTGGGAAATAACTAATCTCGCCAATGATCCAAAATATGCCGACGTTCTGAAACGGATGCGTGGCGCTTTGGACGATTGGAGAAAGGATTCAAAAGATGTGGGTGTAATCCCTGAATTGGAATATGGCATTTTGGCAGGAGATACGCCGCTTTATGATTTTGTAAGATCAGGCAAATGTAATTATGAGGAGTTGAGAAAAGCTTCGGATCTGGCCGTTCTGGGGGGCCCGGAAGACATGGATACCTATATCAGCTATCTGCAGGATGAAAACAGCGCCATTCGTTATTGGGGCGCTACTGGTATTCTTGTCCACAAGGATCGGGCAAAACCTGCTATTCAGGCACTGAAAAATGCCGTGAAAGAAACGTCGGTGCAAACGGCCACGCTTGTAGCAGAAACGCTCGCTCAATTAGGAGAGAAAGAACTGGCAAAGCAGGTTTATCTTCGCATACTAAACGATGATAAATCGGAGTTACTGGACCGTGCTTTTGTTCTCAACAGTATCGATGCCATTGATTTCAGGGAGCCGGAAATCGAAAAATGGATTAAAACCTATTACGGTGCAAAGATTAAAACTTTAAATGGATTTGCCATTTATGCGCAGTACGATGTTTCATTGACTAAAAGCATCCTGGAAAAGTGGGGTGTTATAGAAAAACCAACAGGAGGATTCTCCTTCTGAGTAAGTAGATAGTTAGTTTGGTTAGGGAGTATTTTTCCTTGATTCCCGGCAGTTTTGCCGGGAATCTTTTTTATATTGGCTTTTCACAGAAAAGTCTGTGTGTCGGATAGACACATATCCAAATCATTTGTTATTTTTGACTCATGGGATCAATAATCTAAATACAACTGAATATGAAAAATTTTAAATCCTTCTTATTGTTACTGGCACTGACGTTCGTTTCAGTCGCATGTTTTTCGCAAACCATGTTCAAAGTAGAAGTTGATGATGTAATCAACGGCAAAATAAAAATTGAACCTGAAATCCCGGTAAGCGGGGAAGTAGCGGCTGGTACAGTTTTTACCGTTACTGCCACTCCGGATAAAGGATATGCTCTTGATGCGGGTTACTATTCTGTAAAAGGAATGTGGGGGGCAATGTACCACGAATCAATGGAAAATCCTTTCAAAATTGCAATCGATCAGGATAAACATATCGGAGCATCGTTTATCGAAAAATCGGAGGTAGACCATGTAAATGTTTCGAATAATGTGGTGTACGCCAAACCGGGTGTGAAAGCACTGAAATACGATGTGTTCTCTCCCAAAGGAGCAAAAAATCTACCTTGTATTATTATCATTCATGGTGGTGGCTGGGCTTCGAACGACGAAGACGTAATGCGCGGAATGGCTCGCGAACTCACTAAAGACGGAAAATATGTGGTGTTCAGTATTGATTATCGCTGGCGAAATAAATTGGATGGCGACGAAGTGGATAATACTATGGCCGACCTAATCGAAGATGTTTTTGGAGCAATCGCCCATATTATGGAACACGCAGCTGAATACGGTGGCGACCCAACCCGTATTGCAGTAACCGGAGACAGTGCAGGTGGACATCTTTCGGCAGTGGCAGGTACCATGCCAGACAAAATTGGCTCAAGTGGTTTTGGTAAAACAACAGGCGTATTCGAATTTATGCCATCGTACATGCCAAAAGGAAAATCGGTGGAACAGGTCCGTAGCGAAATGATGGCAGCCATTCAGGCAGCCGCTCCCAGTTACGGAGTGTTTGGCGGCGATATGTTAAATCATTTTTCAAGTGATCCGAAAGCCGATGACACCTGGAAAGCTGGCATTGCGCCGTTGAGCAATGTCCCAAATGTATCAGAACGGGCAGTTCCCCACTACCTGATCCGTGGAACAAAAGATATGCTGATTAAAGACGAAGCGGTAAAAGCATATGTTGATGCATTGGTTGAAGCCGGACAAACCGTGGAATACGTTCAGGTTGGTGGAGCCGGTCATGCTTTTTTCGATTGGAAACCGGATACCCGCACAAAAGAAACTTTCAGGAAATACGGTGTGTATTACATCCACGAAATGGAGGCTTTCTTTAACTCGGTATTTTATCCAAAAAAATAATATCGGGAAATATTTTTGAAAGCAGCCTGTTCAATTAGAGCAGGCTGCTTTTTGTCTGTATAAGTACACTGTGATTGTGTTTGTTCAAAATATAAGTAGTATTTTGCAGTATGCTAATCGATTGGTTTAAATTGAAAATAACATGGTAGAAAAGCAATATCTCAATCTCTTATTATTCTTATTGATGTTGACCGGGATCTCCTGTTCCCAGCGAAGCGGAGAAGAAAATTCAGGCGACTTTTCGGGATCGGAAAGTTGCATGGAATGTCACGAAAAGTTTTATCAGCTTTGGTCGCCATCGCACCACGGAAAAGCCATGGAACCAATGACTGCAGCATATATTGCAAGCAAGAACCTGGTGAATAGCGACGACTTTTCGCTTGAAGGGAAAGAATATCGGGTTGTATTTGAAGATTCAACAATGACCATGGTTGAGCGAGATGGCAATTCTGAAACAAAGTATCCAATTGTTTGGGCTTTGGGTGGGAAAAACGTTTCGTATTACTTAACAGAATTGGATAATGGAATGTTGCAAACCATTCCGCTGGCTTACGATCATAATAAAAAAATATGGTACAATAACCCGGAGTCTGCGGTTCGGCATTTTCCCGACCAGAATATGCCGGCTGATCAGGCGCTGCCCTGGAAAGACCGAATGTACACGTTCAACACTTCGTGCTACAGTTGCCACGTTAGTCAGTTGGAAACCAATTTTGATGTCGCCACCGATTCTTATCGCTCAACATGGAAAGAACCGGGCATCAACTGTGAAACCTGTCACGGACCAAGCGCCGAACATGTTCGTGTGATGAAAATAGCCGAGAAAAAAGGCAAGGTTCCCAACGACATTAAGCTCATTGTTACCAGCAAATTTACGCAGGAACAACACAATTCGTCGTGTGCGCCTTGCCATGCACAGATGCGGCCCATTACCCCAAGTTACATGCCGGGCGACCGGTTCTGGGATAATTACGATCTGGTAACCCTGGAAGACAACGATTTTTACCCCGATGGCCGCGACCTCGGAGAAACCTATACTTACACTTCGTGGAATATGAACCAATGCATGCTCAATGGCGAACTGCATTGTGTAACCTGTCATACTTCAAGCGGGAGAAACCGATACAAGGACAACCCAAATGAAGCGTGTTTGCAATGTCATAATAACCGAACAGAAAATCTTACGGCGCACACAGGCCACAAAGCAGATAGCGAAGGTTCGGTTTGTGTGAATTGCCACATGCCGCAAACGATGTTTGGGAGAATGATGCAGAGCGACCACTCGTTCCGCCCGCCAATGCCTGAAGCAACTATCCGATATGGATCGCCCAATGCCTGCAACCTTTGTCACACCGACAAGACACCCGAATGGGCAAATGCCATTGTTAAAGCGAGGCCAAATGGAAATTACCAGGACGAGACCATAAAATGGGCCGACCTGATTCTTCAAGCCAAACAGGGAAAATGGGACAACCTGGATGAAATGCTCGATATCATTGACAACGAAAAATACGATCCGGTGGTTCAGAATTCGTTGATCCGTTTGCTGGATAATTGTGAGGATGCAAAGAAATGGCCCGTACTCATTAAAACAATTGTTGAAAACCATTCGCCACTCGTTCGTTCCTCAGCGGCATCAGGCTTGCTCGACAATTTGTCGGATGAGGCCAGAAAAGCGTTGGTGAAAGCTGCCGGCGACGAATACCGACTGGTGCGTGTTTCGGCCGCTTTACCACTGGCATCCTTTCCCTCCAACAGCTTTACCGCTGAGGATATGGAATCGGTTGGAAAAGCTACCAATGAATACCTCACCTCGCTGGTAACCCGCCCCGACGATTGGAGTTCACACTACAACCTGGGGGTGTATTACCAGAACCGTGGTGAGATCGATCATGCCTTGGAGTCGTACGAAATGGCTGCAAAATTATATCCTGAATCTCTGATGCCATTTATAAATAGCAGTGTTTTGTACTCCTATATAGGGAATCAGGAAAAGGCAGAACAGAACCTGCGAAAAGTGATTGAACTGGAGCCAAATAACGAAGCAGCCAACTTGAACCTGGGTTTGCTTCTGGCCGAGATGGGAAGACTTGACGAAGCAGAAGCTACACTCAAAAAAGCGCTGTCAGCTAATCCTGAAGGACAAGCAGTGGCGGCAAAGAATCTGAGCGTGATCGTAGGCCAGCGTGGCGATTTTAAGAATGCCGTTACCTATGCCGAAACAGCCTGGAAAATTCGTCCGAACGACCCGGTTTATGGTTATACACTGGCTTTCTACCAGGTTCAGAACGATCAACAACAAAAAGCGGTTGAAACGTTGAAAAAGGTCCTGGTTATTAAACCAGACTATACCGATGCACGCCAGTTGCTCGCCGATATTTATATAAAGGGTGGAAAGGTCAACCTGGCTGTAGAACAACTAAAGGAAGCGCTGAAACTAAATAATTTGAATGAACAGCAACGAACTTATATTCAGCAAATCTTAAACAGTTTGCAGCAAAACATGTAGAAAACAGAAATATCTATTTTAACCAGTTTATCTCCTTATTTCTATTGTTTCTTCCTTTATACCGGGTATTAATGAATAGCTTATTACAGTTCCAATTGTGTCCTTTTTTAATATCCCATCCTCAGGATTATACAAAAAATAATAGGGTTGACTTTCCATGCAACTTTGAAATACTCAGCGCAAACAAAATCATTATCGATATTATCAATCTATTTTTCATTGAATACAATATTTTGATGAATTTACCAAAGTTATATAAGCATTATAATCTTGTTGTGATGAACTCTCTCCATAAATCTCATATATTAAATCATATCGGATTGCCTTTTTATAAAAGTCTAAAGTATTATTTTTTCTTGTTCTTTATCAATTCCACTTCCCCAACCAGCATAATACGCATATAGCTCCTTGAAATCGGTACTTCCTACTTCATCATAATATTCTCCTATCAGCTTTGCATGCATAGCTTCATGCATCATTGTCATAGCGACATTTGTTGCAGAATACGAACTGATCATACTTTCGCCCAATCTAATTTCTACTGAAAAATATGTATTATTGAGCGGAGAACCTATAGGTATTGTTTGAGTTGTTGTCCCAATAGTCCATGTTAAATTTAATTCTCCAAGCAATGAATGTTGGGGTTCAGTCGGTGCAAAATACCTATTCATGAAACTGTTTACAATACCGCCTTTTAACAATTTATCGTAAATACAATATGCCTTATCATTTTGTTCCAATCCAGTGGGGTTTACAAAAAATAAATTAAAATGGCATCTGGGTGGATGCCATTTATGTCTTGATCTTATTCTTTTAAATAAATAGAAATACACAATCATTTATTCTACAATATAGTGTATATGAGAGATTGGGTACACAAACAATGAATCGCCTTGGTGCCTTATTACATTAATGTTGTAATTGCTGGCCTTTGGTGGATTTGATACTATTTTTAACTCAGTAAAATTATTAATAATCCAAAATTGCGATACTACATCAATTCCCAAAACAAATAAAGATTCTTTTCTTTCAATTTTTGTATTGTCAATATCTAATTCCCAATGTTTATAGTTCAATCTACCTTCCTGTCTTAATATTATTGTTTTAAGATTTCCCATAGAATCCCTTTCAAAAGTATAGGAATAGCCCTGCAAATTTTGAAAGCTGATATAAACGTCTTGCTTTTTATCCCTTAGTTTAAATACAAGCAGGATTACACACAAGATTAACGCGACAAAACATACAGTTTTACATTTCATTTTAGTCACAATTTAGTCCTCTGTTTCTAATAAATGTTTCTGCTTGCGTAATTGAATTTAGCTCATTCTGAGTAAATCCCACAACATTTTGCAAACCACTAAGGGCCAAACCCCTATAATAATCGTCATCTTCCATATGGCCTGATAATGAGTCAAAAGCTTTTAAAAAATTAATCATTGGTGTTACATAATGATCATACATCATTTCATGGTCATCGATGTTATAAATATCCTCATCAGTTTCTGTAAGATATTCTCTAAAATTAGTAATAAAACCTGAAGGATTCAAAGATCCATCTTGATAAATAAATGCATGTAGCATCTCGTGCATCAATGTTTTAGCTATTTCAATAGGAGCTCGATTCGATATAGTTTCAGAATTTAATGTAATAACAGGCGGATATACAGTTCCATCAAATTCGCCGTACGCGCCATTCAAATTATTAATTTCAAATACAATATCACGATACGGTTCATTGCCTGAATATGAAGCTAAAAATGATAATACAAGTGCATTATAATCATTTGTACCAGTCCTTATCAGTTTTTGCAAAACACGCCAAGCCTTATCATTCTCTTTCAAGTCATCAAAATCAATTTTTGGGCAACTACACATCACACAATTAATATTTGTTACCGTTTCACCATCTTCTCCCGGTAAAGGCAGGCTTTTTAGCTGAATGGGATCGCCTAAACATCCCCCGCAAACCGGGCAAATATCGCAAAGACATGGAATATCGCTATCCGGAACAGTGGTGCCTCCTGTGGTTCCTCCACCGGAACCTGTGGAACCTCCTGAGCCACTACACAAGGTAAAATAACCAATATACATGGTATATTCATAATCAATTACTTCAATTCCAAACTCATAATGATATCCGATTACATCCTGATAAATATTTATTTTTGTACAATCAGGCACAGCATTTTTAAGCTCAATATCAATGCCACCTTCACCGTGCTCCGTAATTCGATGGGTAATTTTTCCGTTAGCGTATTTATAACCCGTGTTTAATCTCCCATCCAATTCATAAAAAACAACATAGCCCGAAAAATCTTTTTCCTTTTTCAGGTAAGTATTTGGCTTTAAATTAAAATCGGTAGTTTCCATATAACCGGGAGATCCAATATTTCCTCTGTTGCAAATCCAAGAAGTTCTTCCGAACTCAAAGGTATCTCATAAACTTCAACTTTGTTGTTCTTGTACTTTTTACCCTTGCTCCATGCCGGTGTTACTTTCTTTTTTACCTTGGGCCCGGATTTTAAATAAATACTTGATGGATAATGTGTTTCGAGCCAATCTTTTGCCCAGACAATCTCGTCTGATACTAATTCTTGATTCATGTCTGCAACAGGTTCAACTTCATAATTCTCCTCGCACGAGAATAATCCGGTAATCATTAAAAACAGAATTGTAAAAGTTTTTATTTTTTTCGCTATTTCAGGTGTAATTCTGAATATTTTGGGTTCCATAATGGGTTTGTTTGTGGTACTAAATTAAAAAACAGAAATGAGTTTAACAATAAATATTTTAGGGGGGGGTAATTTATATTCAATCCAAATAAAACTGTTTTGGTTTTAAACAAGCCAAATCCTTATCTTATAAAACCATTTGTATATCCTCCGAAAGATTTTAAATTTATTTTTCGTTATTCCGAACTTATAAAAAATGAAAATTCCACTTAGCGCCATCATCGGTATATTTATTGCCGCTCCCATTCTTGTTATTTATCTCGAAAGCCGCTTTTCTATTGTAAAAAAAATTGGCGCCGTACTGATTTGTTACGGTGTTGGTTTAGTGGTAGGCAACATGGATGTTTTACCCGAAGGCGCTGATAAATACCAGGATATGATTGCCACGATCACGATTCCGCTGGCGCTGCCTTTGATCCTTTTCTCGATCAGTGTAAAATCGTGGCTAAAGCAAATGCGCTCAGCAGTTACTGCACTGATAACCGGCATCATATCGGTACTAAGCGTAATTATTATCGGGTATTTTATTTTCCGCGGGAGCCTCGAAAATATCTGGCAGGTAGCCGGAATGCTGGTGGGTGTTTACACCGGAGGAACCCCAAACTTAGCTGCCATGAAAACAGCGCTAAACGTTTCCCAGGAACTTTACCTGATGACACATACTTACGACCTGATTTTCAGCGGTATTTTTCTTGTGTTTATTTTATCCGTCGGACAAAGGGTTTTTCTTTGGTTTCTTCCGGCTTTCAACCCTTCGGGAGTTCCGGATTCCCCAGAAGACATTCAGGAAGAAGAGAACTTCGAGTCGTACCAAGGCATTTTCAAAAAGAAAATATTTCTTCCGCTTTTAGCAGCTCTCGGACTTTCCGTTGCTATTCTGGGAATAAGTTATGCGATTAGCTTGTTGGTTCCCGCCGATTATTCAACCGCTGCGGTAATTTTACTCATCACCACTTTTAGCATCGCTTTATCATTTGTTCCAGCGATAAAAAGCATAAAAAAAACATTCCAACTCGGGATGTACCTCATCCTCATTTTCAGTTTGACCGTGGCTTCGATGGCCGATATCAGCAAGCTTTCAAATATTTCGTTTTCGTTGTTTTATTATGTGGCATTTGCTGTATTCGGTTCTCATATTATCCATATTGCGCTGGCGCGAATTTTTAAGGTGGATGCCGATACGGTAATTATTTCCACTTCGGCACTGATCTGTTCGCCGCCTTTTGTTCCCGTTGTTGCCGGTGCGCTCAAAAACCGTGAAGTAATCCTTACCGGCATGTTCGTGGGAATTGCAGGTTACGCCGTTGGAAATTACCTGGGTGTGATTGTAGCTTATATTTTAAAGTAATTTATTGTGATTTATTGTCGTACTCAACTTGCTGCTATCTATTCCAATTAATCTCTTAAAATATCTGCAAATTACACTCTTTAAATCACAAACCGAACTTCCTTGTCTTCGATCATTTGCTGGAGTTGCTGTAACAAAGCCCGTTCGTGTGAATCAATATAACCGTCTTCGGTGGCTATATTCAGAATTTTATCGTACTCCTCGCGGGTAATTTTGTGGTCTTCGATGGCCTTCTCGATGGCTTCTCTTAAACGGATTGAACTTTCACTTACTTGGTGTTTCATTGGTATTCTATTTTAATCTGAAACAATTAATTCTTTAAAATGCTCATTAAGCGGTCAAAAATAAAATCAAATAATAAACGAGGGCGGCAATAATAGCACCTGTTACCGGGCCAAGAATGGGTATCCAGGCATAATCCCAGCCGTTATCGTCTTTGTTTTGCAAAGGTAAAAGTGCATGAACGATTCTTGGTCCGAGGTCGCGGGCCGGGTTAATGGCGTAACCGGTTGTTCCCCCCAGCGACAGTCCGATTACAAAAACAATCAGCGCCACCGGAACCGCGCCCAAAGATCCGAGCCCAACCTTGGTGCTTTGCATTCCGTCCAACTGAAACTCAGGTAATGTGATCAATAAAACACCAAGCACCAGTACAAAGGTGCCGATGAATTCTGAAAAAAAGTTATTTGGCAAGTTTCGGATGGCAGGAGCTGTGCAAAAACAGGAACGCTTCATTCCGGGTGTGTCGGTAATCATAAAATGATTGCGGTAGAACAGATAAACCATCGATGCACCAAACATTGCACCCGCAATTTGTGCAAGAATAAACGGAAATACTTTTATCCAGTCGAATAAACCGGCAGCAGCTAAACCAACGGTCACCGCCGGATTAAGATGCGCGCCACTTAAATCGGCTGTCATTAAAACCGCGGTAAAAACGGCCAGTCCCCAACCAGAAGTGATTACTATCCACCCGCTTCCTGCACCATTAGTATTTTTCAGATTTACATTGGCTACCACGCCATTTCCAAGAAGTACCAAAATAAACGTTCCAAGAAACTCTCCAAAAAGTTCAGTTGACATAGAGTTTTTGATTTATCATTTAAAGAAATAGTTTTTTGCGATATTCTCAAAACCTTTTACCTGATTTGATTGCCATTCTTCGTCGTAGCCTAATTCAGCAGCCATAATCCTGGCAACTTCGGGTGCCATTCGGATGCTTTCGCGCGCATCGAGGAACAATGCACGGGTGCGGCGTGCCAGAAAATCTTCCACGGTACGTGCCCATTCTTTACGAACTGCCCAAACCACCTGTGCCTTTATAATCTGAAGTTTCTCGCTTATCAATTCTCCCAGCTCTTCATTCTCTTCTGTTAAAGCAATTATTTCCTCCTTATCAAGGCCATAAACATTCATCGGATCACTTTCCACGGTATCCATCCTGAACCCGTGGATCGGCATATGGCGTGTCACACATTCGCGTTCGGGCAGGCCTGCCAGCATTACTGCTTTTTCGATCGTATCTTCGGCCATTCTGCGGTAAGTGGTCCATTTCCCGCCGATGATCGTGATCAGGCCGGAAACCGATATCAGAATTTTGTGTCCGCGTGAAATTTCCTTGGTAGGTTTATCATCATTTTCGGGTTTGGCCAGCGGTCGCAAACCGGCAAACACACTCAGTACATCTTTTCGGGTTGGTTGCTTAACAAGGTAACGTCCGGCGGTTTCCAAAACAAAATCTACCTCTTTGTCAAGCGCAATGGGTTCAAGCGAGGGTTTGTCAATCAGCGTGTCGGTAGTTCCCACTACCACATGATTGTGCCAGGGCACGGCAAACATTACCCGGCCATCGTTGGTGTGAGGTACCATCACGGCATGTTCGTTTGGAAGAAATTCTTTGCTCAAAACCACATGAATTCCCTGGCTTGGAGTAATCAAATCTTTTTTCCCGGGTTCATCCATCTGGATTACTGTATCGGCAAAAACTCCGGTGGCATTAATTACCGATTTTGTTTTGATGGTGAGAGTTTCGCCGCTTTCGGCATCCACTGCTTCCACGCCACACACCAGTTCTCCTTCTTTGATTAAGCTGGTAACCTTGCAATAATTTAACACCGTTGCTCCGTAATCGACAGCGGTTTGAGCCAGACTGATTGCCATTCGCGAGTCGTCGAACTGGCCGTCGTGGTAAATAACGCCACCAGTTAAGCCTTTTTCTTCGACAGTTGGGATAGCTTCGATTGTTTCTTCGCGGCTAAGATGTTTTGATGGCCCGAGGCCAAGTTTCCCGGCCATCAGATCGTAAACTTTTAACCCTACGGTATAAAACGGGCCTCCCCAGAAATCGTAAGTAGGAATAATAAACGATTGGTTAGACACCAGGTGAGGGGCATTTTTAAACATCAACCCACGTTCTTTTAAGGCTTCAAAAACCAGCGAAACATCACCCTGCTGTAAATAGCGGACGCCACCATGCACCAGTTTTGTGCTCCGGCTCGAAGTTCCTTTGGCAAAATCGAGTTGTTCGAGTAAAAGTGTTTTATACCCTCTTGAAGCAGCATCCACTGCACATCCCAGTCCGGTAGCGCCACCACCAATGACGACAGTGTCCCACTGTTTTACTTTGTCTCTAATTTTTTTGAGGATCGTTTTCCGTTTCATCTGCTTTTCTATTTATAGGATTTTTATTTACTGCGATGTCCACGATTTACTCCGGGCTACCGCCTTGTTCCAGTTAATAATGGTTTTTTCAACTTTCGATTTGTCTTCAACAGGATAGAATTTTTTATCGACCTGCCATTGAGATTTTAAGGCTTCAATACTACTCCAGTACCCGGTGGCAAGACCGGCCAGGTAGGCTGCGCCAAGTGCGGTGGTTTCGGTAACCTTTGGGCGAACAACAGTTGTGTTGATGGAATCGGCCTGGATTTGCATCAGCAAATCGTTCACCGCGGCTCCCCCGTCAACCCGGAGTTCGTTGAGTGAAATTCCTGAATCGATTACCATGGTGTTGATTACCTCCATCGATCGGAGCGCGATTGCTTCAAGTGCAGCGCGGGCAATGTGTGCTTTGCCTGTGCCGCGTGTTAATCCGATTATGGCGCCGGTTGCATACTGGTCCCAGTGCGGAGCGCCCAAGCCCACAAAACCCTGCACAAAAACTACTCCCCCGTTATCACTCACCTGGCGCGCCAGTCCTTCAATTTCAGAAGAAGATTTAATTATCCCCAACTGGTCGCGCAACCACTGCACCACGGCTCCGCCAATAAAAATACTACCTTCCAACGCGTAGGTAACTTTATCGCCAATCTGCCATCCAATGGTTGTAAGCAATTTATGTTTCGAAGCTATCGGTTTTTCACCCGTATTCATCATCACAAAACAACCGGTCCCGTAAGTATTCTTCACCATTCCTTCGTTCAAACACATTTGCCCGAACATGGCTGCCTGCTGGTCGCCGGCAATGCCCGAAATCGGGATTTCAACACCGAGCCACTCTGAAGTTGTGTTTCCGTAGACCATACTACTGGGTTTAACTTCGGGAAGCATGTTTGCAGGAATATCGAGTAACTCGAGAAGTTCATTATCCCATTTTAACTGGTGGATATTGTACACCATGGTGCGACAGGCGTTGCTCACATCGGTAATATGTTGCCTGCCTCCGGTTAGTTTCCAAATCAGCCACGAATCGACCGTACCAAAGGCCAGCTTCCCCTGTGCCGCTACTTCCCGGGCATGTTCGTTGTTATCGAGTATCCATTTAATTTTTGTGCCTGAGAAATATGCATCGATCACCAACCCGGTTTTTTCGGCTATCTTTTGTTCCCAACCACCGGCTTTTAGTTCGTCGCAGTAATTTGCAGTGCGCCGGTCTTGCCAAACAATGGCGTTGCCAAGTGGTTTTCCGGTTTCGCGGTTCCACACCACAGCTGTCTCGCGCTGGTTGGTAATTCCAATTGCGTCAATCTGGTTTGCCTCTATTCCTGCCTTTTCCACAACTTCGCGCATCACTTTTAGCTGAGTTTCCCAAATCGTTTCCGGATTGTGTTCTACCCAGCCCGGGTTGGGGTAAATTTGTTCGAACTCTTGCTGAGCAACTGAGATGATTTCTCCCGAATGATTAAACAGGATAGCGCGGTTACTGGTTGTACCCGCGTCGAGCGATAAAATATACTTTCCCATAGGTGGTCCTTAGCTTTATAATTTGTTGTTTAATATACATTTTATCGGGCGAATGCACGTAATCAAATCACATTTTTCTGAGCATTTTTATGCATTTAGCGAATAAAACTTGGGGGTTTCTGCTCAATTTTTACTGATTTGGACTTACAAATTGTACTTTTGCACCAAACGAACCTGTAAATGAATATTAAAACAGACAAAGTTGCTGTGATAGGTAGCGGCAGCTGGGCCACTGCCATTTCAAAAATGCTGCTCGAAAATGTGAGCGAGATCAACTGGTTTATTCGCAAACCCGAAACCATTGAAGCTTTTCTGAAATACGGAAACAATCCGCGTTATCTCCGCGACGTTGAATTCGATACTTCAAGGATAACTTTTTACAGCGACATCAACCAAATTGTAAACGAATCGGATATTCTGGTATTGGCTGTACCTTCGGCGTTCCTGCCGGTAATTTTCGATGAAGTGGTATCTGATTTGAGCGACAAATACATCCTCTCGGGGATAAAAGGAATTGTATCCGAAGAAAGCCTGCTGGTGGTAGAGTACCTGAACCAGAAATTCAATGTTCCCTTCGAAATGATGGGGATTATTACCGGCCCCTGCCACGCTGAAGAAGTGGCGCAGGAAAAACTTTCATATCTAACTATTGCCGGGATTGATGAAAACCGTGCCGGCAAATTCGCGCAACTGGTCGAGAGCGATTACATCTATACTTCGCTGAGCGACGATATCTGGGGAACGGAATATTCGTCGGTATTAAAAAATGTGATTTCGATTGCCGCCGGAATTGCGCATGGTTTGCGGTATGGCGACAATTTTCACGCAGTGCTGATCTCGCGGGCCATCCAGGAAATACAACGTTTTGTGGATGCCGTTCATCCTATCGATCGTGACATTAAAAGCCCGGCCTACCTCGGCGACTTAATGGTAACCGCTTATTCGCAGTTCAGCCGGAACCGTATGTTCGGGACCATGATCGGGAAAGGTTATTCGGTTAAAGCCGCTCAATGGGAAATGAACATGGTTGCCGAAGGTTATTACGGCGCCAAATCGATCCACGAAATTAACCTGAAATATGGAGTTGATATGCCCATTTCGGAAACCGTTTACCAGATTTTGTATCAAGATGCTTCTCCGATCAGGGGAATGATAAAGTTGAGTAAATTGTTGAAGTAATATCACAAAAAGAGGCTAACTAAATCGTTTTTACCATCAACCTGAACTTGATTCTGGTTTTATTTCAATTTTGTAGAATAATAGATTTTGAAATAAATTCAGAATGATGTATAAATCCAATTTTTAGATAGCCTCTTTAATTTTTCAGATTAAATTTTTATCGCATTTCTTTCCAGGAATTGATCAAACCATTGGTAGAAGCGTCGTGGCCGGTCACTTTCTGGTCGCCTTCGAGTTCAGGAAGAATGGCATTGGCGAGTTGTTTTCCGAGTTCAACACCCCACTGGTCGAAACTGTAAATGTTCCAGATAACACCCTGTACAAAAATTTTGTGTTCGTACATGGCTATCAAAGAACCTAAAACACGCGGAGTCAGTTTTTTTAACAGGAACGAATTGGTTGGAATATTTCCGGGGAACACTTTGAAGGGCAAAACGGCAGCGATTTCGTTATCGGTTTTGCCGGCAGCTTTCAATTCGGCAATTACCTGTTCTTCGGTTTTACCAACCATCATCGCTTCGGTTTGTGCAAAATAGTTGGCTAACAGCTTTTTATGATGGTCGCCCAACTGGTTGTGATTAATAGCTGAGGCTATAAAATCGCAAGGAACCAACTTGCTTCCCTGGTGAATGAGTTGATAAAAAGCATGCTGGCCATTCGTTCCGGGTTCGCCCCAAATAATCGGGCCGGTTTGGTAATCCACCTGCTCGCCATTGCGATCGACGTATTTCCCGTTGCTTTCCATATTTCCTTGCTGGAAATAGGCAGAAAAACGGTGCATGTACTGGTCGTAAGGCAAAATGGCTTCGGTTTCGGCGCCATAAAAATTGTTATACCAAATGCCTATCAAAGCCAGAATAACCGGAATGTTCTTTTCAAATTTCTCGTTTCTGAAGTGATTATCCATGGCGTGTGCGCCTTCGAGCAACCGGATATAATTTTCGTAACCAATACCTAAAACAATGGACAAACCGATGGCCGACCACAACGAGTAACGGCCACCCACCCAGTTCCAGAAACGGAACATGTTGGCGGTATCAATACCAAAAGCCGACACCGCTCCGGCATTGGTTGAAACCGCCACGAAGTGTTTGGCAACGTTCGAAATATCTTTTGCCGAAGCGAGGAACCAGTCTTTTGCCGAGTTGGCGTTAGTCATGGTTTCCTGCGTAGTGAACGTTTTGGAAGCCACAATAAAAAGCGTGGTTTCCGGATCTGCTTTTTTTAATGTTTCAGCAATATGTGTTCCATCAACATTGGAAACGAAGTGCAAATCCAGGTGGTTCTTGTAGGGTTTTAAAGCCTCGGTTACCATTAAGGGGCCAAGGTCGGAACCACCAATTCCGATGTTTACGATGTTGGTAATTGCTTTGCCGGTGTAACCTTTCCACTCGCCCGAAATCACTTTTTCTGAAAAAGCCTTCATTTGTTCCAGCACGGTGTTCACTCCAGGCATCACATCTTTACCATCAACCAAAATGGGTTGATTACTGCGGTTTCGTAAAGCCACATGCAACACCGCGCGATTTTCAGTTTCGTTGATTTTATCGCCGGTAAACATACTTTCGATACCGTCTTTCAAATTGCACTCGATGGCAAGATCCAGCAAGGTTGACCGGATATCATCGTCGAGGATGTTTTTTGAATAATCGAGCAGGATATCTTCAAACCTGAGCGAATATTTCTCAAAGCGTTTTGGGTCCTGGTTAAAAAGGTCTTTCATGTGTGTGCCTTCGAATTCGAAGTACATTTCTTCGAGTTTTTGCCAGGCATTTGTTTCTATCGGATTAATTTTTGGTAACATATAACTATTCTTTAAGTTGGAAGCACGAAGTCGGAAGTCGGGTGACCCTTAAATCGGCACTCTCTGTTTACCTGCAAAGATAATGGAATATCAGAACCGATAAATGATCTGAGTTAAAGGTTAATAAAGGGTTAAAATAAGTTGGAAGTCAGCAGCGCGAAGTTCGAAGGATCAATTCGAATACCAACTAATTTCCGTGTTCGATTGTCAAACCAGTACAGTCTGTATTTTCCTGAAAATTCAGAAAACTTATTTTGGCTTTTGGATGCTGTAAACCAGCAGTTCTTCATTGTCGCCGGGAAGAGTCAAGGTTCCACTTTGAGTCATTCCAAGCTTTTCGAGCAATTTTTGCGAAGCAAAATTGTACCTGGTGGTAATCGCTTTTATTTCGGTTAAGCCAAACCTGGAGAAAGCCAGCTCTTTTAATAATTCGGCAGCCTCAAAAGCATAACCGCGTCCTTCGTACTGGGGTAGAAATGCAAAGCCGATGTCGATTCCGTCAACGCCTTCGCGATCGTACAATCCACAGGTTCCCATTTTAGCAAGATCTGACTTTCGCTGAACGGTAAAACTCGAATAACCAAGCTTTTCAAATTGTGGCAACATTCTATCCCGAATGTAATCCGATGCACCGGAAACCGAATGAATGTTTCGGTCGCCAATGTACTTCAACCATTTGGGACTGTTAAAAAGTTGTTGTATAAACGCGGCATCATCCAAAGAAGTAGGACGAAGTAAAAGTCGATTCGATTTAAATTCAGGGTAATTCATCGCAATGTGTGTAAAAGTTCGGGTAAAAATAAAAAAAAATCGGTTTTCAGCGGTTTAGCTGAAATGAAGTTGGCGTAATACCCCGTGTCCCTGCCACGGGGATAGTCAGCTTTAAGAATTTTCTTTGTTCAGTTCCCGAATTTCTTTTAATAAAATTTCAAGCGCAGGCGAAGCCATTTCTCCGTGGTTAAACCCATCAAGTTCGTAGATTTTGGTTTGCTTGTTTCCGGCCACTTTCATCATGCGCCAGAAATAGGCATTTTCTTCGTAGCGGCCAAGCATTTCGAGTTCGCGGTCGCCGGTTATTAAAACTATGGGCGGCGTGTCAGGTCGTACGAAATAGAGTGGAGCAAATTCATCTACGATGGCTTGTGTGCCCGGAATCCCTCGTTCATCACGAACGGTAAAATGCGTAACGGTATGTCCGCTGAATGGTACCAGCATGGCAATATCGTTGGCATCAATATCGTATTTGGCGAGATAATGTTTGTCGAGCCCGATCATCGAAGTCAGGTAACCTCCGGCGGAATGCCCCGAAACAACAATCTTGTCTTTGCTTCCACCGTATTTCCCGATATTTTTGAAAGTCCAGGCAACTGCCGCTGCGGCATCTTCGATATAAACCGGGCATTTAACTTTTGGCGAAAGCCGGTAGTTAACGGCCACTACCGCAATATTTTTCTCTTTCAGTTTTTCAGGAATAAATTTTTCTCCCGAAGTAAGCCCGCCTCCATGAAACCATATTACGGTAACAAAATCAGCCTGGTTTTCCGGGTAATATAAATCAAGGTTACAACGCCCTGCAATGTATTCATCGGTATTTTGTTCTTCCACGCTTTGGTAAGGAATGTCTTCTACGGTTTTGTAAGTTGTTTGAGCGTAGTTAAGATTAATCGTGGCGCTGATCATCAGGATCAGCATTATTGAAAGTATTTGTTTCATGTGTCTATTTTTATGATGAATAAAGATACCGATTTTTATTTTCGGGCGCTTGTTCTGTGGCTTTTAATAAAAGCAAGGAGCATCTTCAACCAGAAAATGCTCCTTGAAATATTTCTTAGTTTGATTTTTTATGAATTGGCGGTAGCTTTTTCCAGTCGTTTTAATACGCTGAAAATAAATGCTGCCGAAAGCAAACACAATACAACCAGTATTGTAAAGAACTGCCAGAGTTCAATACGCTCCCAGAAGAATCCGATAAAACCGGCAGCGGCGTTTCCAATTGCGGTTGCCGCAAACCAACCTCCCTGCGCCATTCCTTTGTATTTCGGGGGAGCAACTTTCGAAACAAACGAAATACCGATTGGACTTAAAAACAATTCGGCGATGGTTAAGATCAGGTAACAAGTTATCAACCAGTAGGGTGAAATTAGATTTTCAGAAACCCCGCCGTTTAAATCTCCAGGCGATGTAAGGCCCAATGAACTGGCAATCAGTACGCCAAAACCAACTGCTGTAATCAACATCCCGAAGCCAATTTTCTTTGGGGCCGACGGCTCTTTCCCTTTACGGCGCAACGCCGTAAACATACTAATAATAAGCGGTGTAAGGAAAACGATAAAAATAGGATTGAAATGCTGGAATTTTTGTGGTGTGATGGTGTAATCGCCTGTATGCGAGCTTATAGTGTAATAAGCAAGAGCAAGGGATACAACAATTACCGCCGCACCGATACCTTTTGTTTTTCCTGTTTTTCCTGTAAATACAAGTATTGTCCCGATAATAGCGAACAAGATTGGCAGCAATTGTTTCAAGTCAAAAAGTACATAAGTTGATGGTGAAACATTGCCAAGCTGGGTATAATCACGGGCAAAAATGGTCATTGTAAATCCGTTCTGGTGGAAAGCCATCCAAAAAAAGATAACAACAAAGAAAACAAGTCCGAGAGCAATGAGTCTTTCCCTAATTTGTGCTGATGTAAGTACAACGATTTTATCCTTGTGTTCTGCCGATTTTGCTTTTTGTTTCTCGGTTAGATCGGCATATTTGTAATATTTTCGGAACGATATAAAAATAAGGAAAGAGATTACCATGCTGGCGGCAGCCACTGCAAATCCTGCATTGTACGATTTACTCAGTGTTTCGATATATGAATTGGAAAATGAAGTAAGATCCGTAAACCCTGCACCCATTTGTGTTTTGGCAATTTGTGTCAGTTGGGTAACATCTTCCAGTTTTCCGGCTAAAAACTGGTGCGCCATATGAGGGATGGAAGAATCGTATGTAAATCCCTTCTTCGATAAAACCCAATTCCCAATTGATTCAGCCGCTGAAGGGGCAAAGAATGCCCCAATATTTATACCCATGTAAAAAATGTTGAAGGCATTGTCGCGGTTAGAACTATACCGGGGATCATCGTACATGCTGCCAACCAGCGCTTGCAGGTTCCCTTTGAAGAATCCTGTTCCCAATGAAATAACTGCCAAAGCGATGTAAACCATCATGATTCCCATGCCGGGTAATGCAAGCAGTCCGTATCCGGTAAACATGATGACAGTCCCAAGTGCTATTGTCTTTCCATAACCGAGTAGATTATCTGCAATGTAACCTCCCAGTAACGGAAGGAAGTAAATTCCAAATAAAAAGATTCCGTAAATACTGCCAGCTTCTGCAGTGGAAAATCCGAATTTTGCCTGAATATAAAGAACAAAAATGGCAAGCATGGTATAGTACCCAAAGCGCTCGCCCATGTTGGCGAAAAAGGCTACAATAAGCCCTTTAGGATGATTTTTGAACATTTCTTATTGGTTTTATTGTTTATTAATTTTTCTCAAATTTGGTTCGTGGGTAAATTTAGAAATCTTTTTATGTATGCCAAGCCCACAAAAGTCAGGTTCTGAAGAAATATTGGCTGGCGGTTTTTTAGTAAATTTGTGAAAAAGTAGTCTATGAAACTTTTCTCAACCAAACAAATAGCCGTACTCGACCAATATACTATCAAAAATGAGCCGGTTAGCGACCTCGACCTGATGGAGCGCGCCTCGATGCAGGTTACCAACTGGATTATTCAGCGTTTTTCTACCGAACAAAAGATAGTTCTTTTTGCAGGGCCCGGAAATAATGGCGGTGATGCACTGGCTGTGGCAAGGCAACTGGCCGATCTCGATTTTGTTTGCGAAGCGTTTTTGATGGACACCGGGAAAGCGCTGAAGGGATCGCCCGCCATCAACTGGAAGCGATTGGAAGAACAGGGAAAAGTGAAAGTGTCGAAAATTGCTTCTATCAGCAATTTCCCTGAATTGGGCGACGGGGATGTGATCGTTGATGGTTTGTTTGGCTCGGGTTTGAGCCGCCCTCTCGATGGGTTGGCTGCCGAAATTGTAAGGGAGTTGAATCAGACCACCCATACAATTGTAGCCATCGATATTCCAAGCGGATTAATGGGAGAAGATAACACGGAAAACAATCCGGATAAGATTCTGAGAGCCGATTTTACACTCACATTTCAGTTCCCGAAAATCAGTTTCTTTTTTGCTGAGAACGAAGAATTTACAGGTGAGTGGGAAGTGCTTCCGATCGGGCTTCACGAAGATGGAATTGCTGCTGAACCCAGTGATCTATATTTCATTCAGAAAAAAGATATTCAGCCAATCCTGCCACAACGAACCCGGTTCGATCATAAGGGAACGCTGGGCCATGCTTTACTGATCGCCGGAAGTTATGGGAAAATGGGAGCGGCAGTACTGGCTTCGCGGGCCTGTCTGCGATCCGGTGTTGGTTTGCTTACCACTCATGTTCCGCGTCTCGGTTATCCGATTTTGCAGACAGCAGTTCCCGAAGCCATGGCAAGTGTCGACCAGCACGATTTTGTTTTTACTGAAATTCCAAAAATTGAAGCTTATTCTGCGATTGGTGTTGGTCCCGGCCTCGATCAAAAACAAAATACGCGAAAAGCCTTGTGTTCTTTGATTGAAACTGCAAAGGTTCCGTTGGTGATCGATGCTGACGCGCTGAACATTCTTTCCATTCAAAAAGAATGGCTTGGGAAATTACCGGGAGGCTCTATTTTAACACCACATCCCGGCGAGTTTAAAAGACTGGCGGGCGAAACCGAAAATTCGTATCAACGCTTGCAGGCTCAAATTGAATTCTCAAAGCGGTATAGTTGTATTGTGGTGTTGAAAGGGGCATACACCAGTGTTTCTTTACCCGGCGGGAAAGTGTATTTTAACTCCACCGGGAATCCCGGAATGGCAACTGCTGGCAGCGGCGATGTACTTACCGGAATAATTTTGGGTTTGCTGGCACAGGGAATGTCGCCCGAAGAAGCGGCTTTAACGGGTGTTTACCTTCATGGTTTGGCCGGCGACCTGGCTGCTTCCAAACATTCTGAACAGGCAATGATTGCAGGAGATATCGTCAAAGCTATGGGGAATGCTTTTAAAAAACTTCAACAGAACAATTGATCCTATCTTTCCCCGTTTCTAACAAAAACCAAACCTATGCAAAAACAAGGCGTGGTGTTCGATTTTAACGGAACACTTTTCTGGGATACCGAACTTCAAAACCGCTCGTGGGACAAATTTCTGGATAAGTACGAATTTAAATTGAGTGAAGAGGAAAAACTGACCTGGGTGCACGGCATCAACGCCATGGATACTTTTGAATATTTATTTAAGAGGCCTTGCAGTGCTGAAGAAGTTTTCAGGCTGACCGAAGAAAAGGAGGTGATTTACCGCAAGATGTGTTTGGAGCAGGGAATGGAATGGGCTGCGGGTGCGCTTGAGTTGATCGAATTTTTGAAAGAAAATAATGTCCCCATCGCCATAGCAACAGCATCGGCGAAAAATAATCTCGACTTTTTTGTTGAACAGCTTGATCTCTACCGCTATTTCGATCCGGAGCACGTGGTTTACAACGACGGAACCATGCGTGGAAAACCTCACCCCGACCTTTTTAATAAAGCCATTGAAGCGCTTGGGATACCTGCAAAACAAGTCACTGTTTTTGAAGATTCGCTGGCGGGTGTAGAGGCTGCCAAACGTTCGGGTGCGGGAAAAATTTACATTGTAAACGGAAACGACGAACGGTTCAAACAATACAATTATCCGATCATTTCTCATTTCGACCAGGTAAACAGAAGGCGTTTTCAGGAGCTGTAAAACACTGTGTCAAAGAATAATAGCAGGGTATTAATTTGATTTCTGATTTTGTATGTGAGTTTTACGTACATTTGTTTCAAAGCATTAGCGAACATGAATACAATTTCAGGTACCGGAAAGGTTTGTCCCTCGCGATTCGACCACGAGAAATGGTTGATGTTCATGTTCATTTTTTCCGACCTCTAAAATTTCCATATTCTTTCTAAGCCCCTTTAAAATCGATGTTCTTGAAATTTATTTTGGAAAATTATGGAACCTTATTACAACTGGCTAAATTCGCTGGTCAATCGAAATAAAACCGAATTTGCGGAGTGGCCCAAACTGAAGTGGTTGAATACCTACCAGGCACGCGAAGCCCAGGAAAGGAAAGAAGAATTGCTCGAAAAACTGAATGGCAACAAGCTTTTCAAGGATACCAAACCATATCATAACCGAATTTCGGATGGCTGCAAACTTTGCGGGCTCGGACAGTGGAGCTGTTTGTTTATAACCGGAAAATGCAATGCCGCATGTTTTTATTGTCCAACCTCGCAGCTTTCGGATGATTTACCCACCACGCAGAATCTTACATTTGCAAGTTCGCAGGCTTACGCTGAGTATATCAATCATTTCAACTTTAAAGGCGTGAGTTTTAGCGGTGGCGAACCCTTGCTGTTTTTCGACCGGACGCTCGAATACCTAAAACAGGTCCGGAAAAAGTGCAAACCCGAAACCTATATCTGGATGTACACCAACGGAATTTTGGCAGACACCCAGAAATTAAGGAAACTGGCCGCAGCCGGGTTAAACGAAATTCGTTTCGACATTGGTGCGACAGCTTACTCCCTCGAAAAAGTAAAACTTGCCAAAGGAATAATTTCGAATGTGACCATCGAAATTCCGGCCGTTCCTGAGCAAAAGGAAAGAATTAAACAACTGCTCCCCGAAATGATCGAAGCCGGTGTTGCCAATCTGAACCTGCACCAGTTAAGGCTCACCAAACACAACGTTCGTAATTTGTCGAAACGCAATTACACCTATATTTCTGCCGAGCAAGCCATCGTATTAGAGTCGGAGCTGGCGGCGCTTGATATCCTGAACTACGCCCACGGCCACAACCTGGATATTGGCATTAACTATTGTTCCTTCCATTTTAAGAATCGTTTTCAGAAAGCCGGGTTTCGGCAAAAAGTTGCCGGGGTTTTGGCCAACCCCGATGAGGAACTGACACAGAACGGGTATATCCGCGAACTGGACGGAAACAGTATCTCGTATAAATCCATCCGAATACAGGATGCGCCGGGCGATAATAAAGCTTTAGAGGTTCTCGGACTTATGCATAAAAAATATTATTTTCTGAAAGAAACGGTAATGAAACCAAGTACCCTGAACGAGGGGCAATTGGCTGAAATGAAAGCTTTGATTCAAGGCGGTGTTAGCGAAATTCCAACTGATCCTTTATTGTTCCGTATCTGGCAATTCGAACAAATCGAAAACGGCTTGCGTGAATATTAAACAGCACGATTCGCTTACCTTAATTGATGTTCTTTCATTAAAATAGGTGTTGGCTACAAAATAATTATGCTATTTTTGGTGTTCTACACAGGGTTACACAATGTTGAGTGTGGTTTTTGCAGGCCAACATAGCGTTTCGCGTGATAGATGTTTAGCAACAATTTTCAAAATATTCGAATGGAGATGATCAGCAAGAGAAACAAATGGATGAAATTTTTGGTGCTGTTACTGGCTGTGATGATTCTCAGTCCGGCATTTGCACAAAAAAAGAAGAAAGACGACGAAGAAACAATAAGTCCGGCGTTTGTAGAAGGAGTGACTTATGCACTGCCGCGAACGGGGTTTCGGGTACATGTTGAAGCCATGCGCGAAAAGTTCGTGCCGGGACCTTACGCAGCTTTTGCCGAACAATTATTAGGGATTCAGAATGCCAAAACGCGCGCATATTCGAAATGGTCGGTCGTGGGTATAAAAATCGAAACTTTTTCGGAACCCGATCCCGAGCAGGTGCACAAAGCCATAGGCGAAGTTGCCTCGATGCTGAGCCTGTCTTCAAACGGTTGTTTGGCAGGAATAAATGTGTCGGCACCAGTTGAAATTCCAATGTCGGTGCAAACCAATAAAACTTTTCAGAAACCCGATATCGACGACGGTTTCTCTTTCGACTATTTCTCAGATACGCCTTTTGTGATTGCAGGTGACTCTACCAACGGATTTCGGCCTACCCGTGTGAGCGCCGAACAAAAAGCAGCCGAGGCCGCAAAACGAATTCTGAACAGCCGAATGAACCAGTACGAGCTGGCAACGCTTCGGATCGACGGTGATTACCCCGACGGAAAAGCGTATGAAGTGAGCCTCGAAGAAATGCAACGTACCGAACAAAATTACATCAAACTATTTGTGGGACGAACCACTTATAAAACCGAAAGCTATAGTTTTGATTATGTGCCGGGTTCGAAAGAAAAAAACGCTTCGGTTATCTTCCGTATTTCAGATGAGAACGGCGTAGTTCCTGCTTCCGATCTTTCGGGAAAGCCGGTAATGATCGAGTTTGAACCGGATGATGCATTGCAGGCGCAATACCAGAAAAAAGCCTCGTCAGAGAATCCAAATGCCGGAAGCCAGGGCATTTTTTACCGGATGCCTGCCGTGGCTAACGTAAAAATTACCTACGGGTTAAACCCGCTGGCCAGTGCACGAACTACTGTGGCACAATTTGGAGTGGTGGCTCCTTTGCCCGAAGAATTTCTGAACGGGATTTATTCCATTAGTTTTCATCCCGAAACAGGGGCAATTAAATCAGTTTCAACAAAATAACGAGATATTTACAGAAAGGGCGGTTGTTTGAACTGCCCTTTTTATTTGAGTCATTTTTATGGCATATAAATTTTCTTATTTTTAACGGCTTGAAAAAAATCATTTAAACTATTTCTATATGACAAATGCGATTAAGCAAACACTTCGCGACTCGAAGAAAGCAAGATGGATTGCCTTGGTAATATTGTCGTTTACAATGTTCGCCGGGTACATGTTCACGGAAGTAATTTCTCCTCTGAAACCCATCATGGAGCGGACGCTCGCCATGAACAGTTCCGATTTTGGTTTTATTACCAGTGCTTATGGAATATTCAACGTTTTCCTGATGATGCTGGTAATTGTTGGCATCTTGCTCGACAGGTTTGGAGTCCGTTTCAGTACGATTACTTCGGCTGTGATCATGATTATCGGTGGATCCTTAAAATATGCTGCTTTTAAAGGCATAATCGGAAACCCGGATACAATTATGCATGTGCCGCTTTTAAATATGGACATTACCACACAGGTTTTCTGGGCTGGTTTTGGTTTCGCCGTATTTGGTGTTGGTGTTGAATATGCAGGGATAACCGTATCGAAAGCTGTTGCCAAATGGTTTAAGGGAAAGGAAATTGCACTTGCCATGGGCATGCAGGTAGCAATTGCCCGTTTGGGTTCGTTCGCACCTTTGGCTTTTGGAGCTAAAATTGCCAATACGTATGATGTTCCTACCACCATTTTGATAGTTGTTGTATTCCTTGTGCTTGGCTTGATCGGTTTTTTCTATTACAATATTATGGATAGAAAACTCGACGCTCAAATCGAGGAGGAGGACGGTGGACCTGCCGAACGATTTAAATTTTCAGATATGTTGGTAATCATCGGTAACTGGGGATTTTGGCTGATCGCTTTACTTTGTGTATTCTTTTATTCCACCGTATTTCCTTTCTATAAATATGGGCCCGATTTGATGGTGAACAAATTTGGCGTTAGTGAAGACTGGGCCGGATTTCTTCCAAGTTTGGTTCCTTTTGGGACCATGTTGCTGACACCAATTTTTGGCAGTATTTACGATAAAAAGGGAAAAGGTGCATCAATAATGATCCTGGGTGCTGTGTTACTGATCATTGTTCACGGAATTTTCTACCTGCCTTTCATAACCAGTGTAGTAGCAGCTTTCTTTAACGTCATTTTATTAGGGATCGCTTTTTCGCTGGTACCGTCAGCCATGTGGCCATCTGTTCCAAAAATTATTCCTGAAAGACAATTAGGGAGCGCTTACGCAGTTATTTTCTGGGTTCAGAATTTTGGCTTGTGGGGTATTCCGCTGGCGGTGGGTATTGTTTTGGATAAGACCAATCCGGGAGTTGCCGAAGCAAAAGCGGCAGGCGAGATGGTGAATTACGATTACCAAACCACATGGACCATTTTTGTTGTATTAACTTTGCTTGCATTAATTACAGCATTCTTGCTTAAAATCGAAGACAAACGCAAAGGTTACGGACTTGAATTGCCCAACATTAAGAAATAATAATTGTCGGGAACCTGAAGCAGGAAGCCTGGGGAGAAAGAACCTTCGTGCTTTGTGTTTCGTGTTTCCTGATCAAAACAAATAAAACATGACAGAAATTAAAAATATTCAACCAAAAGAAGTTTGGGGTATTTTCGACCAGATGCTCCAGATTCCGCGTCCGTCGTATCACGAAGACGCGATCCAGGACTGGGCTGTTCAGTTTGGACTGAACCTGGGCCTGGAAACGATTAAAGACGAAGCGGGAAATGTAATCATTAAAAAACCGGCCAGCCCGGGTATGGAGAACCGCAAAACGGTAGTTTTGCAGGGGCACCTCGATATGGTCCCCCAAAAGAACAGCGATAAAGTACATGATTTTACTACCGACCCAATTGAAGCTTATATTGACGGCGATTGGGTAACCGCTAACGGCACAACGCTGGGCGCCGACAACGGGATTGGTGTTTCGGCAGCGATGGCAGTACTGGCATCCAAATCAATCAAACACGGGCCTTTGGAAGTACTGCTAACAGCTACCGAAGAAACCGGAATGGACGGAGCCAACGGATTGAAAGGCGGGATGCTCGATGCGGATATCCTGATAAATATGGACTCGGAAGATGAAGGTGAACTTTATGTGGGGTGCGCCGGCGGAGAAGATGCCAACTTCTCATTTCGTTATACTGAAGAGAAAGTTCCGGTTGGTTGTACAGCGTTCAAATTGAGTGTTACCGGATTGAAAGGCGGTCACTCGGGTATCGACATTCCCTTAGGAAGAGGAAATGCTATTAAAGTTTACTTCCGAATTGTTAATGCAGCTGAAAAGCTGGGTATTCGTTTGGCAAGTATCGACGGGGGAAGCCTCCGGAACGCTATCCCGCGCGAAGCCTTTGGAGTTGTAGTGGCGGATGAAGCCAAAGCTCCCGATTTTTTGGCTTTGGTTGATGAAGTTACGGGCATAGTAAAAGCCGAGCTTTCTGCTACCGAGCCAAATTTATCGGTAAAAGTGGAAGCTGCCGATTTGCCCGAAAGTGTTATCGATGCAAAAACTCAGAGGAACCTTGTACGCGCTATTGTGGCTTTACCAAACGCTGTTATTCGAATGAGCGACAGCATGCCCGGACTTGTGGAAACATCTACTAACCTGGCCATTCTGAAGTCAAATCCTGTCGGTCTTACGATAAATGGCAGTTGTTTGATGCGGAGTTCGGTTGATAGTGCAAAAAAAGAACTGGCTTCGCGATTGAAGGCGGTTTTTGAATTGGCCGGCGCCGAAATTACCTTTTCGGGAGCTTACCCGGGATGGAAACCAAACATGGATTCGGCTATCCTGAAACTAATGCAAAATGTTTACAACAATAAGTGGGGTAAAGTTCCAAAAATTATGGCAATCCACGCCGGGTTGGAATGTGGTATCCTTGGTCAGAATTATCCGAACTGGGATATGATTTCTTTTGGCCCGACCATTCGTTTCCCACACTCACCCGACGAAAAAGTAAATATCGAGACGGTACAAAAATTCTGGGATTTCCTGGTGGCAACACTCGAAAATATTCCTGAGAAATAACGTCACAGCAGTTTACAAATTGCTGTAGTAATTTGGCGCAATACGGGAATCGCGCCACCTGTAAAAAGATTCCATCCATCATCTGTTGGCTGGAATCTTTTTTTATTTTTCCCAAACAGAAGGCTGGAGAGACTTTACATTTTCAGGCTACCCTGTTCGTCATATTCCCAGAATGGCGCCCAGGTAATTTCCCACGAATGTCCATCGGGATCGGCAAAATAAGCATCGTATCCTCCCCATAAAGTTTCACGTGGTTCAACCAGAACTTTGGCGCCGTTTTCAACAGCTTTATTAAAAACAGTTTCAACTGCATCTTTCGAATCCTGGTTGATGGCCAGCGTTACACCTGAAAATCCTGAACGTTCTGGAGGGACTTCAGCGTCTTCGGCTAATTTATCAAGAGGGTAAAGCGCCAGGACAATGCCGCCGTGATGAAAGAAGACAATATTTTCGTCGCTGCCGGCAGCGGGCTCCCAGCCAAGTGCTTTTTTGTAAAAATCCCTGGAAATTTGGAGACTTTTCACCCCAAGCGTAACAATGTTTAAACGTGGTTTCATATTGTTGATCTTAATATTTTGGCATCATCTCAATTAATTCACCGTCGGTACTTAGCATCTGACCCATCAGGTTGGCAGTCAGGCACGAATGAACGGGAAGTATTTCGACCAGGTCGCCCACTTCGATTTCCCTGAACAGGTTTTGCATGACTTTCAGAATGCCATGTTCCTGCGAAAGCCTGGCGAGGTAGTTTTTGGTATCCAGCAAAATTTTCTTTCCGTTTTTACGAAGTACGATCCTTCCGTAGAGCGCTTTCCCATCAGTGTTTAAAATAAATTCCTTCGAAAAATGAATGGCGCCACCATAGATTACGATTTCGTTTCGCGAAGTGTGCTTGGCCACAACCGGGCATACCATTCGAACAGCAATGTCGTCGATCTTGCAAACGCCCAAATGGTGTTGCATCAAATCATAAAAAACAAAGTTTCCTGGCCGGAGTTCGTCCACTCCGTTGAAATTCGAACAAATGCTTGCCGAAGGTGTGTCACCCAAACTGATCATCAACTGAGGATATTCATTTTGATATTGATTTCGAAGTGTTTTCATCTTCATAAGCGCATCGAAGTGAAGATTAAATATTTCGTGCGTGGATTGCGACTGGTATGTGTGACCCGAGTGCGAAAGAAATCCTTTAAATGTGAGTTTGCGGTTTTTTGTTATTTCGTTCAGAACCACGTCGATGAGCCCGGTTTGCGAACAAAGAATCCCGGTACGATGATAACCGGTGTCGATTTTAATGAACACACCCATCTTTTCCACGGCTTTTTTTGCCAGAATGCCCGCAGCTTCGCGATTTTCAACTACGACATTTAATTTTACCGATGCTGCCAGGCGGTTGATGTTTTCCAGTTCGGGCACATTCAGCGAAAAGGCAATGGTAATGTCGTCCCAGCCGTGGCCTGCAAAATATTCGGCCATTCGAACCGACGAAACTGTAATCGATTCAACATCATACTGCCGGAACCAGTCGCCGATTCTTGCTGACTGATGTGTTTTAAAATGCGGCCTTAACAAAAGCTTGTGTTCTTTGGCTTTTGATGCCATTCGTTCGATGTTTCGTAAACAAACTTCTTTGTCGACTACTAAAGTGGGCCTGATAATTTCCATCCTTTTACCTTCTAATGTTTTGTCTTTAACATTGCCGAAAGGTGATTGCGGGTTTGCATCAGTTTGTTTGAGATACCAACTTTGTATATGTGCGGGCTAATAAAACGCTTGTGTTCTTCGGGGAGCAAAGCTGCCCTTGTTTCGAGAAATGCGTGTATTTCGAGTGGGGAAATATTTTCAAGCAGGCTCTTTCCGTTTTCAAAAACTTTTGAAAAGAGCAGCTCCTTTTTTAATCCGGTTAAGTTGGTGTTTTTTTCGGGATAAACAGGGTGATAAATACATTCATTTTCACCCGGGTTTTCGTCGAAGAGTAAAATTCCGTCGCGGTAAAATTTCCCTTCTTCATCGAAATAACGAACAAGCTGCTTTTTACCCGGAAGCGTAACTTTCTCTATGTTTTCGGAGAATTTCATTTTTGGTTCGCCATCAATCTCGGTTAGTTTGTACACCCCGTCGAGCGCTGCATTATCTTTCCCGGTAATCATTTCAGTACCTATTCCAAACGAATCGATGGCAGCGTTCTGGTCTTTAAGCAAGGTTTTTATTACGTACTCGTTCAACTGGTTTGAAGCAATAATTTGTACATCCGCAAGTCCGGCATTGTCGAGCATTTTACGTGCTTTTTTGCTTAGGTAGGCCAGGTCGCCGCTGTCAAGTCGGATGGCTTTGAGTTGTTTGCCTTTTTCAGCCAATTCCTTCCCAACAATAATTGCATTTGGAACACCCGAGCGAAGTGTGTCGTACGTATCGACCAGGAAAATGGTTGTATCAGGATGTGTTTTGGCGTAGGCCCTGAATGCATCGAGTTCGCTATCAAAACTTTGCACCCAACTGTGTGCCATTGTTCCGCTAACCGGAATATCAAAAAGTTTGGCCGCCAAAACGTTGGACGTAGCGCCAGCGCCTCCGATACATGCAGCACGACTGGCGTGGAGCGATCCCAATCCCTGTGCCCGGCGTAAGCCAAAATCAGCAAAAAATTTATTTCCGCTGGCCAGTTTTATCCGGAAGGCTTTTGTAGCGATTAACGATTCAAAATTCAGGATGTTCAGCAAAAGGCTTTCGATGAGCTGGCATTCGATAATGTTGCCTTCAACACGAGCTAAAGGCTCATTTGGAAAAACAATCTCTCCCTCGCGAACGCTGTAAATGGTTCCGCTAAAACGAAAGTTGCGCAGGTAATCCAGAAACTTGGGGTCGAGACCTTTTTGCGCCAGAAATTCGATATCCGATTCCGAGTACGAGAACCCTTTTAGCAAGTCAACAAAATCGTAAAGGCCGGCAAAAACCGTAAACCCGCTTTTATACGGATTGGTCCTGAAATAATAATCGAAACTAACCTGTTGATCTTTTTTCCCGCACGAAAAGTAACCTTGCGCCATGGTCAGTTCATAAAAGTCGGTGTATAAACCGTTTATATCAGATGGTATTTGCATGAGCTCGTCACTTTTGGTGATCTGATAAAGATAAACAAGTTTGTGGTGTGTAAAAAATAATTAGGTGACATTAAGATTAACATCTGATTAAAGGGAGAAAAAACAGGGCTATAAATTTTCTCCAGGCCGGCAACTCGGGATTTAGATATAATATTTCATAATCAGAAGTACAGAAAGACATGCTCAGAACTATGGAAACAATAAACCGGAAAAATTGAAACCAGTTGTCAGTGTTTTTGTGTCGAACAGGTATAAAACATTGAAATTAAGGATAAACAGCCAGTAATTAGTCATAATATTTTTGATGGTATTTATGAATGACATAACTTCATCTAAATATTTGGGAATGAAATAGGAAGAGCAAGAAAATAAGGGCTGAATCGCGTACCCCAAAGACCTACAATGTTCCCTTTTAGGTATAAATATTTATCAGTTTTGTTATGGATAATCCCGGAGATTCGAAAACACTGAATACTTCCCAACTGGAAAGTTTGCAGAAAGAGCTTATTGAACTTCAAACGCAACTTCAAAAGGAACGGGCAGAAAAAAAGCAGTTGAAATATACATTGGGTGAACGAAACAAGGAGTTGCGTTGTCACAACACGTTATTAACTATTTTCAACCAGTCTGGACTGAGTGAAGAAGAGTTTTATACCAGGATACCGGATGTGGTTACACATTCTTGTCAATTCCCCGATTTAAGCGAAGCCTGTTTGATTATAAATGATAGAACATTTAAAACCAAAGGATACTATCCTTCGAAATACGAACTACGCACACCTGTATTGCTGGCAGAAAAAACCATTGGCGAAATTATAGTTAGCTATCCAAAAGCAAATTTTCGCGATTCTGAGAAAATATTTGTAACCGAAGATAGAAAGCGGCTCAAATCTATTGCAGAACAGATAGGAAATTATATTCAACGACTGGCTAAAGAGAGTTTGGTTGCTGAAAGAGCAATAAAATATAACAAATTTATCGACGCCTCACCGGACGCACTTGTTACTTGTGATTTATCAGGAAGGATCAAATACGTTTCGAACAAAGGATGGAGAATGTTTGGTTATAAGGAGGAGCAATTGGAAGGAAGAAGCATATTCGAGTTTATGGCAGAAAGGGATCATTCCAAAGCAGCATTGGCAGTTGAGGAACTAATACGAGTCGGTTACATAGGAACACGGGAGTATTTGGGTTTAAAGGCCGATGGAAGTACTTTTCCAATTGAATCCATTGGCGAGCTGATTACAAATAGCAACGGCGATCCATTTGAACTGATGTATTCGGTCCGCGACATAAGCGATCGGAAAAAAATGGAACAAAACCTGCTCGAATCGGAGCGAATGTTGTCGAACCTGATGAATAACTTGCCGGGAGTTGCTTATCGATGTTTAAAGAATGCGAGCTGGTCGATGCTGTTTATGAGTAGGGGTTGTTTGGAACTGACCGGATATTCATCAGATGTTTTTGTCGGTGAAAAACAAAAACCTTACAACGAAATTATTCACCCTGAGGATAAACAATATGTGGCAAAAGAAGTTGCAGCCGGTTTAAAAAGAGGAAATTCTTTCGAGGTTAAATACCGGATAATTACTGCTGAAGGTGAGATTAAACATGTGTGGGAAAAAGGACAGGGAGTTATCGATAAAGGTCGGCTAATGTACCTCGAAGGATTGATTATGGACGTCTCCTCATCACATCAACTACTGGGGCAGTTAAGTGAAAGTGAGCAAAAATACCGTTCCATTTTCGAAAACATTCAGGATGTTTATTACGAAACCAGTATTGACGGGACAATACTCGAAATAAGTCCGTCAATCTCTGTCATATCCAGGGGGCAGTATACGCGTAAGGACTTGATTGGTAAATCAGTATATGATTTTTATGCAGATATAAAACAACGTGAGGTATTGATGGAACGCATTAAAATGCAAGGAAGCATTAAAGAGTTTTTTACAGTACTTAAAAACCGCGATAACTCGGTGGTTCCTATCGCTGTTTCTGCCACCATCCATAAAGACGTGAACGGAACACTGCAAAAGATTATTGGTAGCTTTCACGACAATACTTCACAAATTGAAGTCCGGCGAGTTTTACAGGAGAGTAAAGCCATTAACTTAAAATTGAAGGAAGCTTATGAAAAACTGGAAGCAAATGACAGGTTTAAATCAACACTGATCAATACCATTTCTCACGAAATCAGAACGCCTTTAAATGGCATTCTAGGTTTTTCAGAGATACTGGCCGAAAACAAAGTTTCAATTGACGAAAAGCGGCTTTACCTGGGTAAAATTTACGAAAGCAGTCACCGGCTTATAAAAACGATCACCGATTTTATCGATATCTCGAACTTAATGGCAAAATCGCAGGCAGTGGTTAAAAAGAAAGTGTCGCCTAATTTGCTTGTTAAACAGGTTGTCGATGAGTATTTTAAAATCAGTTTGCAAAAGGAAATACCAATCATTCCGGACTTTCCTAAAGAAGAAGAAATCAGTCTTTTATCCGACTCAGAGATCTTACGAAAAGTACTTACGAATTTACTCGATAATGCGCTTAAATTCACCAGGGAAGGGAACATACATATTGGCTTTGAACGAATTGAAGACAGGCTACGGTTTTTTATTAAGGATAGTGGAATAGGAATAGCCAAACATAAGTTAGATGAAATTTTTGAGGCTTTTGTTCAGGAGGATTCTGGCAGTAGGCGTGCGTTTGAAGGAAATGGCCTGGGCTTATCTATTGCTAAAAGTTTTGTAGAATTATTGGGCGGTTCTATTTGGATCGAATCGGAGAAAGGAGTTGGGACAAAAGCATTTTTTGAAGTACCGGGAGTTCTTGAAACAGCTACATTGCCAGAAAAACCAGGGAATGAAAAGCAAGGCGTTGATTTTAGATACACAATTTTAGTTGTGGAAGACGACACCCTGAATTATTTATACATGAGTCATTTGCTTGATAAACCAAAAGTGGAAATCTTCCATGCCCGCGATGGATTTGAGGCTGTAAATTTTGCTCGGTCACATGAGGATATCTCGCTGGTACTCATGGATCTTCGAATGCCCGGGATGGATGGCTTTTCAGCAACTACGCAAATAAAAAAACTTCTTCCAAAAGTTCCGGTAATTGCTATTACAGCTTATTCCGGGATTGAGAATGAACAAAAGGCCCGCGAGGCGGGTTGCAACGATATTTTGTTGAAACCCACAAAACAGGAGCACTTATATAAAAAATTAGCAGAGTATTCAGTTATAGTTGACTAAAAAAAGGAACCATTTTTGGCTCCTTTTCTATTTTACTAAGAATTTAATTTCGTTAGAAAATCAGATTATTTTTCAAGGAAAATAGTCTGTTCGCGGTTTGGCCCAACTGATGCAATTGTAACCGGAATTCCCATTTCATCTTCAATAAAATTGATGTAGTTGTTTAGTTCTTCGGGGAATTCGTTTTGATTTTTAATTACGGTTAAGTCGGTTTTCCATCCCGGCAATTCTACAAAAACCGGTTTAACATGGTCGTTCAGTTCGAAAGGGAATTTTTCAACAACGTCACCGTCGATCTCGTAACCCACGCAAACTTTTATAAAATCGAAATCGTCGAGTACGTCGGCTTTCATCATAATCAGTTCGGTTACACCGTTAAGCATCACCGAATATTTTAGTGCGACCAGGTCAAGCCATCCACAGCGCCGCGGGCGTCCGGTGGTCGATCCGAATTCGTGTCCGGCTTTGCGTAAATTATCGCCTGTTCCGTCGAGTAACTCGGTTGGGAATGGGCCCATTCCAACACGTGTGCAATATGCCTTGAAAATCCCGAAAACTTCGCCAATTTTATTCGGAGCCAGGCCTAACCCGGTACAGGCCCCCGCACAAATAGTATTCGAACTGGTAACGTACGGGTATGAACCAAAATCGATATCGAGTAAGGTTCCCTGGGCGCCTTCTGCCAAAACTGATTTTCCGCTTAATAAAGCATCGTTAATCAGGTGTTCGGTATCCACAATGTTGAAACTTTTCAGCAAGGCAACTCCTTCGAACCAGTCTTTTTCACAGTCATTCAGCATTTCTTCGTAATCGAATTTGTAGAATTCGGTCAGCATTACCTTGTGATTGTCAATGCGTTGGTTATATTTTTCGTCGAAATTATGTAGTAAGTCGCCAACACGTAACCCGTCACGGCCGATTTTATCTTTATAGGTCGGGCCAATTCCTTTTAGGGTCGATCCGATCTTGGTTTCACCTTTCATTTGTTCCGAAGCTGCATCCAGGATCCGGTGTGTGGGAAGGATCATGTGTGCCTTTTTCGAAATATACAGGTTCTTCGAAATGTTCACTCCAATTTTTTCAAGCGACTCGATTTCCTTTTTGAAAACCCCCGGGTCGATAACCACACCATTCCCAATCACATTGATTTTGTTTTCGCGGAATATCCCCGAAGGAATGGTATGTAAAACGTGTTTAATATTGTTGAATTCGAGCGTGTGACCGGCATTTGGGCCGCCCTGAAAACGGGAAATAATATCGTATTTTGGTGTTAATACATCAACGATTTTTCCTTTCCCTTCGTCACCCCACTGGAGGCCCAATAAAACATCTACCTTCATTTGAAATTTGATTTTATTTTACATACAAAACCGTGAAAACTAGTATTCCGAACTAATTCTCACGGTTGGCTGAATTAGCAGTTAAAAGTAGTAATTATTTCTTTTCGCAGACATAAAAAAATCCTTCGGGCAACGAAGGATTTCTAATTTATAATGAATTCGTATTAACTATTGCGGTTTCAGGTTTTCGCCATAAATATATAAAGTGTGATGCGATAGGCTGAAATTGTGTTTCCGGCAGGCATCTTCAATGATTTCCCTGATCCGTGGATCGTAAAATTCGAGCACTTTACCATTGCTGATATCTATTAAATGATCGTGTTGCAAAGTAGCAAAAGCTTTCTCGAACTGTGCAATATTTTTACCAAACTGGTGCTTAACAACAAGTTTACAGTCGAGTAAAAGATCGATGGTATTATAAAGCGTGGCACGGCTCACACGGTAGTTGTTGTTTTTCATCGAAATATAAAGCGATTCGATATCGAAGTGGCCTTCGCGGCAATAAATTTCATCCAGAATCGCAAATCTTTCCGGTGTTTTCCGGTGTCCGTTCTTCTCCAGGTATTCGGTAAACATGTTTCTGACAGTCTCCCGTGTTTTCTGGTTATTCATAATTAAACCAATTTTAAATAGAACTCAAAAATATAAATTTTTTTTATTCTTTTAGAATCGATATAAATTATTCGTCCAGGTTTTCAACACGCGTAATATTCTCAATACCTTTTATGGTTTTTAGACGGGCAATCAGTTGCTGAAGGTCATCGGCGCTATGAATGTATAGGAAAAGATCGCCTTTGAAAATGCCATCGTGCGTATCGAACTTTACCGATCGCATATTAATATTGTGTCCCTTCGAAATCACGTTCGTTACTTCGTTGACAATGCCTAAGCGATCAAATCCTTCGAGGTTAAGACGGGTAAGGTACGACTGGCGTTTAAATTTGGTCCATTCAGCTTTTACGATCTTATCGCCTTGATTGGCAAGGAACTTAGCCAATTCGGGGCATCCAATTTTATGAATCGTGGCATGATCGTCGGAGCCAAGATAACCTACCACCGGATCGCCAGGGATTGGGTTACAGCATTTAGCCAGCGAAAAGGTTATATTGTCCTGGTTTTCTTTTAGCACAAAAGTTTTTTTACGATCGATTTTTTCACCACTTTCTTCTTCGTCGGCTTTCTTTTTATTTCCTCCGCCAAAGGTAATGTTCCAGTATTTAACGAGTTTGCTCTCTGATTTTACCCCGATTATTTTTTTTACGTCTTTCAGCTCTATAAAGCCCATTCCCACTTCTGAATACAATTGCTCCTTGTTATTCAGGTTGTAATGTGCAATAAGTTTTTTCAGGTTGTTCGATGTTAAAGGTTCTTTTTCAACCAGAAAAGCTTCTTCAATGGTTTGTTTCCCGAGTTCGATATGTTTGTTTTTTTCGAGCTTAAAAAAGTTTTTAATCTTTCCTCGTGCTTTGGCAGTTACTGTAAATTTTAGCCACTCGGGTTTTGGAACCTGGTTTTCTGAAGTCAGGATCTCAACTTGATCACCGTTCTGTAGCACGTGGCTCAGCGGGACAAGTTTCATGTTAATTTTTGCCCCAATACATTTGTTTCCGACATCGGTATGTATTTCGTAGGCAAAGTCAATCACAGTCGATCCCTGGGGCAGCGAGATCATATCTCCTTTCGGAGTAAACACGTTAATTTCGGTAGCGTATAAATTTAGCTTGAAATCGTCGAGGAACTCGAAAGCATCAGAGTCGTTGGCCTGTAGTAGTTCCCTGATTTGTTCGATCCAGGGGTCGAGTTCGTTTTCGAAAGTACGAATGTCTTTGTACCGGTAGTGGGCGGCAAATCCATGTTCGGCAATATCGTCCATGCGGTCGGTTCGTATTTGCACTTCCACCCAGTGTCCTTCGGGCCCCATTACTGTAACATGAAGCGATTCGTAACCATTGGCTTTGGGTGTGGTTATCCAGTCGCGAATCCGATCGGGTTTGGGTTTATAAATATCGGTAACTATCGAAAGAACATCGAAACACTGTCGTTTTTCCGAAATATTGGGCTTCGATTTTATGATGATACGAATGGCAAGAATGTCGTAAATTTCGCTAAAAGTGACTGATTTTTTCTGCATTTTTCGCCAAATCGAAAAACTGGTTTTTAATCGATGGCTAACGGTACATTCAAAATATTCTTGCTTAAGTTTTTCTTCGATAGGTTTTATAAACTGGTTCACCAGGTAATTTCGTTTTTGCTCCTGGTTGTGCAGCATCAGGTGGATTTGTTCGTATTCTTCGGGATGTTTGTGTTTGAAACTCAGTTCTTCGAGTTCACTTTTTATGGCGTGTAAGCCGAGGCGGTGCGCCAGAGGAACGTATAGAAACAAGGTTTCGCCCGCAATTTTGATTTTCTGATGAGGTTTCATCGAATCGAGCGTTCGCATATTGTGCAGGCGGTCGGCAATTTTAATAAGGATCACACGCACATCGTCCGACAATGTCATCAGCATTTTTTTCAGGGTAAGCGCATGTCGCGAATCAAAATCGCCCGAAAGTTTGGTTAGTCCGTCGACAATTCGGGCCACCCGCTCGCCAAACATATTTTCAATATCCGAAAGGCGGTATTCGGTGTCTTCCACCACATCGTGCAACAATGCCGAAACAATAGATGTGGCACCAAGCCCCAGGTCGACAGCTACGATACGGGCAACGGCGATGGGATGAATGATAAAAGGCTCGCCCGATTTTCGTTTAATGCCATCGTGTGCAGCGTTCGAAAAACGGAAAGCCCTTTCGATCCTATCGATCCTGCCTTCGTCAAATTTTCCTCTCAAGTCTTTTAAGAGGTCCTGGTAGACATCTTCAATGTGCCGTATTTCGGCTTGTGTAAAGTTTTTCACCTGAGCTTACCGTCTGTAAAATGTTAAAATCTGCCTTGTTTTAAAAGGTTTTGAATATATAAATTCTTTTGTATTCGTGCTCTTTTCCCTGCTTCCTAATCCTTTTCATTGTCACCAATCATCACTGAATTTTTTCGATCGATATTGAATGCGTTAATCGCTTCTAATATCATTCCCGGTTTTGGTTTTCTGCACTCGCAATCTCCGGTAATTTCGGGATGATGCGGGCAGTGATATACCTTTTGTATTTGGATTCCTCTGTCAGCAAACTGCCCTATCAGCCAATCGGTTAACTGAAGGTAAGCGTTTTTCTGTATAGAAACCCCTGGCTATTCCGGATTGGTTGGTAATGATAAAAATTAAATAACCTTTTGCTCCTGATAGCTGGCAATGAGTTCAAATATTCCGGGTTGAAACTCAAAATCTTCAATTTTACTTACGTAATTTTTCCCGGTGTTAATGGCGCCATCGCGATCGAGAAAAAGTGCTTTATTTTTTGTTTTTTTATTAATTGCCAAAAAGTTCTCGTTCAACATTCTCGCAAATAATGTGTCCGATCAGGAGATGGATTTCCTGAATGCGGGCTACATTTTTTGAAGGCACTTTAATGATCAGATCGCATAAGGCAGGCAAACTTCCTCCACTTTCACCGCTTAAAGCAATGGTTTTCATTCCCAATTCACGGGCAGTTTTAAATGCTTCCACAATATTGGGCGAGGTCCCCGAAGTGGACAAACCAATCAACACATCTCCTTTATTTCCAAAGGCTTCTATATATCGGGCGTAAACTTTTGTAAAATCATAATCGTTGGAAACCGCGGTTACAAACGACGAGTTTACATGACAAGCCTCAGCAGGTATGGCTTTTCTGTCGAGCTTAAATTTTCCTGAAAGTTCGGCCGCCAAATGCTGTGCTTCGGCTGAACTGCCTCCATTCCCGCAAAAAATGGTTTTATTTCCAGCCTGGTAGGCATTCACAAGGATTTCCGAAACCTGGTCTATTTGAGCCGTTAATGTCTCGTTGTTCGAAACAAGTTGCAAAAGTATTCCCAACTCTTGAATATCTTTTTTTGTATTATGCATCAAACTCCAGTTTTAGTTTCTTCACAACAAATTTATCAATCGCGAAAGTAATATCATCTTCTTTTAAGTCTTTTATTTTAACCCATCTGAAACTTTGGGTTTGTTTGCCGCCAATTTCGAAATCAAATGCTTCTTTCGAAATTTTAAAATTTACCGGCCCTTTTAGGTCGACGAGATAATATACACTGATCAGTTGAGCATTTTTATAAAATAAAGCCTGCTGGTAAAAATCGGTAGTGTAGTAGTGTCTGATATTTGTTATTTCCTGCTGTTGGCATTCTTCACGGAACTCTCTTTTTAAGCATTCAGTCAGCCCTTCGCCAAACTCCAGCCCTCCGCCGGGGAACTTGGTTATTTTCATCCCAAGTTCAAATTCATCTGAAACCAGCAGTTCGTGATTTTTATTGATAACCAATCCGTAAACCCTGATAATAAATTGTTTATTACGATTCATACGACTTTATTTTCGTTGAAATGTATGCAATTATTTTGTCGCTGTCGCCGGGTCCAAACCAGTTAACTTCTTCATCGCGACGGAACCATGTAAGTTGTTTTCGTGCGTACCTTCTCGAATTTCGTTTAATTAGTTCGATGGCTTTCTCTTCAGTAATTTCTCCGTCGAAACATGAGAAAAGTTCTCGATATCCCACGGTATTCATCGCATTCAGATTCTTCTGCGGATAGTATTTTTGTGCTTCGTCGATCAATCCCGCGTCAATCATCTGGCCGACGCGTTTATTTATCCTGCGGTGCAGTTCTTCACGATCGCAGTTCAATCCAATTTTTATGATTTTAAAAGGTCTTTCCTTTGCGGTTTTTTTTCTGAACGAAGAATAGGGTTTCCCGGTTTGAATCGTAATTTCAAGTGCATGTACAATGCGGTTTGGGTTTTTGAGGTCGACCGTTTGGTAGTATTCAGGATCAATCATTTTTAGCTGATGCCGTAAACTTTCGGGACCTTCTTTTTCAAGTTGTTCCTTCAGCCTGGCCCGAACTTCGGGGTCGGCATCGGGCATGGTGTCAATTCCTTTACAAACGGCATCCACGTACATCATCGACCCGCCAACCAACAACAAAATTTTGTGATTCCTGAAAAGTTGATCAATCAATTCAAGCGCTTCATTTTCGTAACGGCTGGCGTTGTAGTCGTCGAATATCGAGTGCGAATGAATAAAATGATGTGGGACAGCGCTTAATTCTTCGGCTGTTGGAACGGCGGTCCCGATATTTAATTCCTTGTAAATCTGTCGCGAATCGCATGAAACGATTTCAGTCTGAAAAAAACGAGCGACCTTAATGGCCACCGCGGTTTTTCCAATTCCGGTTGGACCGGTTATCACGACAAGGTATTTTGACATAAACGGGTATTTGAGGTAAAATAAGGACAAAAAAAAGACTGTTCAAAATGAATCTGAACAGTCTTGGAATTTCTTAGTTGCAAAAACCAAATGCACGGTTCTCAAAAATCATCCATCTCTCCGTATAATTCGATGTAGTCATCCAACTCACCAAAATCCATATACACTTCTTCCTGCATCAAATCTTCTTGCTCATCAATTAAAATTTCTTCCCCCAGAACTTGTACAGGAGCATCACCTTGTTTGAGAGTGACAAATGGTTCGATAAGATTTCTTTCCATAACAATTCCAGTTAGTTCTATAAAAAATGATCTGTCGTTCAAAAAATCATAGGTGTAAATCAGCTGTTGTCCTTGCGAATTTAGCAGGTCTGATAATTTCGTTTTCTGCATGACGAAGAACGCAGCGCCGTTTATACCCAAATCAAGCATCGATATTTCAACCAGCTTCTTCCTGCGTTTATCAGAAACAAAAAAAGAAGCGAGTTGATGCGATTCGAAACCTACACTTTTCTGAATAATTGTATGAAAATCGAAAAATGAATGTTTCGCGTCGAGCGCTACTTCCAATTGGAAGTGAAGGGATTCTTGTGAAACGATTTTAAATTGGTAAATCATAATTTTCACCTTGAATTACTTTCAAATTTTATTGGAATTTTTAGATTTTCCAAAAAACAAATTGGTCAGTTATTCGAAAAAATCTATTGCAAAAGAACATGCGTTTATTCCAGAACGAGAACTGAAATTTTTATAAATCGTTGATATCAGACTGATTTCGGTCGAACTCATTCGCGTTTCCTGAAGGTAAAATTTGGTCAAAAGAGCCATGGTTTAAAAAATGTTAAAAAACTTTAAGTTAACAAATCTGTCGAACAATCGGCTATTATGTTCGGATGGTAGTTTCTTCAGATTTTATTCTTTTCTGGCAAAATGTCAGATTATTTCGATCCCCGCAGCATTTGTCTTTTCCCGGGGGGGCCGGGCAAACGTTCCATTCGGAACCCGCTGGCTTCCATACGTCTGCGGATTTCTCCTTTTGCGCTGTAGGTAACAAATATTGCACCGCCTGAACACAACTGAAAGATTTTGCTCATTACCTTATCCTGCCACATTTCAGGTTGTTTGTCGGGGCCAAAGGCATCAAAGAAAACCAGGTCGAAAAAATTGTCGTTCCTGAATGTACAGGTTTTAAGGTCAGCCTTTATCTTGTTCAAAACAAAAAACTCTGAAATTTGTACATCTTTTTCCCAATCAGCTTTGTGGATGGCGTGGAAAATTTCGTTTGCACGAGGGGATAATAAATTCCCGTAATTCAGATATTGGATTTCTTCGTTGCTTATCGGATATTTCTCGATAGTGGCATAATATGTAGTTCTCATGCTTTTTTCTGCTTCCAGCGCTGTTAGTAGTGCATTGAGCCCGGTTCCGAAGCCCACCTCAAATACTTTTGGCGTTTGCGAAGGATGGCGTCTGAATCCTTTTTCAAGAAATACGTAATCTGATTCGGTAAGTGCGCCATTCAACGAATGATATTGCTCGTTCATTGCCGGAACAAACAATGTTTTGGATCCATCGGCTGTTTCAATCACTTTTCTTTCGTATTCCATATTCCTAAGTATCCGGCTTTGATTTCCGTGGTAAAAAGCTAAATTTGGGGTTCAAAATTAGAAATAATGCTCATAAAATTGTACAATGAAAATCCAAATCTCCGCGAAATCAGAAAAGTAGTTGAAGTATTGCGGGAAGGTGGATTAATTGTATATCCTACTGATACAGTGTATGGTTTGGGCTGTGACATTACTAATCAAAAGGCGGTTGAGAAAGTGGCGCGATTTAAGGGGGTTAATATCGAAAAAAACAATTTCTCGTTTATTTGCAGCGACCTGAGCCATCTTTCTGATTATACCCGGCCAATATCGAATACCACTTTTAAACTGATGCGCAAGAACCTGCCCGGGCCTTTTACTTTTATTCTTGAGGCAAATAATAATGTCCCGAAATACTTTAAAGGAAAAAAGAAAACGGTGGGGATTCGAGTGCCCGATAACAATATTATTCGTGCCATTGTTGAAGAACTGGGCAATCCAATCCTATCGACATCGGTTCACAATGACGATGAAATATTGCAATACACACCTGATCCTGAATTGATTTACGAACGCTACCAGGATATTGCAGATATTGTGATCGACGGTGGATATGGCGAGTTAATTCCTTCGACAATAGTTGATTGTTCGGGCGACGAAATTGAGATTCTTCGCGAAGGGAAGGGAACTTTAATCTATTAAGAATTGAATTAAAGAAACTAATTCTTCCAGAAAGAAGGAGAGAAAAGTACCAGTACGGTAAACAATTCAAGTCGTCCAAGCAACATCAGAAAAGAGAGAAACCATTTTCCGAGCGGTTTAATGTGGAAAAAGTTTTCGGCTGGTCCCACGCTGCCGAGTCCCGGACCGATGTTTCCTAAACTGGTGGCCACTGCACCCATCGACGATTCCATGTCGGGTTCGATAAGTGTGAACAAAATGGAACTCACAAAAAAGATCACCATGTACAACATAAAAAAGGCAAGCACATTGGTAAAGATCTTTGGGCCGACTGAATGTCTGTTAAATTTTACCGGAATTACGGCATGTGGATGGATGAGACGTTTCAATTCGTAGTATCCGTTTTTTGTCAGCACCACAATTCGCATGATTTTTATACCTCCACTTGTCGACCCAGCCGATCCTCCAAAAAAGAAAAGTGCAAAAATCAACATAGTCAGAAACGGGGTCCAAACCAGGTAGTCGGCGGTAGCAAAACCTGTTGTGGTAACAATCGAAACCACTTGAAAAAGGGCTTCACGGAAGGCATGCTCAATTCCCAACTGCGAGGTTATCAGTAGGCCAATAGCAATGGCTACAGTGAAAACAACTATAATAAAAGTGTAAGATTTAAATTCATCGTCTTTAAACATCCCCGCAAATTTTCCCTTTATCACCAGGTAGGATAAGGTAAAATTTGTACCGGCCAAAAACATAAAAACAACAATCACATATTGAATAAAAGGCGAAGACCAGTGTGCGATACCCGCTTGCTTTGTGGAGAACCCGCCGGTTGCCATGGTTGTAAACGAATGGTTTATTGCATCAAAAAAACTCATTCCACCGACCCATAATAGAAGGGTTTCCAAAATTGTAAAAATCATGTAAATTCCCCACATTGTTTTGGCGGTCTGGGTAATTCTTGGAATTATTTTATCTGGGGTAGGCCCCGGAATTTCGGCCATAACCAGCTGCATTCCCCCGATTCCAAGAACAGGTAAAATTGCCAGTGATAAAACGATGATTCCCATTCCACCGAGCCATTGAGTCATGCTTCGCCAAAAAAGAATTCCGTGGGGCAGTGCTTCAATGTCGTTTATAATAGATGATCCGGTAGTTGTAAATCCCGAAATGGTTTCGAAAAATGCGTCAGTAAAATTTGGGATGGAGCCACTTAACAAGTAAGGGAAACTGCCAAACAGCGAAAAAACCACCCAAACCATGGCAACAATAACAAAACCTTCGCGTTTGCCAATATTCTTTTTAGCTTTCCAACTGGCGGTAAGAACCAGCGCCCCGACAAGTAAATTTATCCCGGAAGAAATTAAAAATGACTGAACGTCCGGGCCGCCATATATTAAAGAAACCAGCAAGGCAAAAAGCATTGCAATGCCTTCAACCAGCAAAAGCAACCCAAGTACCTTGAGAACGATCTTTAAATTCATCGGGTGACGATTTTAACCTACTTAAAGAATTTTTCGATTTTTTTGATTCCTGAAGGCAGTGTAAATACTACTACTTTATCGTTTTCCTGTATATGAGTATAACCATGAGCGATGTATCCCATATTATTACGGATAATACCACCAATTTTTGCTTCGCATGGGAAGTCTAAATCTTTGATGGGTTTTTGCGTGATTCGCGCACCTGGTTTGGCAATAAATTCGAACACTTCAGCCTCTGAGGCAGTCAAACATTTAACTTTCGAAATCTCGGCGTTTAAGGTAAACCGGTAGATATAACTGGCTGCAATCAGTTTTTTATTGATAATACTTCCAATATCTACATTATCGGCCAACTGCATATATGCCAGGTTTTCTACTTCAGCGACAGTGCGCCGTACTCCCATCGATTTGGCAAGGTGGCATCCCAAGATGTTCGTCTCGGAGTTACCGGTGGTAGCAACAAAAGCATCCATTTTATCAATACCTTCTTCCTTAAGAAGATCGAGATTACGGCCATCTCCGTTAATAACCAGTATATTGCTAAATTTGTCAGCAATCTGTTCACATTTCTCGTGGTCGCTTTCAATAATTTTTATCCGGTAATTATCGCCTAGTTTTTCCACCGCTTTTTGAGCAATCCTGCTTCCCCCCAGGAACATGATGTTCTTGACGTCGAACTGCTTTTTCCCGGTTAACTCGAAAACCGTATGTTGCTCGGCCGGAGTGGTTACAAAAAATACAACGTCGCCATCTTTAATTAAATCGTGGCCATTTGGTATAAGCGTATAATTATCGCGTTTAATCGCCACCACTAAAAGATGTTGATTTTCAAGTGAAAGCTGCTCAAAAGTTTTATTTAGGATGCTGGCATTTTCACGTACTTTAATTCCGAGCAGAACAAGTTTTCCACCCGAAAATTCAATCGATTGGCGGGTAACGGTTTGCTTTACCGAGGCTACAATTTCTTTGGCAGCCAGACTTTCAGGATAAATCAATTCGTGGATTCCCATGTTATTGAGTTTCGCACGGTATCTTTCCTGCAAATATTCCTGATTATTTATTCGTGCTATCGTACGGCCAACGCCAAGATATGAAGCCATGGCACAAGCCAGTACATTTCTTTCTTCGAATGGGGTTACGGCAATAAAAAGATCAGATTTTGCCAGATCGGTACGTTTCAAATCCGAAAAAGAATGAGCAGAACCGGTAACTGTCATCAGGTCAACCTCGCTACTTATTCTGGAAAGTTTTTCAGGCGAATCATCCAAAAGGACAATATCATGGTCTTCATTCGATAACATTCTGGCCAGATGCGTCCCAACTTCACCGGCACCGGCGATTACAACTTTCATAGTCTTGCTGTCTTTTTTTAAAAGTAAGCGACAAAATAATGGATTAACTCTCAGAATTCCTTGTAAAATTGTGTTTTTTACAAAGAAGACCACTGCAAATTTAACATTCTCAATCGAGAACTGATTCCAAGCCAATGAAAATAGATGTGAAAAATTGAAACGTATTTTATCCTGAATATCAAGTGGGAATGGTCATTTGTCCATTATTTTTGACACTTCCATTTGTTGGTATAAGAACCGAGATTTTTAACCGGGAAAAAGTTTTCCGAAGTTTCATCTTTTGGGTAGTTTGAAAGACTGATAAAAAGGGTATTGTTTGAAATTAACTGATTGGGAATAATTTTTGATCTTTTTGAAATAATGTAATCGCAGTTTGGGTTATTCATGGTTTTGAATTCGTTCGAATCAACCATAATTGTCTTCCCACGAAAGCAGATATTTCCATTTTTTAGCAGCAGGTCACGGTTTTCAAATTCATCGTTAAAAGTCAGAAATACGGTTTTAGTAAGGTGTTTTTTAACGCGAATAGTTTTGATTTGCTGAGAAATAAAGTCGGTTTTATTAATAGGGGATTCTGATACAATATAATTATTGTACCCCGAAATCAAATGAACCACCGGATTTGACGTGTTGTTATAAACAATCATTTCCTCATTTTTGTAAACCTCGATACGTTGAAAAAGTCCCACCGAAAAAAATAGAGCTATAAAAAACAGCGCAAATTTCAGCGTAAAAAACCGTCGATGAGCCAAGAATGCAAAAGCGCTCGCAATCGACAGAATTAAAAGAATTAACTGTGGCTGGTTTATTCCGGACTCAACAACCGATCCGGGAAAGTTTTCGATGGTTTGCAGAAATAGATAAATGCCATGGATACACCATTTGGTAACAAATGCAAGCGCTGTAGTTAGAAACGGTACTTGCGAAAATAGCAGCAAACTCATACCCAAAACTATTAAAACAAAAGCAGCAGGAATGACCACCAAATTTGACAGCCAAAAGTAGCTTGGAAATTGGTTGAAATAATAGGCAGTGAAAGGAAAGGTAGCAATTTGAGCCGCGATTGAAACCGTGAGCAAGGTCCAGAAATATTTGAGTAACCGGTTTTTTACAGCCCAAAGCGTCGAAAGACGAGGTTGCAAAAATACGATTCCGAAAACGGCGGCAAACGATAATTGAAATCCTACTTCATATAAATTATTTGGATTAATTAGCAGGAGAACAAATGCTGCAATTGCCAGGGAATTATAAATACTGGCATTCCTATTTATATTGGTCGCAACACACAACAACGAAAACATAGTGGCAGCGCGCAAAACCGAAGGAGATAAACCTGTAATAAAAGCGTAAGTCCATAACACAAAAAGGGATAGAAGAATAAAGAGGTACTTTCCATATTTTCTTTTTCGAAGAAATCCAAAAAACCAACTAAATACAGCATATATTATTCCCACATGTAAACCCGATACCGCCAGAATATGCATGGCGCCAGAAGACGAAAACACCTGTTTTGTTTCCGGATCGAGGCCTCGTTTATAGCCCAGTGTAAGCGCTGATAAAATCTCAGTTTCGTTTTCACCCAGCCTTTGATTACGGTAAATGGTAAGTAGTTTTTCACGGGCTTTTTCAGATAGAGTGATCAATGAAAATTTCGTTTCACCCGTTTGGCGCCATGCCTCACTTTTCAAATAAACCTGCCGGTATATTTTCTTTTGGGACATGTAACCTTGATAATCGAATTCATATGGATTTCCATTGTTTTGGATGAGCTGTGGCGAAGCCTCGAACAAAATGACATTACCGGGCCCAAGTGCCGCAGCTACATCTGATTTTTCGAAATAAACCAGCATCTTCTCGTTGGTGTTTACAGATGAATCGTTTAACGAGACATTATTTATCCGTATCAGGTTTTTAATTGAGTTCGGTTTCTCTTCTGAAGTTTCTAAAATGGTTGCAAGCATTTTTCCTTCATCGTGTAATATCGGGGTTGTGTTATAACGAATCGAGAAAATGAAGCCAAAAATCAGGAAGAGCAGGGTGAGGAGGACGCCAAAAGAAATTTCGCGTTGATAATTATAGTGTTGATTTAAAAAGAAAAGCAGGATGAACAATAGCGCAGCAAGCGCTTGCAGCAAAACAAGGTTTACCGGATAGATTCCCGAAAGATAAATACCAAATACAAAGGCGATGGTAATTCGTAGGAACGGTATTTTCTGAAATAGCTTTTCCAAGATTACGTCTGAAGGTAATTCAACTTAGAGCTTCAAACGTGAAAATCAGAAAAGGGTTACTTATTTACCGGAATTTTTATCTTATAATGCGGCTGAACCTTTCCTTTACTGATATTAAGTAGTTTACTTTTTAGAAGTCGTTTCCTAAGTGGTGAAAGATAATCGATAAACAAAATTCCTTCGAGGTGATCGTATTCGTGTTGAATAACTCTTCCGGCAAATCCCTTGTATGTTTCTTCATGTTCAGTAAAGTTTTCGTCGAAATATCGTATGGCCACTTCATCAGGGCGGGTTATATCTTCCCTGATTTCAGGCAAACTCAAGCATCCTTCGTTCATAACCCATTCCTCTCCGGTTATTTCAATGATTTCAGGATTAATGAATACTTTCCTGAAATCAGCAAGTTCGGGTTCTTCATCGGCACCCGAACTGGCATCAACCACGAACATCCGAATTGGCAGGCCAACTTGTGGAGCTGCCAGTCCAACGCCATCCGAATAGTACATGGTTTCCCACATATTCTCGATCACCTGTTCCAGGTTCGGGTAATTTTTGTCTATTTCTTTTGCCTTCTTTCGTAATAAAGGATCGCCGTAAACGGTAACCGGATATTTCATGTTTGCCTTATTTACTGTTTTAAATTTCGTTGCAGCTCCAGGTAGTGCTGTAGGATTATTGTTGCGCTTACTGCATCAACCATGGCTTTATCCTGTCGCTGTTTCTTTTTTAATCCCCCATCGATCATAGTTTGAAATGCCATTTTCGAAGTAAAACGTTCGTCGTGCAGTTCGAGTTTGATCTCGGGATAGATTTGCTGAAACTTTTTTAAGAACGGATTTATGTATCGAACAGCTTCAGAGGCCTCGTTGTTCATTTGCCTGGGATAACCAACAACTAAAGTCTCCACTTTTTCCTTGGCAAAATAGTCTTTCAGAAAATCCCAAATGGTGTGGGCCGGTACTGTTGTGAGCCGGTTGGCAATTATTTGCCCCGGATCGGTAACCGCCACGCCTATTCGTTTTCTGCCATAATCGATACAAAGTATTCGTGCCATTCGATTTTATTTCGCTGCAAAAGTATAGAGAATAATGAAGAAAAAAAATACGGGTTAAGGGTGTTCATGCCCAGTATGTAATCTTTCGCCGCTTATATCGGATTCGGTTTTTGGCATAGCCTTTGTTTAATGCAAAGCAGATATCTGTTTTAAAAGGCGCCAAAAGAGTAAAGCAAACAACTTGTTGAATTTTAAATTTGAAATCATGAAAACGCTAAAATTCAAACTGTTTACCACGATATTAGCTCTGGCGGCAGTTACATACATAAGCATTCTTCCGGCAAACGCACAGCGAAGAAGTACAGAAAGCGAGCAAACTACCCGAAACGCAAAACCTGAAAAGGAAGTTCGAAAAGCGGTTGAAAAGAAGAGTACGTTTATAAATACCGATAAGGTCGACCGAAACAATACAAATCGGAAAAGTACCAGTCAAAGAAGTTCGGCGGTTTCCGGGAAACGCCAGGCAAACAGCAATAGTACCCGTCAATCGCGTGACACGCAAAGTAATCAACGCAAAAGTAATTTCGAAAAATCGGAACGTATTCCAACCAAAAGCAGTGTTGGGCGAAATTCGTCAGCTCAACAAAATCAGCGCCCTGTATTTAGCGAACAGAACAATAATCGAAATAAGAACAACAATACAAATTCAGGTATAAGAAGCGGTAGGAGCGAAGTTCCCCCACGAAACCGGGAAACCGCCACACGAGTAGATACCAATACTCCTGACGGAAGAAGGAATACAGGAAGAACGGTGAATGACAATCGCAACTTTTATCGAACCGATAAAAACGATCATCGATATTCAACCAGCAACGATTATAGGGGCAGAAAAGATTACTGGAGCGAAAGAAACCGTCCGGGAAATATGAATTACAACCGAAACGATCATAATCATTATTCGAACTATACATTTAACAATTACAGGTATTGGGATCGCAGTTGGGAAAGGTATCGCTGGAATTATAACAGTTGGCGTGATTATTACAGCGGTTACAATCCGTATTCGTTCGTGTATTATAAAAATTACTATCATCATCCACGATTTGGACACGTTATCCGTAGCTTCGATTTCCGGCCGGTTGTATTCTTACACAATCATCTTCGCTACTATTGTTTCGATGGACATTTCTTTCGTTACCGTCCGGGAGTAGGGTACATTTTAGTCGATCTTCCGTTTGGGTTTACATTCGATTTGCTACCTGCCGGATATTACGAGAGGGCATATATAAACGGATACCTCTACTTTAGGGTAGGCAACCTGTTCTTCGAATCAACTGCCTTTGGATTTAGCCTGGTTCATTTCCCTGAAAGGTATTATGCATGGGATGGTTCGTATCAACGGCAAGGATATTTATTCGACGACGACTATTATTAGCCGCTTGAAATACTAAGCCTTTAATTTATATTCAATTCAAAATCAACTTCCTGTAGACATTTCTGCAGGGAGTTTTTTATAGTCATGCGCACGATGATCCATCGTGTTTATGTTTTTTATGGAATAGACTGTTACCGTAGTGAATATTTTATCTATTTTTATTCAACCAAATACTTACTTAATTATGGTAGCAAAATTAAAAAGAGATCAACTCCCGGCTAAAAAAGTTCAGAACTGGAAAAAGAATTTTGAAGAAGAAAAAAAGGAGACTTTTAACATCAAGCTTCCCAGGTTGATTCTTCAGAAAGCAACTTATAAAACGCTGATCGGAGAAAACGAAAACCGTCTTCGAATTTACCTTGGTTTGGAACAAAGCAAAGAAGATGGAAAGTATTCACTGTGTGCTTTTGCCGTTTCTGCTTTCCTGCTGGGTAGCGGCGATGTGTATGCCGACTACGAGACCCCTGTTTACAAGCTTGAAAAAACAAATATCGATTATTCAAACAATACCAAGGATGTGATTGAAAGTATCCGGCTTTACCGCAAATGGCGAAGCGGCGAATTAGACCCGAATGATCCGGGAGCTCCTTACCGGCAATACATTTACCCCAATGCCTATTTACTTACAAAATTTGAATTGCACGAGCTTTTTAACGTTCAGGATGCTTCGGAGATTAACGTTGAGTTTGGAATTGAAAAAACGATGAGCGTCATGTTAAGTGCATCTGCTAAAACAGCAACCCGATCGCTTGTCGTAGAAGAGGAAGATGATTTTTTTGATTTTGCTGCCCAGTGTCCACCATATTGTGATGAAAGAAGTATTTATAATTCATAAGTATTAATGCCTGTCTACTGGTACTTAGCTGTCGCCACCGAGGTTATGGCTTCAATAGTTGGAAGTTGTTTTTATCGTAACATAAAACAAAAGTTTCTTTTCCTATACTTTTTTGTGTTATTAGGAGCAAGTACTGATATCTGGAATATCGTTAGTATCAAATTTAGTTCTCACAGTAATTTGTGGGTTTCACACATTTATTTTCCGTTTGAGTTTCTATTACTCGCACTGTTCTATCGTCAACATATAACAACAATGATCAGGCAGCGCTGGATTATAATGCTTATCTCAATTCTAATGACGTATGCCGTAATTAATGCTATTTTTATCCAAAGTGTTAATGAGTATTCTCATGTTAGGATTTTTAGTAGTATTTTACTTGTTTTATTTTCTTTGATCTATTTTTATAAGGTGATGGTTGAAGTTAAGATTCGCAGACTATTTGCCGATTCTCTTATTTGGGCAAATGTTGCGGTGCTATTCTTCTATTCAACAATATTTTTTTATAATCTTTTAAGTAACCTAATTCTGGATTATTCATACGAATTGGCTAAACACATACTCACTTTTAATGGTTATATGATTGTTCTGTTTTACATATTTATCACCATTGCTTTCGGGATGGAAGGCAGGCAACAAATCAAAGGGAAAAGTGTAAGTTTGAAACGAGCATAATCTGTGAGCAATGGATAAGCAAGGGAAGGACTTTGATTTTATAATTTGAACAAGAAACTTTGGTTGTAATGTCATTGAACCAGATAAATCGCTTTTTGCGTGGTTCAGTTCTCTTTGTGAAGTTCATTAGCTGAATAGAACAATTTTTACCTATAATTTTGAGTCGAAATCTCATATTAATGAATTTTGTTAACTATTTTCGTTCATTCGAGATTAAGAGTGGGTGAAAACTGGGAATTCAGATATTATTTTGGTTTATTTCCTTGGTACAGTTGGAATGTTGCTGCTTGCGGGTGGCTTATTGTTCTTTTTTATAACCTATCAGAAACGGTTGCTTGTCAAGCAACTGGAGATTAACAAAATAAAGCAGGATCAGCAACGCGAGATTCTCAAAAACACCATCGAATCACAGGAAAAGGAACGTAAACGAATTGCCCAGGATTTACACGATGAAGTGGGTGCAATGCTTTCGGTTGTAAAACTAAATGTGGGAATGATTGAACGACAAACCGAGGAAAAAGCCAATAAACTGGCCTGCGAAACACAGTCGTATCTTGACGAAGTGATCACTCAGGTCAGGGGCATTTCGAGAGCGCTGTTGCCACCGTCACTCGAAAAGTTGGGATTAGTTTATGCTTTGGAAGAACTGGCAAATTGGGTGAACATGTCGGATAAGATCAGGATAGAATGTCGAAGGAAAGGAGAACCTTTTCGCTTGGATATCCAGAAAGAACTTACCGCTTTCCGGGTTTCGCAGGAAGTTGTAAACAACGCAATCAAACATTCCGGAGCCGGTATTATATCGATACAAACCCGTTTTTCCAATGAAGGAATTGCCATAGTTATCCGAGACAATGGAAAGGGTTTTGATATGAAAGAAAAGATGAACTCGGGCCTGGGCTTGAAAAATCTGGAAAGCCGAATGGAAATGATAAGTGCCGCGTTCAAAATGAAGTCGAGGCCCGGTTATGGCACTACTGCAATTATTTGCTTAACGAAATGAAAGAAGGTAAATTAGATATAGTTGTTACCGACGATCATCGCTTGTTTCGTAAAGGTATGTGCGCTCTTTTATCGGGCTTTGACACGGTGAACCAAACCGGAGAGGCTGAGAATGGATTGGTGCTGATCAATCTTATCCGGTCGGGCGAGTTAGTGCCCGATCTTGTTTTGCTTGATATCAATATGCCGGTAATGGACGGTATTGAAACAACACGGTATTTAAAAGAACATCATCCTCAAATTCGTATTATAATTATCAGCATGGAAGAGGACGTTCAATTGGTATCGCATCTTATCGACGAAGGAGTGGACGGTTATTTGCTAAAAAACTCCGATCCTGATGAACTGGAACATGCCATTCGGATGGTTTTAAAAAATGAGTTCTACCTCTCGGCAAGTTTAACCGGGGCCATATTAAGAAATTCGGTGGGCAATAACAATTTGGAACCTTCATCGTTGCTAGCTGATATTTCAGAACGCGAGATCGAGATCCTTCAATTGATTTGCCAGGAATATACCGCATCCGAAATCGCCGATAAACTGATGATCAGTGCGAGGACTGTGGATGGTCACCGGCGTAAATTGCTCGAAAAATCAAAAGCACGGAATATGGCCGGACTGGTTATTTTTGCCATTAAAAACAAATTGATACAAATCTGATCACCGGTTCAATTTTATTTTCTTGATTTTAGACAAAAAGAAAGGGGTACTTCTCAGCACCCCCTGGGTTGGAATTTGTTATCCTCACTTTTTATCATCATTGTTCGAGGAAGAGGGACAGTAATTCAAGTGGGTATATTTTTACCGAAATTGATGATTGATAGAATAACAATTTTGTGTAAGAACTATTTAAAATGTGTATTTGTCAGCTAATATTTAGATCTTCTTTGTTTATGTCTGACATTACAAAGTTCTGAAACAAAATCGCCTTTTGAAAGAGTATTTCTACGCAAAATGAATAGGTATTTCTACGCAAAATGAATAGGTATTTTTACGTGTTGCGGTTTACATAATAAAAAGAAAGAGCTGTTCCGTAAAGAACAGCTCTTTGGTTTATTCTTCTGAATATCAATTATTTCAGATTAGCCTGGGCGGCAGCAACGCGTGCAATCGGCACTCGGTAAGGAGAACAGCTTACGTAATCCATTCCTACACTGTCGCAGAATATAACTGAAGATGGCTCGCCACCGTGTTCACCACAAATACCAACCTTTAAGTTTGGTTTTACACTACGGCCTTTTTCAACACCGATCCTTACAACCTGTCCAACACCTTCCTGATCTAAAATCTGGAAAGGATCGTTTTTCAGGATGCCTTTCTCGATGTAGATGGGCAAGAATTTGCCGGCATCGTCGCGTGAATATCCAAAGGTCATTTGGGTAAGGTCGTTGGTACCGAATGAGAAGAATTCAGCTTCTTTGGCAACCAGATCAGCGGTCATGGCTGCACGTGGAATTTCAATCATGGTCCCTACGAGGTAATCGCATTTTGCACCTTTTTCTTCGAATACTTTTTTAGCGGTTGCATGAATAATGTCGGCCTGCATTTTAAATTCTTTTACAGTTCCGATAAGCGGTACCATAATTTCAGGGCGGGCATCAACACCTTTTTGTTTTAGGTTTACTGCTGCTTCAATAATTGCACGGGCTTGCATTTCTGTAATTTCAGGATAAGTAATTCCCAAACGACAACCGCGGTGACCTAGCATCGGGTTAAATTCATGTAAATCTTCAACCAGTGCTTTTACCTTTTCAACACTAATTCCCATTTCGTCAGCCATAATTTTTTGGTTGGCTTCTTCATGGGGAACAAATTCATGCAACGGTGGATCGAGCAAACGGATTGTAACACCGTAGCCGGCCATTGCTTCCAGGATGCCTTCGAAATCTTCGCGTTGGTAAGGCAATAATTTATCTAAGGCTTTGCGTCTTTCACCTTCTTCGGTTGCAAGGATCATTTCGCGCATTGCTTTAATTCTTTCGCCTTCAAAGAACATGTGTTCTGTGCGGCAAAGTCCAATTCCTTCAGCGCCAAATTCACGGGCAACTTTTGCATCGGCCGGAGAATCTGCATTGGTGCGAACTTTCATGCGGGTATATTTGGCAGCCAGGTTCATGATTTTTGCGAAATTTCCGCTCATCTCAGGATTCATTGTTGCCACTTTCCCATTATAAACTTCACCTGTAGTTCCGTTCAGCGAAATCCAGTCGCCTTCGTGGAATTCAGCTCCGTCAATGGTCATTACACGGGTTTTGTAATTGATTTTTACTGCACCGGCTCCCGACACACAGCATTTACCCATTCCACGTGCAACAACGGCAGCGTGTGAAGTCATCCCTCCACGGGCTGTTAAAATACCTTTGGCAATGTTCATTCCTTCCAAATCTTCCGGAGAAGTTTCAACACGTACCAATACTGATTCCGGATATTTTGCGGCTTCGTCGGCAAAGAAAACTACCTGGCCGGTTGCAGCACCCGGAGATGCCGGCAATCCTTTTGCCAAAACTTTTGCAGCTTTCATTGCAGCAGTGTCGAATACCGGGTGAAGCAATTCGTCCAGTTTACCGGCATCAACTCTTTTTAATGCTGTTTTTTCGTCAATACGACCTTCTTCCAGCATATCAACTGCGATTTTTACCATGGCAGCGCCTGTACGTTTTCCGTTACGGGTTTGCAACAACCACAGTTTACCTTCCTGAATCGTGAATTCAAGATCCTGCATATCGCTGTAATGGTCTTCCAGTTTTTGTTGGGTTTCGTTTAACTGGCGATACATTTCCGGCATTGCCTCTTCCAACGAAGGATATTTTGATGCTCTTTCTTCTTCTGAAACGCCTTGTAGTTCGGCCCAGTTTCTTGAACCTTCGATGGTAATTTGTTGTGGTGTACGGATCCCTGCAACAACGTCTTCACCTTGTGCATTGATCAGGTATTCACCGTTGAAAACATCTTCGCCGGTGGCAGCATCGCGAGTAAAAGCAACACCTGTGCCCGATGTTAATCCCATGTTTCCAAATACCATTGCCTGAACGTTAACGGCTGTTCCCCATTCGTCAGGAATTTGTTCCATTCTTCTGTAATAGATTGCACGGTCGTTGTTCCAGCTTCCAAAAACTGCTGCCACGGCACCCCATAACTGCTCCCATGGATCGGTTGGGAAATCTTTACCGGTAACTTTTTTAACGGCGGCTTTAAAGCGGGCAACCAATTCTTTCAAATCATCGGTGGTAAAATCAGTATCCAAATGAATACCTTTCTCCTCTTTTAATCCTTCAATAATTTCTTCAAACGGATCGATCTCTTCTTTGCTGGCAGGTTTCATATCCATTACAACGTCGCCGTACATTTGTACAAACCGACGGTATGAATCCCATGCAAAACGAGCATTACCCGATTTTTTTGCAATACCTTCAACAGCATTGTCGTTCATTCCCAGGTTTAAAACGGTATCCATCATGCCGGGCATCGATGCACGGGCTCCTGAACGAACAGATACCAAACAGGGATTTTCTTTGTCACCAAATTTGGTGTCAGTTAATTTTTCAATCAATGCAACCGCAGCTTCTACTTCGGGTTTAATAAGATTGAATGTTGCTTCCTGGCCCTGCTCGTTGTACATGGTACAAACTTCAGTGGTGATAGTGAATCCCGGAGGAACCGGAACACCAATCAGGTTCATCTCAGCAAGGTTTGCACCTTTTCCTCCAAGGAGGTTTTTCATGTCAGCTTTACCTTCCGCTTTTCCAGCTCCGAAGGTATATACATGTTTAGTCATAAAATGTATTTTTTAGTTATGAATATTAGAATTAGAATCTAATTGAAAACGGGCTGCTAAAGTAAATTTTATTTTTAAAAACAGAAAGTTTTTCGGGGCTTAAGTAACTGTTATTTAGAGTTAAATAATGTTGGAGAAAAGGGGTTTTTTAAAATTCAAAAAAGAGAATTTGGTTGTTTATTCGATTTTGTCTTTTAACGGGTTTGTATCTCAGTGTTTTATGTATCTCAAGGAAAATAAAAAGTGGCTGATTTTTGGAAAAAAGTGGAGGATTCTTCCAATAGTAATCATGTTATATAATCGATTTATATCATT
>WOYV01000108.1:92245-168282 GCA_011620585.1 Draconibacterium sp.
AAAAGTGGAGGATTCTTCCAATAGTAATCATGTTATATAATCGATTTATATCATTGAAAATTAACTCTTAACATTCTTTAACTTCCATTGATACGCGTTAACGTAATTCCGTTTTATTTTTGTACCAGGAATTTGAATAGTTTTAGTGTTTTTTCATAGAGAATAGATTTGGTTAGGTTAGGAAACAGGGGTAATATTGATTATCTCTGTTTTTTTATGCTCAAATCCTGACAAACCTACCTTCTAATTTTTCTTTTCTGAAAATTTTTCTGCTTTTCAAGAATTATTGTGACATTCTGACATTCAGGTGGTTATGGTCTGTGCTTTGTCCTAATCCAAAAGATTATAAAGGAGGATTTAGTTATGAATATGAATAATTTTACCATAAAGTCGCAGGAGGCCATTCAACAGGCGTTCCAGGTAGCACAAGGTAATAATCAGCAGGCTATCGAAACCGGTCATCTGCTACAGGGTGTATTGCACTCAGCCGAAAATATTTCCGAGTTTCTACTCAGGAAACTAGGTGTAAATACCACTATATTTAAACTGGCATTGGGCAAGATCATTGAATCGTATCCAAAAGTTTCGGGGGCCGAGCAATATTTGTCATCAGGAGCCAACCAGGCTTTACAAAAAGCGCTTGGTTTAGCTCAGGAAATGGGCGATCAGTATGTTTCTGTCGAACATATTTTATTGGGCCTGCTCGAAATTAAAGATTCGGTCAGCCAGTTGATGAAAGACAACGGCATATCAAAAAAGGAACTTCGGATGGCGATAGAAGAATTGCGTAAAGGTTCGAAAGTGGACAGCCAAACAGCTGAAGATAAATTTAATTCGCTCAACCGTTTTGCAGTTAACTTAAACGAACGCGCACGTTCAGGTAAGCTCGATCCGGTGATCGGCCGCGACGACGAAATCCGCCGTATTTTACAAATCCTTTCACGCCGTACCAAAAATAACCCCATTCTTTTGGGTGAACCGGGAACCGGGAAAACGGCAATTGCCGAAGGACTTGCACATCGTATTGTTCGGGGTGATGTGCCTGAAAATCTGAAATCGAAACAAGTTTTCTCACTCGATATGGGCGCACTGATTGCAGGAGCCAAATACAAGGGTGAATTCGAAGAACGCTTAAAAGCGGTGGTTAACGAAGTTATCCAGTCGAACAACGAAGTCATTCTTTTTATCGATGAAATCCATACGCTCGTTGGAGCTGGCAAAAGTGAGGGTGCAATGGATGCGGCCAATATTTTAAAACCGGCATTGGCGCGTGGCGAATTGCGCGCCATTGGTGCTACAACGCTGAGCGAGTACCAGAAATATTTTGAAAAAGATAAAGCGCTCGAACGCCGTTTCCAGATCGTACATGTGGATGAACCCGATACTTTGAGTGCGATCTCAATTTTGCGGGGGATCAAGGAAAAGTACGAGAGTCATCATAAAGTTCAGATAAAAGACGATGCTATTATTGCTGCCGTCGAATTGTCTCAACGATATATTTCCGACCGGTTTTTGCCGGATAAGGCTATCGATCTGATGGATGAGGCGGCAGCCAAACTTCGTCTTGAAATTGATTCGGTCCCTGAAGAACTCGATGAAATTGAACGAAGGGTGAAGCAGTTGGAAATTGAGCGCGAAGCCATAAAACGCGAAAACGATACGAAAAAGCTGGCCAGCTTAAACGAAGAGATTTCAAACCTAAAAGAAGAACAATCGAGGCTGCGTGCCAAGTGGCAATCCGAGAAGTCGGTGATAGAAGCCATTCAGCAAAAGAAAGAAGAAATAGAAAGCTTTAAGTTTGAAGCCGAGCAAGCTGAACGTCAGGGTGACTATGGACGAGTGGCTGAGTTACGTTACGGGAAAGTCAAGGAAACCGAAGCTGCTATCGAAAAATTGCAGAAGGAACTTGAAGTAATGAAAAAAGGCGAGAACCTGATAAAGGAGGAAGTGGATACTGAAGACATTGCCGAGGTGGTTGCCCGCTGGACCGGAATCCCGGTTTCGAAGATGTTGCAAAGCGAACGCGAAAAGCTGTTACATATGGAAGACGAGTTGCACAAACGCGTGATCGGACAGGATGAAGCGATTGTTGCTATTTCGGATGCGGTGCGCCGTTCTCGGGCAGGCTTGCAGGACGAAAAACGTCCGATCGGTTCTTTCATTTTTTTAGGAACGACCGGGGTTGGGAAGACCGAACTGGCAAAAGCACTGGCCGAGTATCTGTTCAACGACGAGAACATGATCACCCGTATCGATATGTCGGAATACCAGGAAAAATTCTCGGTAACCCGTTTGATTGGGTCTCCACCCGGATATGTGGGCTACGACGAAGGCGGTCAGTTAACCGAAGCAGTTCGGCATAAACCCTATTCCGTGGTACTGTTCGACGAAATTGAAAAAGCGCATCCCGATGTTTACAATGTTCTATTGCAAGTGCTCGACGACGGACGATTGACTGACAACAAAGGACGAACGGTGAATTTCAAGAATACAATAATTATTATGACTTCGAATCTGGGATCGCACATCATTCAGGAAAATTATGAAAGTATGAATGCAGGCAATTCAGATGATATTCTTGAAAAAACCAGGTTGCAGTTGCTCGAATTGTTACGTAAAACAATCCGGCCTGAGTTCCTGAACCGAATCGATGAAACGATTGTGTTTGCCCCTTTGTCGAAAACCGATATAAATCAAATCGTTAAATTACAGTTCAATCAGGTGATCAAACGTTTAGCAGGCAACGATCTCCAAATCGGGATCACTGGAAATGCGATCGATTATCTGGCACAAATCGGTTACGATCCTCACTTCGGAGCCCGTCCGGTGAAACGTGTTCTGCAGAAATACGTTTTAAATGAACTGTCGAAGCGAATTTTGGGTGGACTGATCGATAAGAGCCGGCCAATTGTTGTGGATATGAATAACGGCAATTTGGTTTTTAGCAACTAAATCATGGGCGAACAGGGAATTTTTTAGGATAAGTGTACTTGGCATAAATCAGGTACACGGCCATAAAAATATTGACAATGTAGTTGAAATAGAGCGGGAAATGGGCAATGCCTGTTTCCCAGTCTCCAAGCAAAATATAGATAAAAGTCAGAATCTCGCCCCAAAACCAAAGCCATAAAAACAAAACACTTAGATCGTTGGCGCTTTTTGTACGGAAGGTTTTTATAACCTGTGGTAAGCCGCAAATGGCAAACAGGATATTACCAACCCATCCGATGGTTTCGTTCATCATAGCAAAAAAGTTTTAAAGTGAACTTTTTAATTCTCGTAGTTCAGGCACAACGGCTTCGAGTTGCAACACAACATCATTCACCATAAAAGGTATTTCTTCCAGTTCGTTTGCTTCGGCTTTTAACTGAATATTTTTAAGAAGTATGCCGGTTTCTTCCATCCCAAAAGTAAGCACCGATGATTTTGCAGTGTGCGCTTCGTGCGCCAGTAAAGTATAATCCTGCTCTTTTAGTGCATTTTTCATCGTGGAAATGAATTCGGGAATCTGTCCAAGAAAAATGTCAATCAATTCGGTCATGAATTCGGTATCGCCTGCGGCAATACTATCGATATGTTTTGTATCAATGTATTTATAATGTCCCATTCGTTCAAATTTCAGGTAAAAATGCAAATTATTGGAGTAATTCAACAATCCTGTGATAAATTTCATGTTGATATATGGTGAGAATCAATAGTTTTGCAAAAAATCTATTAATGAAAACGACAGCGTTTAATAGCATACATAAAAGTCTGGGAGCCAAAATGGTGGAGTTCGCAGGCTACGAAATGCCCATCGAGTACAGCGGAATAAAGGACGAGCACATGACCGTTCGCGAAAACGTGGGTGTTTTTGATGTGTCGCACATGGGCGAGTTCTGGATTAAAGGGCCAAAAGCATTGGATCTGGTAGCCCGGATTACCTCCAACGATCCTCGCATTTTAATGCCCGGACAAGCACAATACAGTTGTTTCCCAAACGGAAAAGGCGGTATTGTGGACGATTTGCTGGTATATTATTATGAACCCGAAAAATACATGCTGGTAGTAAATGCCTCCAACATTGAGAAGGACTGGAATTGGATAGTGAAACAAAATGAAAAAATCGGGGCAGAAATCGAAAACGCGTCCGACAGCATTAGTCAGTTGGCTATTCAGGGGCCAAAAGCAACGGCAACTTTGCAAAAACTTACTGATCTCGATCTTTCGGAAATCAAGTTTTACACCTTCACCACCGGTAAAATTGCCGGTGTCGACGATGTGATTATTTCGGCAACCGGGTATACAGGAGCAGGAGGATTCGAATTATATTTCAGAAACGATGTGGCTGAACAAGTTTGGAAAGCCATTTTCGAAGCAGGCGAAGAATTCGGGATCAAACCAATTGGTTTAGGTGCCCGCGATACTTTGCGCCTTGAAATGGGATACTGTTTGTATGGCAACGATATCGACGATACCACTTCGCCCATTGAAGCCGGTTTGGGCTGGATCACCAAATTCAACAACGGACGTCAGTTTATCGATCGCGAGTTGCTGACCATGCAGAAAAACGAAGGCGTGACACGCAGGCTACGTGGTTTTGTGCTGAGCGATCGTGGCATTCCCCGTCACGGTTACGAACTGGTTAATGCCGAAGGCGCTGCAATTGGCGTGGTCACTTCAGGCACCATGTCGCCGGTGTTAAATAAAGGAATTGGAATGGGCTATGTTGCCAAAGAATATTCGGCCTTCGGAACCGGGATTTTTGTTAAGATCCGGAATAAACTCGTTCCGGCAGAAATTGTGAAATTACCTTTTATCTAATCAATAAAACAAATAAAACCTAATGGAGGCTGCTTTATATCGAGGCAGCCTTTTTGTTTGGCAGCAAACGCAAATCGGTTTAGTTTAAACTCACTTTAAATTATTGTTCAGAAATGCAATATTGATCTCTGCTACTGGTCGCATCTGTAAGAATCAGATAACTTTGTTGGAAAATAACCAATTGATTGCGAAAATGTTATCATGAATATTTCAGGAGAAATGATAAGCATCAGCTTTCCGGTTTGTATATCAATGTTTTAAAACTCATAAAATAAAAAATAAACTTGATTTTTCTCATCTGCTAAACACCGACAATTACTGACCTTTGCTTAGGTGTTTGCAACAGGATTTAAAATTATTCACCTTAATTGTTGTATTTATGAAGAAACACAATTTTTATGCAGGACCTTCAATTCTGCCCGAATTTACAAAAGAGAAGACTGCCGAAGCAGTTATGAATTTTGCGGGAACCGGTCTTTCTGTAATGGAAGTGTCGCACCGCAGCAAAGAATTTGTGGCTGTTATGGACGAAGCTGTCGCTTTGGTTAAAGAACTTTTACCTGTTCCCGAAGGCTACTCAGTTCTGTTCTTACAAGGTGGCGCAAGTCTTCAATTCCTGATGGCTCCTTATAACCTGATGGGCAAAAAGGCAGCTTACCTAATCACCGGAGCCTGGTCGAAAAAAGCTATGAAAGAAGCCAAATTTTTTGGCGAAGTGGTAGAAGTGGCTTCTTCGGCAGATGCCAATTTCAATTACATTCCTAAAACATACGATGTGCCAGCCGACGCCAGTTATCTGCACTACACCAGCAACAACACAATTTTTGGCACAAGAGTGAATGCCCCGGAAGTAAACATTCCGTTGGTAGCCGACATGTCGTCTGATATTTTTTCGCGTCCGGTTGATGTAGCAAAACACGATCTGATTTACGCCGGGGCACAGAAAAACCTCGGGCCATCGGGAGCCACGCTGGTAATTGTAAAAGATGAAGCATTGGGTAAAATCGATCGTCCGATTCCAACCATGTTGGATTACCGCATTCATATCCAGAACGAATCGATGTTCAATACTCCTTCAACTTTACCGGTTTATGCCAGTTTAATGACCCTGCGCTGGTTGAAAGAGCTCGGAGGAGTGGAAGCCATCGAAAAAATAAATATTGCAAAAGCTGCCTTGTTATACCACGAAATCGATCGCAACAAACTTTTCCAAAGCACTGTGCCAATCAAGGAAGATCGTTCGTTGATGAACGTGACCTTTGTAATGGCTCCGGAATATGCAGAAGTGGAAAAAGAATTCCTTGATTTCGCTACGGCAAAAGGGATGGTTGGCATTAAAGGACACCGTTCGGTTGGAGGTTTCAGAGCCTCTGTTTACAACGCCATGCCAGTTGATAGTGTAAAAGCGCTGGTTGAAGCCATGCAGGAATTTGAAAAGACCAAATAGATTATAGTTTCAAAGAAAATGCAGGGTGAAAGTCCTGCATTTTTTTCAAAGGGAAGTCAGTAACCCTTAAGTTTATTTTGAAAACAACTTTTCAACCTAAATAACAGTAAGATGAGAAAAATTTTAATCGCCACCGAAAAGCCGTTCGCACCGGTTGCTGTAAAAAAGATCACCAAAATTTTTGATAAAGCAGGTTACAAGGTAACTCTGCTCGAAAGATACACTTCGAAAACCGGGTTACTTGAAGCCATTGCTAAAGCAGAAGCGGCCATTATTCGAAGCGATATTTTTGACGCCGAAGTATTAAGTGCAGGCAAGAACCTGAAAATTGTGGTCCGTGCCGGCGCCGGTTACGATAATGTGGACTTAAAGGCTGCAACGGAGAACGGAATTGTGGTAATGAATACACCGGGGCAAAATGCCAATGCGGTTGCCGAATTGGCCATCGGAATGGCGATTTTAGGGTTACGCGAAATGTTTTCGGGAAAACCAGGCGGCGAAATGCGTGGGCGTACTCTGGGCCTTCACGGCTTTGGGTTCGTGGCACGCAACGTATTTCGGATTGCCCGTGCCATGGGCATGAAAGTGATTGTTTACACACGTTACAGCAAAGCCGCTGCCGCTGCTATCGGTTTAAAAGTCACCAGTTCTCTTGAAGACTTGTACGAAAAAAGCGACGTGGTTTCCATTCACGTCCCTGCACGTGGCGAACACTTAAAATCGGTGAGTTATGAAGTTTTGAAACACCTGAAAGATGGAAGTATTATTGTAAACACTGCCCGTAAGGAAGTGATCAACGAGCCCGATTTGATCCGCATTATGGAAGAAAAACCCGGTATCAAATACATGTCGGACCTCACCCCTGATATGCTCGGCGAATTCGAGGCAAAATTCCCGGGCCGCTATTTCTTTACCCCCAAGAAAGCAGGTGCGCAAACTGCTGAAGCCAACCTGAACGCCGGTTTGGCTGCTGCTGAACAAATTGTTGATTTCTTTGAAAAAGGCGACACAACATACCAGGTAAATAAGTAATTGAGTGAATGCGTGACCGAGGAGATTAGTTAGGAAATCGATACTTTTGGCATTAAAATAGTTGAAAATAGTAAGAGGTTCGATAAGAGAATGTATGGCTTGCACAACCATTGCTTTTAGAAGAGAACCTTGTTGACGAAAGGAAATTGATTGAATCCAGAGAAAGGTTGACAGTACTTTCAAAACTTGCTGCCGGATACGGTAATTTTTTAAAAAATAAATTAGATAAATAATTATTTTTGAAACGTTTTATTAGATAAAGAGTAAGTACACTTTCACTCATTCACTCAGTTACTCATTCACTCTCTTCGCTAATAACTCAATAACTCATTAACAAAAAACATGGCAATTATTAAACCATTTAAAGGTCTCAGGCCACCCAAGGAAATTATCGAAGAACTGGCTTGCCTGCCTTACGATGTGATGAACTCGGAAGAAGCTGCGAAAATGGCCGAAGGAAAAGAAAAATCCTTACTTCGGATCACCAAAGCCGAAATTGAACTTCCCGGGGTGGAAGACATTCATTCGGAAGAAGTGTACAACAAGGCGGTGGAAAATTTTAAAGCCTTTCAACAAAGGGCCTGGCTAAAACAGGACACCGATGCCAAGTATTACATTTACGCGCAAACTATGAACGGGCTGACTCAGTATGGAATTGTGGGTGCCGCAGCTTGTGCCGATTACGAAAACGGGATTATCAGAAAGCACGAGTTGACCCGGCCCGAGAAGGAAGAAGACCGCATGGTGCTGACACGCTATTTAAACGCCAATATCGAACCCGTATTTTTTGCGTACAAGGCCGTTGATGAGATCGACCAGATTGTAAATTCGATTGTAGAAAATCAGCCGGCTGAATACGATTTTACTGCCGAAGACGGTTTCGGACATCATTTCTGGACGATTGATAATCCCGAAACCAACAAAAAGCTGGAAAAACTTTTTGCTGAAAAAGTCCCCTTCACCTATGTCGCCGACGGTCACCACCGTACCGCTGCGGCAGCGCGCATCGGACTGGAAAAGACAGCACAGAACCCAAACCATACCGGCAACGAGGAATACAACTTTTTCATGGCGGTTCATTTTCCTGATAACCAACTTCAGATAATCGATTACAACCGGGTGGTCAGCGATTTAAACGGTCTTTCAGATATTGATTTTTTGGCCGAATTATCGAAAGGCTTCGATGTGCAAAATATGGGCCCCGAAATATACAAACCCGCAGCTTTGCACGAATTTAGCTTGTACCTGGCAGGAAACTGGTATAAACTTACCGCTAAAGCAGGCACTTACGACGATAACGATCCTATTGGGATTCTCGACGTTACCATTCTTTCGAAACAGGTGCTCGATCCAATTTTGGATATAAAAGATTTAAGGACTTCGAAACGCATCGACTTTGTGGGAGGGATTCGTGGACTGGGCGAACTGAAACGAAGGGTTGATTCGGGTGAAATGAAAGCCGCCTTTGCTTTGTTTCCGGTTTCTATGGACCAGCTGATTAACATTGCCGACAGTGGAAATATTATGCCACCAAAAACCACCTGGTTCGAACCCAAATTGCGTTCGGGCCTTGTAATACACAAATTGTAAATTGTTTGTGAAAAAATAAATTGGTCCTGATTCGTCGTTCGACGGGTCGGGATTTTTTATGCAAGGTTTATTAAAAGCTCAAAAATTACCTAACTTCAACGCTAAATCGTTTACACATGGATCTCGAAAATATTTCTCTGATAAATCTTTACAGAAAGCGAAAAACCGACCGTGATATTTTCCAGGAACTTATGCCTACCAAGGTAAAGGAAGTGTTGCTGATTGCCACACTTTACGATTCGTATTCGATTGTACGGGAAGGCCAGTTCAGTGATAAAATTTTTGGCGAATACCTGCAATTGAATTTGTACGCTGCCCCGCGCTTTACAAGCGTAAATACCATGGAAGATGCGCTAATGACACTCGAACATATCGATTTCGATCTCATCATAGTAATGGCTGGCGTCGATAAGGATTCACCGATCGTAACTGCCCGTGCTATTCGCGAGATGCGTCCGAGAGTACCGCTACTTTTACTGGTTAACAACAACGCCGATTTACGCTTCTTCCAGACCGAACGCAGAAACCTCAATTTTATCGACCGGATTTTTGTGTGGAATGGAAATTCCAATGTATTTATGGCGATGATAAAATACGTGGAAGACATCAGCAACGTGGCACGCGACACACAAAACGGGAATGTACGGGTTATTTTATTGGTCGAAGATTCAATACAATATTATTCGCGGTATCTGCCGGTTTTGTATACCACGGTGATGACACAAACACAGGCTTTGATTAAGGAAGATACCAAAGACGAATTACACAAAATACTACGAATGCGGGCACGCCCGAAAGTTATTTTGGTAGATACTTACGAAGAAGCGGTTCGCTTTATCAATAGTTATCGCCGGTACATATTGTGTGTGATCTCTGATGTAAAATTCGAGAAAGATGGTGTGGAAAACGAAGACGCGGGAATCGAACTGTTAAAGTTTACCAAAAATACGCGAAAGTTCCCGATCCCGCTGCTCTTGCAGTCGCACGATATTTCGAATGCACAACGTGCCCGCGAGATTGGTGCCGACTTCATCAATAAAAATTCAGAGAGTCTTTCGATGGATGTGCTGAATTTTCTGTACCGCAGGCTGGGTTTCGGAAACTTCGTGTTTAAGGGAATGGACGGTCTGCCGATAACCGAAGCCCGAAACCTGAATGAATTCCAGGAGAAATTTAAGGACATTCCTGACGGCGCTTTGCAATATCACGGAAGCCGCAATTCGTTTTCCACCTGGTTAATGGCACGTGGTGAGATTAACATGGCCGAACGGCTGATGCCTTTGCAGATGTCGGATTTTGATTCGCCGGAAGAGCTCCGGCAGTTTTGCCTGAACGTATTTCAAACGGTTCGTTTTGAAAAACTGCGCGGTACCATCGTAAATTTCGATCCAAAGTTTGTGAATTCCAACCGTTATATCGTCCGGATGGCAAAAGGTTCACTTGGCGGAAAGGGGAGAGGTATCGCTTTTATCTGTCATTTTATCGAGAACATCGATTTTCGTAAAATAATAACCAATCTGAATATACGAATACCGTCTACTGCTGTTATTGGTGCGCTCGAGTTCGATAAGTTTGTGGAAATGAATAATCTGTACGAGGATATTTATTCACTTAACGATTATAACGCCATCCGGCAACATTTTCTCGAATCTGAATTTGATGAGAAGATAAAACATCGGCTCATCGAATTTCTGAAAGTGATGGACCGACCGCTTGCCGTTCGATCATCGGGTTTGTTCGAAGATTCTCTGCTGCAACCTTTTTCGGGTGTTTATTCCACATTCCTGATACCAAATAACCACGAAGACCTGATGGTGCGTTACCAGCAGCTCGAAACAGCCATCAAGTTGGTGTATTCAAGCATTTTTACAGATTCAGCACAGGCATATTTCGATGCCGTGAATTACAAAATCGAAGAAGAAAAAATGGCTGTGGTAATCCAGGAAGTGGTGGGACACAATTATAATGAGAAGTTTTATCCCACTCTGTCGGGCGTGGCACAATCATATAATTATTACCCGATTTCGTACATGGAGCCTGACGATGGTTTTTCGGTGGCAGCAGTTGGTTTGGGGATGTACGTGGTGGGTGGTGAGAACTCGTTCCGTTTCTGTCCTAAATACCCGCACCTGAATGCCACCGCCTTAAAAGATCAGTTACGCGATACCCAAAAAGAGTTTTACGCCATCGACATGTCGCGAAAGGAATTCGACCTCCTGGAAGATGGAGAAGATGCGGCTATTAAAAAGTACCGGATAAAACAAGCCGAGCAGGACGGGACGCTCGAACACTCTGCTTCGACCTACATTATGGAAAACGATGACATGATACCGGGCGTCCAGGGACCCGGGCCCAAGGTGGTTGATTTTGCCAACATTCTAAAGTACAATCACCTGCCATTGGCCGATGCTTTGCAACTTTTATTGAAACTTTTTAAAGAAGCGATGGGTTCGCCGGTGGAAATTGAATATGCCATCGATATCGAACCGGCTGAAAACGGCCTGCCCACGTTGTACCTGCTCCAGATTAAACCGCTGATAAGAATTGAGGAAAAGGTTGAAGTGGATATTAACTCAATTCCAAAGGATAACGTTTTTATGTATGCCGAACGCGGAATGGGTAATGGGATAATCAGGGAAATACGAGATGTGGTGTATGTCGATCCGGAAAAATTCGACCGGATGAAAACCAAACAAATGGCGCAGGAAATTACCTGGATCAACCATAAACTCGATGCCGAAAACACCGGTTACATTTTGATCGGGCCGGGACGCTGGGGGTCGCGAGACCCGTACACCGGAATTCCCGTGTTGTGGTCGGGCATTTCACGGGCCAGGATCATTGTTGAAATCGGCTTACCTGATTTTCCGCTCGACGGCTCGCTGGGCTCACACTTCTTCCACAATGTAACGTCGATGAATGTGGGCTACTTTTCGGTACCCCATAAATCGCGAAATTCTGCTCTAAAGATGGAAGCTCTCGCTCAGCAGACCTTGCTCCACGAAACTGAGTTCATCAAACATGTTCGTTTCGATAAACCATTGAGCATTTTAATGGATGGACGCGACAGGAAGGCACTAATTCATTGTTAAAATTACGGTTTCGCCAACAGATTAAAAGCAGTCTTATTTTGAATGATTTTAAATCGTAATAAATTGTGTTAACAAATACGTAAGCTGTTGTCAAAAAGGGTTACGGATCAATCTAAATTCAGTGAGAAAATTATCTTTGTTTGCGGAAAATTTGAAAAAGCCGAACAACCAAAAAAGATTTTAAAGAATCGATATAATATCAATAAATCTAAACCGTAACTGAGGTTACATAAAATTATCTACTTATGAGTAATATTTTCTTATTGGTTCCAATTGCCTCCATACTGGCATTGGCTTTTGCCTGGTTTTTCTTCAAATCGATGATGAAGAATTCAGAAGGTACCGATCGGATGAAAGAAATTGCACAATACGTAAGAGAAGGTGCAATGGCTTATCTGAAGCGTCAGTACAAAGTAGTCGGAATTGTATTTGTTATACTTTTCGTATTGCTGGCCATTATGGCTTATTTTGGAGTTCAAAATCCATTTGTGCCGATTGCTTTTTTAACCGGTGGGTTTTTCTCAGGCTTGTGCGGATTTTTAGGAATGAAAACAGCCACTTTTGCTTCGGCCAGAACAGCACACGGAGCTTCCCAGTCGCTAAATAAGGGACTGCAAATTGCATTTCGTAGTGGTGCAGTAATGGGTTTGGTAGTAGTAGGTTTTGCTTTGCTCGATATTGCCGCCTGGTACTGGTTCCTGAATACAATCGTTTTTTCTCCCGAACACATGTTAAATGGATTTCATTTTGCAGGGTTAACTTTTGTGCATGAAAACACAAACGAAACTCAAAAATTAATTGAAATTACAACCACCATGTTAACCTTTGGAATGGGTGCTTCAACTCAGGCACTTTTTGCCCGTGTAGGTGGTGGTATATACACAAAAGCTGCCGATGTTGGCGCCGACCTCGTTGGTAAAGTAGAAGCCGGAATTCCTGAAGATGACCCACGTAACCCCGCAACCATTGCCGATAATGTTGGCGACAACGTTGGTGATGTGGCAGGTATGGGCGCCGACCTTTATGAAAGTTATGCAGGATCTATTTTAGCTACGGCTGCTTTAGGTGCTGCATTGCCAGCGCTTGCTTTATCTGATTTAAATATCGACCCGGTTAAGGCTGTTACTGCACCTATGATTGTTGCAGCTATTGGTATAATTTTATCGATTGTTGGTATTTTTATGGTACGTACAAAAGAATCGGCTACACAGAAAAATTTATTGAATGCTTTGCTTATTGGTACCGGAGGTAGTTCTTTGTTAATTCTTGTCGCAATGGCCGGTATGGCTTATGCAGGTTGGGTTACCTGGGGCGTATTTGGTTCAGTAGTGATTGGTTTGGCGGCCGGTGTAATTATCGGACAAGCTACCGAATATTTCACATCTGATGAATATAAACCGACAAGAGGTATTGCCAAACAGGCAAACCAGGGGCCTGCAACCACTATTATTGATGGCTTGGCAGTAGGTATGTATTCAACCTGGATTCCGGTAGTAACAATAGTTCTGGCAATTATGGGAGCATTTTGGGCAGCCGGTGGTGCAACTCATTTTGCAATGGGTGTTTACGGTATTGGTTTTGCTGCAGTGGGTATGCTTTCAACACTGGGTATTACACTGGCAACCGATGCTTTTGGTCCAATTGCTGATAACGCCGGCGGTAATGCTGAAATGGCTGAACTTCCAAAAGAAGTACGTGAACGTACAGATGCACTGGATATGTTAGGAAATACAACTGCTGCAACCGGAAAAGGTTTTGCCATTGGTTCGGCTGCTTTAACTGCCATGGCGCTTATTTCAGCTTACATGGAAGAAGTTAGACTTTGGTTTGGTAAAATTGCCAAAGCAGGTGAAGGTTTTGTAACCAAAGGCGAATACGTTTTTTATAACGATATTGCTCCTGCTGTTCACGACGGTTTTAAAGCGGTGAAAATTTCAACCGCGTCGGTGAAAGATTTAGCAGCATCATACGATATTACGATTTTCAACCCGTTATTTTTAGGTGGTTTGTTCCTTGGATCGATGATGGCATTTGTATTTAGCGCTATGACGATGAAAGCTGTTGGCCGCGCTGCCGGTGCAATGGTTGACGAAGTTCGTCGCCAGTTCCGCGAAATAAAAGGGATTATGGAAGGTAAAGCTACTCCGGAATATGCTAAATGTGTTGAGATTTCAACAAAAGGGGCACAAAAAGAAATGTTACTTCCTTCATTAGTCGCAATTATTGTTCCGGTAGTAGTTGGTGCTACAATGGGAGTTGCAGGTGTTATTGGATTGTTAGCTGGTGGTTTAACTTCTGGTTTTACTTTGGCTGTGTTTATGAACAACGCCGGTGGCGCCTGGGATAACGCTAAAAAATTCGTTGAAAAAGGAAATTATGGCGGTAAAGGAAGCGATGCCCACAAAGCAGCTGTTGTTGGCGACACTGTTGGCGATCCTTTTAAAGACACTTCCGGTCCTTCACTGAACATCCTGATCAAATTGATGACCATGGTTTCGGTTGTAATGGCGGGTTTAACGGTTACATTAAGCTTGTTGTAAAAAGCCCCCCAACCTCCACGGGAGGAGGAGCTTTAATATAAATTTCCTTAAGTCATTTATTTTTGACTTGGGGCTTAAAAACCATCTGTTGCAAGGCAGATGGTTTTTTTGTTTTGCACCCTCAAAAAACCAAAGTTGGTCTTCGTTCCGTCTTTCGGCTAAAATATTTTTAAGAATTACTATATTTAACTTTCTTTCTTGAACAAAAAATTCAGTTTTTAGTTAAACTAACAAGTACAATCAATTAAAAAATAAGCTATGGCAGATCTATCAACAACCTACATGGGCGTCAAACTAAAAAACCCACTTATTCTTGGAGCAAGCAACCTGGTTACCAAACCCGACGTGATCAAACAGATTGAGGAAGCGGGAATCGGGGCCATTGTATATCGTTCGCTTTTCGAAGAACAAATTCAGCTCGAAAATCTTCAGATGGACGAACAACTTTCGGAATACGAAAACCGCAACGCCGAAATGACAAGCCTTTTCCCCGGGCTCGAACACGCCGGCCCAAAAGAACACCTGTATAATGTTCAGAAACTGGTGAAGAGTGTGAACGTGCCCGTTTTTGCCAGCCTGAACGCCATTTACGAACCCAGTTGGGTAGAATATGCCAAAGAACTCGAAAAAACCGGGGTGGCCGGTTTGGAGATCAACCTTTACGCAGTTCCCGGTTATTTCGAAATGACTGGCGAATCAATCGAAGACAAACAGGTACAGATTGTAAAAGCCGTTAAAAAAGCGGTAAGTATTCCGGTAAGCGTAAAAATCAGCCTGTTCTATACCAACCCATTGAATTTTATTAAGAAAGTGGACGAAGCCGGGGCCGATGCTTATGTACTGTTCAATCGTTTCTTCCAACCCGAAATTGATATTGATAAGGAAGAATATTTTTATCCCTGGGAACTGAGTAACCCGAAAGACCACATGGTGAGCCTGCGTTTTGCCGGTTTATTATACGGGAACCTGGAGGGAAGCATTTGTGTGAGCCGTGGAATATACGATGCCAACGATGTGGTAAAAATGATCCTTGCCGGCGCCGACGTGGTGCAGATGGTAAGTACCATCTATCGTAATTCGCCATCGGTGGTATCCGAAATTCTGATGGATATGAATAAATGGATGGATGAGAAAGGCTACAAAACTTTGGCCGATTTTCGGGGTAAGCTTTCGCGCAAAAACATGAAAGATCCATACACCTATCAGCGTGCGCAGTATGTTGATATCCTGATGCATTCGGAAAGCATTTTTAAAAAATATCCGATGGTTTAAATCATAAAATTATTCCTTAGTTATATTTAAAACAGGAGTCAGATTTGGCTCCTGTTTTTTTTATATAATTCGTATATCCGAAATGATGCCACTAAATGCATTTTCAGATTAATAGAACTCTCCCTCATTCCCTCTCTTCGCGAAGAGAGGGACGATTGTGACGTAGTCGCAATCAGGGTGAGTTATGATTTTAAAAGTATGGCAATCACGGAAAACGTTTGATATTGTGTACATTGAAAATTTTTGTGGCAATTAACCGGATATGCATAATATACCATCATAATTATTTGTGTTGGAACAGGATTGTAATTTAGACTAATTCCAACTTATTGTGTCAATAAAAAATATATCATAAGTGTGTTGGCAAGGTAAGCTACTATTCTGTGACTTATACGCAATTTCATTGGAATCAAATATTAATCTAAAAGTAAATAATTATGAAGAAACTTTACCTATTGTTTTTAATGTCGGTTATTGCCTTTTTGGGGTTTGGGCAAAGAATTTATTGCGAAAGCGATATGCGTTTTTATGACGTAAACGAAGATATCGTTAAAAAATCAGCTACTATTTATCAGGGAAACAATACCTTATCTGAAATCACTTCATCGGGAGATACTGTTTGGGCCGGTGTGCAGAATAGTCCATATGTTGCTTCACAGACCAGAGGCTATTTTTTTCAAGCTCAGTCAACATTTAATATTGTTGCGGTTATGTGTGCAGAAGAGGGAAATCCTTCAGCCACCATGCAATCTGTTGAAATTGTTTCTTTTGGATCAAGTGTTCCAATAGCATATCCTGGTCCGGGATCGCCACATACTGTCCTTTTTTCAGCACTTAATGTGGCTTCAGGCTGGGTAGATTGTAACGTTGAACTGGTTCAGGGCAATTATTATGGAATTATTGGTGCTAAAAATGATCCAGGTGGTAGCACCATGTATAATTCTTATGGAAACGCACAAAATTTAGTAATTGATGGTATTTCAACTTATTGTGCCAGACTTGTTTTGCAGTCTCCATTATCAGCAGGCTCGCCTGCATCAGGTGAGTATATGACTGAACCAAGTTATGCCGTCATTGGAAGAGTCCACTTTATTACTGAATCTGGTTGCATCGACGATATTGTCCAGGACAACGACCCCGGTGAATGCGGAGCAGTTGTTACCTACGACCAACCAAGTGCCTGGGACACGGCAACCGTAACACAAATCGACGGAAGCAGTTTAACCTCGGGCGATTTATTCCCCGTCGATACAACCATCCAGTCATACCGGATAGATTATGGTGGTGGCGATGTGGATACCTGCACGTTTTCTGTGATTGTTAAGGATGTGGAAGCGCCTGTGGCACTTTGCAAAGATATTACCTTGGAGCTTGATTCAACCGGCCATGCATCTTTAAGTTCAGGTTCGGGAGTTATTTATTTTGCTGGAACATTTGGAAATTCTGTTTGGAAATACGATGGTAATTCGGTGACAGAACTATATCATCCGGCTGCTTATGATACATATGGGCCAGTTGGTGTTAGGTTTGTGAAAGAAAATGACATGTTGTATTTTACCGGTGGAAATTACAGTGAAGTGTATTCCGCAAAAGCTGATGGTAGCGGTACTCCAGTAGCGCTGCCAAATTCACAATTTGGTAGTGAACATCACGATTTAGCAATCGATTATGCAAATGGCCGGTATTTTTTCGGAGCGAGTGGGGTTCATGTCGCTAATCTTGATGGTTCAGGAACCGCAACCGACCTTTCAACATCATTTGACTGTGACGAAGTTCCTGGAATAGATTATGATCCTGTTGGGAAAAAGGTTTATTTTTCAAATCTTAGATACGGGTGTATTTCATCATTGAATGATGATGGAACCGATTACACTGTTCTTTTTGACGCAAGCGATGGAGTTGACAGACCGCGAGATGTGGCAATTGATGTAGCAAATTCATTAATTTATTGGACGAATTTGACCACTGGTACAATCATGTCGGGTAATTTGGATGGCACCGGAACCCCCGTGGTATTATATACAGCTCTTCCTGTAGGATCTAATATTGGTACATTTGGTTTGTATTTATCGGGTTCAACTCTTTATTGGACAATCTTCAACGGCAATGATGATCCATATGATGATAGAATTTACAAAGCTTCGGCCGATGGAAGTGGCACACCTGAATTGGTTGTGCAAGGTAGCTTTGGTGGCATAAGAGGTCTTTTTGTAGATGGAATTTCAATAAATAATGGTTCATCTGATAATTGCGGTTTGCTAAGTTTGGAATCAAGTAAAACCGATTTTACATATAGTGATATAGGAGATAATTTAGTTACTTTAACCGTAACCGATGTTCACGGTAATGTTAGCACCTGTACTTCTATCGTAACGGTAACCGGCGATGTAATCCCACCAACTGTTTCGTGCCGTCCGTTAAAAGTGTACCTTGATCGTAGCGGCGCTTACACTTTAACCGGTGAAGATATCGCTTACATTGCCACAGGGACCACCGATGATGTTACTGCATTCGAAGATCTCGACATTCAGGTTACACCCAACGTATTTGGTTGCGACTCGGTTGGCGAAGTAAGTGTGCTGGTTACCGCAACGGATGAGGCAGGGAATATAGACTCATGCGAAACCGTTGTTACGGTTATCAACAAATTTGAAATTTCGCCTTTCCCGGTTAGCGACATCACTGTAGAGCTGCCTGAGGGAGTTTGTGAAACAAAAGTAGAATATCCTTACATTGGCTCTTTTACTCCCTGTGTTACCTTTACCCAGCTTGAAGGCCTGGGGCCGGCCGGACATTTCCCGGCAGGTGCAACTACCGAGGTTTGGCAAGCTATAAATACTTCGGGTGATACTTTGCTTATTTCATTTACTGTCACCGTAGTTGCTGTAGGAACAGAACCAACGCTCGCCGCCATCGACGATGTTGAAACAGATGAGGATACACCGGTAAGTGTTACTTTAACAGGAATTGGAAACGGTGGCGGATGTGATATGGATAGTGTAATACTTACCGTTTCTGGCTACGATAATGCCTTGTTTGCCGAAGTAACGCTCAATTATGCAAATGGCGACACCACCGGGACCATTGATTTTATTCCAAACGAAAACCAATTTGGAACTTCCGGTATTACGGTTGAAGTAACCGATGGCGAGGGACTCGTAACAATGCAGTCGTTTACAGTAACTGTTATGCCGGTTAACGATGCCCCGATACTGGTTCAGCCTTTGCCGGATGTTACCTTAATTGCAAAAGATACCGTTGAAATAGATATCAGTAAGCAGTTGGGAACCATGTTCGATGATATTGACGACACTACCTTAACCATTACAATTGATTTTAATGGGGATACTTTGCCATCGTGGATAGCGGTATCAGAGGATCAGTACCTGTACTCTTTGGTGGCAACACCTCTGCAGGCCGATACCGGGTGCTATAGTATTATCGTTACAGCTACCGATTTGGCGGGCGCCATGGTAGCCGATACTTTTGAATTATGTGTGGATAAACTGGTTGGTATTCAGAATATATCGGATCAATTATTTGATATAACCATGTATCCCAATCCAACAAATGCTAAGGTGAATATCGACATGATTTCGTCGGCAGGTGACATTGAAGTTATGGTAATGAATATCGCAGGGGCCGAAGTTTACCGAAAGGTATTCAAACAAAGTGAAGCGATTCGTTTTGATTTATCGGATAATGTCAGCGGAATGTACCTGGTTAGGGTAAAAACTGGCGATAAGCAAGTCGTTAAGAAGTTAATTCTGGATAAGAAGTAATTCGATATAGTACTTTAGAAGCAGGAATCGTTTGGTTCCTGCTTTTATATGCTACAAATAAAATAAACTGTTTGAAAAGAATTACTCTTGCGACTCCATCACTTCACGAAGTTTTTTTACCTGTTCGTGATTGCCGAGGACAAAAAGCTGGTCGTTACGCGAAAGAATCATTTGCGGGTCGGGGTTGAAAACATAACGTGCCCCACTAACTTTTATCCCCACAATATTGGCCCCGGTAGCTTCTCGCACTTTCAATTCTCCAATCGATTTTCCTACAAAACGCTGTGATAACTTTTTACACGACACTTCTTCGAGACTCACATCACTGGTTTTTTGCAGCAAAATATATTCGATGAATTCCACCACGTCAGCCTGGTGAACAAGTTTCGCCATCCGCTGTCCGCCAATGCGTTCGGGCATAATTACATTAGTGGCGCCTGCGCGTTTTAGTTTCATTTGGCTTTCGAGTTCCGAAGCGCGGCTGATTACGGTCAGGCCAGGGTTCATGCTTCGGGCCGTGAGCACCACAAAAACATTGTCGGCATCGTTGGGGGTAGTGGCTATTAAAGCCCGGGTACGGTTTATTCCTGCCTGTTCCAATACTTCTTCGTGGGTGGCATCACCTTTAATGTATAGTATTTCAGGATTCTCGCGTAAACGGGAAATAACATTGTCGCGCTTATCCAAAATCACAAACTCCACTCCATTTTCGGCCAATTCCATGGCAGCCTGCTCGCCATTTCTGCCGTAACCAACGATAATTACGTGGTTCTTTAGTTTTTCAATTTTCTTGTCCACCCTGTACGTTTTTATGTAGTTTGCCAATTCACCATCGAAAACAAAACGAGCCATGTTTGACCCAACATAGGCCAAACTCCCCAAACTGGAAATGATGAGCCCGATGGTAAAAATTTTTCCTTCGTTGCTAAACTCGTGACCTACCTCTTTGAATCCTACTGTTGAAATGGTTATCACGGTCATATAAATACTATCGAGTAAATTCAGGTGTTCGATATAATAATACCCGACAGTCCCAATTGTTAAGATCGAAACCAACAGTCCAACCCCTACCTGGATCGTCCGGCTCGATACTTCCTGAAATTTATTGTAATACTGCCCCGATGTACTCATATTGGTGTTTTATCACGGCGAAGTTAGCAACTTCGCGCCTATGTGGCAATTTAAGCATTTTTTTGCTACGCAATAATTGTTTTTTAGCTGAAGCAACGCCTGTGTTTCAAACGCGTTTCTGGCCTTAACGCCCAGCTCTGTCCATTTGTCAACAATCGAATTATCTTCAGCCGGCAATTGTTCGAGAAAATCGAGTGCACGGTTTTTGAGTGCATGTTTATTTTGTTTTTCTCCGTAAACAAACAAGAATGGGATAACAACATTAATGATCAGGATTTGTGCCGAAGCTTCTCCAAGTTCCTTTACATTAGTTCGCGAAGTATCTTTGTTGAAATTGTAATGAGAGTCCCAGTACGCGGAAGCTTTTACACGGAAAATCTGGAGTAGGGAATCGAGGTTGTCAGTTTCGATCATTTTTGAAAAAAGGGTATCCGAACCGTGAATCAGTGCCGCCAGTTGAGCGATCCGAATTGTCGGAAAGTTGACCGGGCGCAAACGTAAAAATTTCCAGAGATGGCTTTCAATTGCTTTTAATTGGTATTTTTTATACAAAAACGAATATTCCTCGCGAAGCTGCAGGAAATAATCGTCGCCCAGCAATTGGTTGTTTAGCAAACCTGCATTTCCAAAAAGCAGCGCTTCAAGCTGGAACAGGTTGTTCCGATGTTTTCCTAAAATTCCGATGGGTAGCGAGCGTGCCAGCAGTTCAAAAGGCAGCGCATTTACCTTAAACCCAAACATTCGCGCCAGCATTTGGTAAAAAGTCTCGTTCCAGTCGTTGTTATTTTGATCTAACCGAGCAATAATTTCTTCAGTTTTGTTTTCAAGCCGCTCAATCATCAGGCGGTTAAAACCCAATTGCAGCAGAACCGGATCGACTTTATGAAACTGTTCCTGGCACGGAATCCATGTTTTAGCTTCAAGTAGTTGGCGGTAATTATCGGCCAGTTTTTGCGGATACTTCATCACCAAAGCCGGGATTATTTCTCCGTTGCTCCGGCTTACTTCAACATCCATGGTTTCCACCACATGCAGGATAACGTTGTCGTAGGCTTTATCGTGCTGATGTTGATGTTTTTGCCAATCGGAAGCTTTCTGATGAATTTCGATATTTCCCGCCCAAATAGTGTCGCCGAGTTTGATCCGGGCATTAAAAAAATCGGGGCCCGAGTCGGTGTTGTGTTTTCCCTGATCGATGATTTCGAGCTTTTCTCCGAAATGGGTTTTTAGTTCCGTGGATTCGAACAAACGATTTTCCCAGATGTACTGTAAAAAATCTTCGGGCATATAAATTGGGGTATTCATACGTTTGATTTTCAATAAAATTAAGGAAAATCAAAATAAAAACAGTCGGGAACTCAATTTTTAAATCGAAAAGTTATTCAGGAAATGAAAAATCAATAGCTCGTTTACTTGCGCATTTTCTGAAAAATATCCCAAAGAACGATGCCTGCGCTCACCGAAATATTAAAGGAATGTTTGGTGCCGTATTGCGGAATTTCGATACTTCCATCGCAGAGATTAACAACCGATTGTTTTACTCCTTTTACTTCGTTGCCAAAAACCAGGGCAATCTTTTCATTCCTGTCAGGATGAAAGTTGGGCAGCATAATACTGTTTTCTACCTGTTCGACGGCGTAAACCTTGCCCCCTTCGGTTTGAAGTTTTTTTACCACATCTTCGGTATGTTCGAAATATTCCCAGGTTACCGATTTCTCAGCATCTAATGCGGTCTTTCTGATTTCGTTATTCGGTGGAGTGGCCGTAATTCCGCAGAGGTAGATTTTTTCGATCAGCAGGGCATCCGAAGTGCGAAAAACCGACCCAATGTTGTTGCAACTCCTGATGTTATCGAGTACAACAATAAGCGGAGTTTTCTCCGATTCGCGGTATTCCTCCACCGAAAGGCGGTTCAGCTCAATGTTTCTAAGTTTTCGCATGGCTTACCAACTTACTTCCGCTCTTCTTATTGGTTGTGTCATACATCGGGCGCCGCCTCCGCCGCGCGCCAGTTCAGAACCGGCAATGGTTATCACACATTTTTTGTAATCGTCGGGCGAAACGGTTCCGGCAATCACATCGTGGGCTTGCAGAACTTCGTAACCGTTTTTGTTTAGTTCGTCGATGGTGTGCATATTGCGTTTATACCCAATTACCTTCCCCGGTGCGAAAGCAAAAAAGTTGGCTCCACTATGCCACTGTTCACGTTCCTGAATCCAGGTGTCGCCTGTTCCCCCGCAATAAATCGGTTTTAAATCGATACCCAGTTTTTTGAGTGCCATCGGGATATTCGGATGCTCTTCAATCTTGTTTACTTTTCCGTTTTCAATCTCAAGGTGGATCGTCCGGAAACGGCTCATCCCAAAAATTACCGGGGGATAAACCATACATTCGTTGGTATTCAGAAAAGTAAAGACCATGTCGAGATGGATAAATGATTCGGGCGAAGCCGGAAGTTCCTGCACGATGATATGGTGTTTTTCTTTTTTGATTTGTTTGATGTTTTCGATAATAAAATCGATTCCCTGCGTGCTGGTACGTATTCCGGTACCGATCACAAAAACATCTTCGCGTGCAATCTGCACATCGCCACCTTCAATGGTGGCAAGTTTGTCGCGGATGATTCGGTTTGCAGGCTTTCCCGGGTTTAAAACACGTGTTTCCAATTCGGGATGAAAGTGGTAGATGTAATCCATAAGCAGCGACTCGCGTTCGCGAACCGGATTGGCCATCCTTCCTACCAGCATGTGTTCGTTCATGGCCATTCCCGAATCGCGGGTAAAAAACAGGTTGTGCAACGGACGCAGCCAGTACCGTTCGTTGCTTAGGTAATTGGTTAGGTTGTTTTTTTCAAGAACAATGCCTTCAACTAAAAGCTTACTGAGGTCGGTTGCCGCTGTGTTTAACAGTGTTTTACTCATTTCAATATTCTCAACCAGGCATATCTCGTTCAGCATTTGTTGCTTAACTTCGTTATTTTCCAGGATATTGGTAAGAAGGTCCTTTACCTCGAGAACCCGGGTAACTTTATTTAGCACTCCTTTTAGCTGAGCGAATTCGGCAGATGCCACCGACAGGTTCAGAATGTCGCTGTATAATGCACGTTCGGCATTTTCAGGAGTCATGTTTTCCACTTCCGAGCCCGGCGAGTGAATAATTACTCCCTCCAGTTTTCCAATTTCAGAATGGACACAAGTCTTCATCTTTAATTTTTTTGATGTTTTTTTGTCTTGAACAGCTTCAAAGATATAAACTTTGAATCGGCTATAATGGATAAAACAATTAAACGTTTTACATTTATGTTATTAAAAATATTCGGGTGAGAAGAGGATTTGTCATAGTATTTTTCCTGTTTTTTTGGATTGTAGTACAGGCGCAGGAACACGATTCGACCGGGATAAACATGGGAATTGTGCAGAATGGCGACACTTTGATTTTCAAAAATCTCAAAGAAGTGGTGGTATTTCCCGAACGTGTTTTTAAGAACAAACGTCAGTACAGACGTTATACCCGTTATATCCTGAAAGTGAAAAAAGTGTATCCGCTGGCCGTGGAAGCACGTAATTTGCTGGCCGAATACGAACCCCGCTACAATGCCCTGGAAAACGACCGGGATAAACACAAACTGATGAAAGACCTGGAAAAGGAACTTCTGGACAAACACAAGGAAGAACTTAAAAAGTGGTCGATTTCGGATGGACGGATTCTGCTAAAACTGATTAACCGCGAAACAGAACGGACACCGTACACTTTAATTAAGGATTTTAGGGGAGGTTTTAGCGCCACTTTCTGGCAGGGCATAGCCAAACTTTTTAAAAACGATTTGAAAGCCGAATACGACCCCGACGATGAAGACCAAATGTTGGAAGAAATAGTAGTGTTGATCGAATTAGGTTATTTGTAATGGAAAACAACATCCGAATATTTATTGCAATAAAAATCAATCCCGAACAAAAATTGAAAGCTCAATTCGATGAGTTCAAACTGCTATTTAAGGATGAACGAATCAACTGGGTGCAGGAAGATAATTTTCATCTTACGCTTCGTTTTATTGGAAATACAAATGCGGGGCAGGTTCGCGTCTTATGTGATAAACTCGTGGAGCTTGCCAAACAAATCAATCCTTTTGATTTTCAGATTTTGGGTGCCGGTTATTTTGGAACTAAAGACAACCCCCGGGTGTTATTTGTAAACACCAGGGTTCCTGACGAAATGAAACAACTTGCAAATGACGTAGAAAAGGCGGTAGTTTCGCTTGGGTTTCGCGGGGAGTTAAAACCATTCAGGCCACACCTCACACTTGGAAGAATTAAGCATCTCGAAAACCGGTCCCGATTTATCCGGGTACTTGATGAAATGCCGCAACAACATTATCAGTCGGTCCATGTTTCCGAATTTATTTTGTACCAGGGCATTCTTCGCCCCGAAGGACCTGTTTATCAACCCATAAAAACTTTTGTATTAGTATGATCGCAAAAACAACTCAACCACCATATTACGCTGTGATTTTTACTTAAGTCAGGACTCCGGTCGATGAGGGTTATGCCGAAATGGCTTACAAAATGGAAGAACTCGCACAAAAACAACCCGGTTTTTTAGGACTGGAAAGTGAGCGTAACGAGATCGGAATCACGGTTTCGTATTGGGAATCACTGGATGCAGTAAAAGCATGGAAGAACAACCTCGATCACAGAGAGGCGCAATTGCTTGGAAGAAAGAAATGGTACAAATCATACAAGGTGCGAATTGCCAAAGTGGAATGGGAGTATGACTTTGAACTTTGAACTTTGAACTCTGAACTCTGAACTCTGAACTCTGAACTATTTTCCATTCCCTTTAATACTCACCATTACGGTGTAAATCAGGATTTTAAAATCGATGTAAAGCGAAATGTTTTTAAGGTACATCATGTCGTACGGGAGGCGTTCGAGCATTTCATCCACATTCGAGGCATAACCGTATTTTACCTGCCCCCACGAAGTGATACCGGGGCGGAGTTTATGAAGGTGGGTGTAATGAGGCGCCCGTTTAACAATCTGTTCAATAAAATACTGGCGTTCGGGGCGCGGCCCAACCAGCGACATTTCACCAATCAAGACGTTATAGAACTGTGGAATTTCGTCGAGATGGGTTTTTCGCAGGAAACGTCCGATTTTTGTTACGCGCCCGTCGTTGTCCGACGACAGTTCTGGTGTACCGTTTTCGGCATCTTTTACCATGCTCCGAAGTTTTACAATCCTGAACAACTTTCCGTAACGTCCTACACGTTCCTGCCAATAAAAAACAGGCCCGTGCGAAGTGGTTTTAATGATAATTGCCAGCACAATAAATACAGGTAAAAACAGGATCATCGCAACAATCGAAAACAGTACGTCGAGCAAACGTTTGGTATTTTCCTGCCAGGCGGACATTAACCCGTTGCTGATTTTAATCAGTGGGCTTCCGTAGATCGTATTCACCTTCACCGAACCTGACAGAAAATCATACAAATCGGGAATCCCCCAAATTGTAACCTGCCGATTCTCGATTATCGTGAGTAGGCTACTTGCTTTTTGATGTTCGTTTGATTCCAGGGCAAGGATCACTTCTTCAATTTCCTGTTCATCCAAAATATTTAAGATATCGCTGACGCTTCCTAATTGTGGAAGAAAATTACCAAGCGAACTATCGCTGGCTTCGTCAATAGGAACATACCCCACAAATTTATTACCGGCAGGACGCTGCTGGCTTGTCATTTCCTGGTAGAGTTTCACTGCTTTCTCGTTGCTCCCCACAATCAGAGTGTTAAATCCGATTTTGCGTTTGTGGATTTTATGAATGGTTTGTGTCGTCAGGATCAGTCTGAAAAAATAGGTAAGAGAGAAATGAGCCGTAAAAAGCACTATGGCCGATTGATAGTAGTTTTTGTACGATCCAATCCAGTCGTCGAGGATGAAGAGGAAGAAGATGACTACCAAACCCGCCAGCGAAGTAAAAAAGGTTTGCCCCAATTCGAGCAGTCGCGAACGACGGAAAATATTCCGGTAAAACCCTGTGATGTAATAAAACATAATCCAGAAGAGAGGAATGAAAACCAGTGCGAGGTAAAATTTGGGAGTAAATTCAAAAGGAACGTTCCAGCCATTAAAATGCTGTGGTTCGATTACTTCTTTCCGGTAAACATAAAATATCGTCCAGGCCAGGGCAGCTGCTAAAAGATCAAGCGATAAATATTTGATTACCTGCCACTTTTTATTCATTCTTTCGGATTATGTCAGGTTCTGTTTCGAGCAATTCTGCTGTAAAACGAATGTCCTGCATTTTTATTGCCGCAAAAGTAGGCTTTTGTATGGTTTTACATAGCCGAAAATTGCTGTAGTTTCCGATTGACTTTTTGCACCACATGCATGGCAATCAGGTAATCTTCGATACAACTGGATTTTTTTTCTTTTTTATTGATGGTGTCGATAAAATGATTGAATTCCTTGGCGTTCGAATATGCTTCCAAATCGATGGGCTTATTATCACAAACATAAGTATCCTGTGTGAAATTGAATGTTACGAATCGGTTATCGGAGTATATACGGATTTTGAAATCATTCAATGATTCAAGCTTTCCGTAACTCAGGCTGATTACCGAGCCATCGTTAAATTCAAGTCGAACGTTCGAAAACTTTGAGTTGTTGTACCCCGGGAAAGTAAGAGCGCCAATTTTTTTCGGACTAATTCCCGTGAATCCCAGCATCATCAGCAACATGGTATACATCGATTCGCTCGCTCCACCTTTCGATTCAAAGTTTGAATATTCCATAAAAGCCGGTGTTTGGATGTTGGCATTCATCCACTGGATAGCCGGTTTGTAAAAATACGGATTGGTAACCTGAACAATCGAACCTGATTCGTTGCTGAGCTTTACCAATTCAGCGCACTCATCGGTAGTTAACGCAGGGTGCTCTGTACAGAAAATATGTTTCGATTTCTTCACGATACCGCTCATCAGTTTAAACGGCATTGGTGTCGAATTGTCCATAAGAATAATGTCGGCACGCTCGAGTAACTCCACCCGGTTAAATTCAGGAATAGAATAATGAAAACTGTTTAGCTGCGTACTGCTGCCAACCGATGACTTTCCAATGATATTCACGCTGGCGTTTTTTCTTATTTCGATAGCATGAGGTTCAAGAACCGCTGTTTTTCCAATGAGCCCAACATTCAACATTTTCACGATACTTTAAGGTTTCCCTGCAAAGGTATATTTCGCGAACATACATTGCAGGGCAGCGCGCCTGAACTTATCAACGTTAAATGTTAATATTGAATACAGTACGCGCATGTAATTCGTAGTGCATTTAAGTTAATTTTGCAGTTAATTATGGAAATGGAACAAAACGACACACTTTTGCATCGTGGACTACGTAAACGGCTGGTCGACGGATTGAAAATCAAGGGAATCCGCGATGAGCGTGTATTGGAAGCCATTGGCAGGGTTCCGCGGCATTTGTTTATGGAAAGCGGCTTTCTGAATTTCGCCTACAAAGACCAGGCCTTTCCGATCGGCGCCGGGCAAACCATTTCGCAGCCTTACACTGTGGCAGTTCAGTCGCAGTTGCTCGAAATAGAAAAAAACGACAAGGTGCTTGAGGTAGGAACCGGTTCAGGCTACCAGGCTGCTGTGCTCCTTGAGATGGGTGCCAGGGTTTTTACTATCGAACGACAAAAGGAATTGTATGTAAAAGTGCAGAAGTTTTTACCGTCGATTGGATATTCGCCTGCCTGTTTTTTTGGCGATGGCTACAAAGGCTTGCCTTCATTTGCCCCTTTCGATAAAATTATTGTAACTGCGGGTGCGCCTGCTGTTCCTGCAGATCTTAAAAATCAATTAAGGGTAGGCGGGAGAATGGTCATCCCGGTGGGCGACAACAATAAACAGGAAATGAATGTTGTAGTACGTGTGTCGGAAGACGAATTCAAAACCGAAAAACACGGGCGTTTTATGTTTGTCCCACTGTTAAAAGGGACGGTTAATTTCTGATTATGGTTAAAGTAGAAAAATTTAGGGTGAATCCCCTGGGTGAGAATTCGCTGGTGTTGTCGGACGAGAGCGGTGAATGTATCTTTATCGACCCCGGATTTTATTATCAAGAAGAGCACGATGAAATTCGTGATTATATCAGGGAAAATAAACTGACTCCGGTAAAAATTGTGAATACACATTGTCACTTCGATCATATCATGGGGGTTGATTTCGTGAGAAATGAATATGGAATACCATTTCTGGCGCATCCCGATGATGCATTTTGGGTGGAACGTGCCGTTGAACAAGGAGCTATGTTCGGGTTTGATATCGAACCGGTTAAGGCCATCGATAAGTTTATTCAGGAAGGAGAGATTGTGCGGTTTGGAAATACAGAAATGGAAGTAATCCATGTTCCGGGGCATTCGCCGGGGCACATAGTTTTTTATAACCGTTCCGAGAGTTTTCTGATTGCCGGCGATGTGCTTTTTTATGGAAGCATTGGCCGGACCGATTTGCCAGGCGGCAATTATCAGCAACTGATCGATGGAATTAAAACAAAACTTTTTGCCTTGCCGGGTGAAACGAAAGTATATTGCGGTCACGGACCCGAAACAACCATTGCATTTGAGAAATCAAGCAATCCGTTTTTAACCTGAAACGAGCATGGTAAAACATAATATTACAAAGAAAGACGATCATGCGAGTTACATGGGGCACCATTAAAATAATCAATTACAGACGAATGAAATATAGTTGACTAACTGGTTTAAAATCATTTTTTTGAAATAATACAGTTTATATACTTGCATCGTTGAACAATTATTAAAATCATATACATGTCTCAGGATAGATTTGTTACCCGTCATATTGGGCCTCGCAGCCACGAAATTGAAGAAATGCTAAGCGCCGTAGGTGTTTCAAACATGGAAGAATTGTTAGAACAAACCGTTCCGGCTTCCATCCGGCTTAAACAACCGCTAAAACTAAACGAAGGTTTATCGGAAAGACGTTACTACCGGCGAATTTTGGAACTTGCCAAGAAGAACAAGGTTTACAATACCTACATCGGGATGGGATATTACGACACCATAACACCCGCTGTCATCTTGCGCAATGTGCTGGAAAATCCGGTTTGGTACACTTCCTATACACCTTACCAGGCTGAAATTTCGCAGGGAAGGCTCGAAGCGCTGCTGAATTATCAGACCATGGTTTGTAGTTTAACCGGCATGGATATCGCCAATGCTTCTTTGCTTGATGAGGCTACTGCAGCTGCCGAAGCTATGGTAATGATGGCCAACCTGCGTTCTCGAAAAATGGTAAAAGATGGGGTAAATACTGTAATTGCCGACGAAAAAATGTGGCCTCAAACACTCGATGTTCTGAGAACTCGTGCTGTGCCTCTTGGTTTCGAATTAAAAGTCCAGTCGATTCACAACATTGAATTTGATGACTCGGTCTTTGGTGTTTTGGTTCAATATCCGAACTCCGATGGCGAAGTTCTTGATTATTCGGGCGTGGTCGGGAAAGCACATGAAAAAGAAATAAAAGTAGCGGTGGCTACCGATTTGCTTTCGCTGGCTGTTTTAACTCCCCCCGGCGAATGGGGCGCAGATATTGTTTTCGGAAACTCGCAGCGTTTTGGTGTACCTATGGGTTACGGCGGCCCACATGCTGCCTTTTTTAGTGCGCGTGAAGAATTCAAAAGAAATATGCCCGGACGAATTATTGGTATTACCAAAGATATTCATGGGAACCGTGCTTTGCGGATGGCTTTGCAAACCCGCGAGCAACACATCAAACGCGAAAAGGCAACCTCGAATATTTGTACCGCACAAGCTTTACTGGCTATAATGGCCGGTTTCTTTGGTGTTTACCATGGCCCGGAAGGAATTACCGCAATTGCCGACAGGATACACAATATCGCTGCTTTCCTTGCCCAGGAAATTGAAAAACTGGGATACAGGCAAGTCAATCAGAATTACTTCGATACCATCAGGATTGCACTGCCAAAACATGTAATGCGAGAGGATATCGAATGGTTGTCCCTGGAACTGGAGATGAATTTCCGTTACTTTGAAAACGGCGATGTTGGCATTAGCATTGATGAGACCACCAACCCTGACGACATTGAATGGATTATCGAAGTTTTTGCCAAAGCTGCCAACAAAAAATGGCAGGTTGCCAAAGAATATCCAGAAGGTTTTTCCATCGATAAAAAATTCAAACGTACATCGGCTTTCATGACCGAGGAGGTTTTCAATCAATACCGTTCTGAAACAGAAATGGTGCGTTACATTAAGCGCCTTGCGCGAAAAGATATCTCACTTACTCATTCAATGATTTCGCTTGGTTCGTGTACCATGAAATTGAATGCGGCTACCGAAATGTTGCCAATGAGTTGGATTGAGTTTAATGGCCTGCATCCTTTCATCCCCAAAAACCAGGCCCGTGGTTACCACGAAATGATGGAAGAGTTGCGTCGCGACTTGTCGGAAATTACCGGCATGGCTGACGTAAGTTTAATGCCAAATTCAGGTGCAGCCGGTGAATACGCGGGGTTGATGGTGATTCAGGCTTATCATAAAAGCAGGGGCGACGATCAGCGCGATGTGGTAATTATTCCATCGTCGGCACACGGAACCAACCCTGCCAGTGCTGTTATGGCCGGAATGAAAGTTGTTGTGGTTGCCTGCGACGAAAAAGGAAATATCGATGTTAACGACCTGCGAATTAAAGCAGAGTTGCTTAAAGAAAATCTGTCGTCGTTTATGGTTACATACCCATCCACGCACGGTGTTTTTGAATCATCGATCATCGAAATGTGCGAGATCATTCACGATAATGGTGGCCAGGTTTACATGGACGGAGCCAATATGAACGCACAGGTGGGTCTTACCAATCCGCGTTTGATTGGCGCCGATGTTTGTCACCTGAATCTACACAAAACTTTTGCGATTCCGCACGGTGGCGGCGGACCGGGTGTTGGCCCGATTGGAGTTGCTCCGCATTTGGTCGATTTCCTGCCCTCGCATCCGATTATGAACAACGGGCACATTGGGATTACTGCTGTTTCGGGTGCGCCCTGGGGAAGCGCTTCGGTGTTACCAATAACATATGGATATATAAAAATGATGGGCGCCGAAGGTTTGACTGAAGCAACAAAAATTGCTATTTTGAATGCCAACTATCTGGCAACTGCCCTGAAAAATAATTACGGAATTTTGTATACTGGCGAAAACGGCAGGGTTGCCCACGAATTGATCCTCGAATGTAGACACTTAAAAACCAGTGCAGGGATTTCAGAAGAAGATATTGCCAAACGATTGATGGACTATGGATTCCATGCTCCAACACTTTCGTTCCCGGTTCACGGAACGTTAATGATCGAACCTACCGAAAGTGAGTCGAAAGGAGAACTGGACCGCTTTATCAGTGCACTGAATTCGATTTTTGAAGAAGTAAAAGAAGTAGAAAATGGCATTGCCGACAAAATAGACAACGTCCTGAAAAATGCGCCGCACACTGCCGAAAGCCTGATTGCCAATGATTGGGCGCATGTGTATGATCGCGAAAAAGCGGCTTATCCGCTGGATTGGGTTCGCGACAATAAATTCTGGGTTCCGGTTGGTCGGGTTGACAATGCCTGGGGCGACCGCAACCTGATCTGTACCTGTGGTTCGCCTGAGGAATACGAAGCATTTTCGAAAAAATAAAAGCACAGTAAAGAAATAATTACGAAGCCATCTGAGAATATCAGGCGGCTTTTTTATTTTTGTACGATGATTACCTTTCCCAATGCTAAAATAAATATCGGGTTGAATGTGGTGGAGAAACGTCCCGACGGCTACCATAACCTTGAGACGATTTTTTACCCGGTAAAATTATCGGATGCTTTGGAAATAGTACAATCCGATAAAACTCAATTTTCGGCCAGTGGTATACCAATAGAAGGTGATCCGGAAAACAATCTTGTACTAAAAGCTTATCGAATGCTGGAGGCAGATTTCGACCTTTCACCGGTAAAAATTCATCTTCATAAAAGAATTCCTTTTGGTGCAGGGTTAGGCGGTGGATCTGCTGATGCAGCATTCGCTTTAAAAATGCTGAACGAGCTTTTTTCGCTAGGATTAAGCTATACTGTTCTGGAAGGCTATGCTTCCAAAATTGGCGCCGACTGTCCTTTCTTTATTCAGAATAAACCAACCTTTGCGCATGGCATCGGAGATCAGTTTCAGGAAATAACTCTCGATATTTCCGCATTCAGTATTGTTATTGTAAAACCACCTTTTTCGGTCAGCACACCTGAGGCTTATCGTTGTATTAAACCACAAAAATCCAATTTCGATTTACGAAACATTGCCAATCTACCGATCGAAGATTGGAAAAATATTATCAGGAATGACTTTGAAAGCAGTGTCTTTCCAATTTATCCCCAGATTGCCGAATTCAAACGACAACTCTACAATGCCGGTGCTTTGTACGCATCCATGTCAGGAAGTGGCTCGGCTGTATTCGGTATTTTTCGCCATTTACCGGCAGATCTGGATATATTCATACCTAAAGAACTTTTTATTTACCGATAGTTTAGGTCATTTACCGGCCTTAGGATTTCATTAACATTTTTTTTATTCTTTTTAACAAGAAGGAGTGTAACCTTTGTACAAGTTATTAGTCTATTAGCATGTAAACAGAAAGGGAAAAAGATCCCAACAGAAACAAGAAAAAGTCCTTAACGAAGGCAGACAAGACAAACAATTAGAAAACAACAATTAGAACAACAGAAAAACATGAAAACAACAATTAACAAATTAACAGCCGCCGCCATATTCGCTTTTATACTTTTAGCTGGAAATGTGCGTGCCGAAGGAAATGACGCAACAGCCTCAAGCCTTGAAAACATTACAGAAACAAGTTTGCAAATGGAGAACTGGATGACAGATGAAAACATCTGGAACGTGACAGCAACAACTACATTTGCAGATGAAACGGAAGCTCAGCTCGAGATGGAGAATTGGATGACCAACGATTCTACCTGGGATGTCAAAGCCCAGTTATCGGAAACTGAAACCGGTCTTCAGATAGAGCGGTGGATGGTAAACGAAAAAATTTGGAATATATAGAGAAAAGATAGCGCGATTAGTTTTATTTGAATTTTTAAAGGTTGTCAATGGATTTGGCAACCTTTTTTTGGGGCATAAAAAAACCGTGTAACAAATTACTACACGGTTTTATTTTTATCAGCCTGATTTATGCTTTCTTAATTTCGATCATCAGATGTCGTTTTGGGATCACTTCATCTTTTTTGATATGGATTTTAACAATTTGCCCGTCGAAAGGCATACGTACCTGGTTTTCCATTTTCATGGCTTCCAGTAAGAGGAGGGTTTCGCCTTCTTTCACCATTTGGCGTGTTTTTACGAAAATGTCAACGATTGTACCGGGAATAAACGAGTATATCAGGTTTTCGTTGGGTGTTTCATAATTCACCCGGTTTTCAAACTTTTTGGTAAATGTTGTCTTATAAATCGCCCCCTGGATAACCAGGTTCTTAAATTCTTTTTCTTCTGCCATAATCCAATTTTTAGTGATTTAAAACGGTGGAATACCGTGTTTTTTACTGGGCATCGAAGAGGTTTTATTTTCCGAAACCTTCAAGGCATGCAGAACACGTGCACGTGTTTCGCGAGGTTCGATCACCTCGTCGATATAGCCTTGGGCTGCTGCAACATATGGATTGGCAAATTTTTCTTTGTATTCCTGAATTTTCAGCTGACGCATTTCCTCCGGATTTTCAGCTTCCGAAATTTCTTTGCGGAAAACAATATTGGCAGCACCTTCCGGTCCCATAACAGCAATCTCGGCACCCGGCCATGCAAAAACAAAATCGGCACGCAGGTGGCGCGAGTTCATCGCAATATATCCACCACCATAGGCTTTACGAATAATTACCGTAATTTTTGGAACTGTAGCTTCGCTGTATGCATACAGGATTTTTGCACCATGTCGAATCACACCGGCGTGTTCCTGATCTACTCCAGGTAAATATCCGGGAAGGTCTTCGAGCGTTACAATCGGAATGTTGAAAGCATCGCAATAACGAATAAAACGGGCCGCTTTATCCGAACTGTCAATATCCAATACACCTGCCAGTACCATCGGCTGATTAGCTACAAAACCAACGGTTTCGCCATTCATACGCCCAAAACCAATAATAATGTTTGGAGCAAAATGTTCCATGATTTCAAAAAATTCAGAACCATCGGTGATACTTTTTATCACTTCACGCATATCGTACGGAATACGTGGATCAGATGGAACAATATCTTCAATTTTCACTCCTTTTAGCGGTGCTTTGGGTTTGTGCGCTAATGCTTTTTTCAGATTGCTGCGCGGAATAAAACTGATCAGTGTTTTAATCTGATCAAAACATTCCATTTCGGTTTCGGCATAAAAATGGGCATTTCCTGTAATTTCGGCATGCACTCTTGCCCCGCCCAGTTCTTCCATCGAAACTTCTTCTCCCAGAACCGATTTAACTACTGATGGACCAGTGATAAACATTTTAGAAATGTTTTCAACCACAAAAACAAAGTCGGTAAGCGCTGGCGAATACACCGCACCGCCGGCACAAGGCCCAAGAATAACCGAAATCTGGGGTATAACTCCCGAAGCCAACGTGTTACGGAAGAAAATTTCGCCGTAACCTGCCAACGAGTTTACACCTTCCTGAATACGTGCACCGCCCGAATCATTGATACCGATAAGCGGAACTCTCATTTTCAGCGCATGATCCATGATTTTGGTGATCTTGCGCGCGTGCATTAATCCCAGCGAACCACCGGCAACCGTAAAGTCCTGGGCAAAAATACACACAGGTTTATCGTAGATTGTCCCGGTACCAATAATTACACCGTCGCCATGCAGGGTTTTTCCTTCCATCCCAAAATCTTTGGCTGCATGCTCTACAAATAAGTCGTATTCGTGAAATGAATTTTTATCAAGCAAGGCAAGAATACGTTCACGAGCGGTGAGTTTCCCCATTGCTGCTTGTTTTTCAATGGCTTCATCTCCACCACCTTTTTGTACTTCTCTCTTTCTCTTACGAAGATCAAGTACGTTGCTTCTTAATGACATAAAATATGTTTTAAGTTAAAAATTACCCAGAAATAGTAGAGCCTGGTTTAATTTAGTGAGGACAAAATTATAATTTTTTTGTAACGCACTTAGTTATTCCAGGTAACTGTTACGTATTTTAATATACATGGATACAGTTCTGTCGAATTATGGTATTTTTTGTTTGAAAATTATTCAGATTGCTTAGCGAGCTGCCCATCGGTACAGAAAAAACGCGATAACCGAATACATCAGATTAGGTATCCACACTGCCACCATCGGTGGCGTGTTTCCACTTATAGCAAATACTGTGGAAATCTGCATAAATAATATGTAAGAGAAAGCCAGCAATAGTCCCAGTCCAAGATGTAACCCAAGCCCGCCTTTAATTTTACGTGAAGCTAAACTCATACCGATTACCGTAAGGATAAAAGTTGAAAACGGATTAGCTATTCGTTTGTGTTTTTCAATTTCCCATTCGATGGTATTAACACCTCTCATTTTCATTTGGTCGATTTCACGGATCAAATCCTGGGTTTTATAGGTTTCCATTTCATTTTTCAGCACGATAAAATCCTTGGGTGTCATGTTCAGCGCGGTATCCAGGCGGTATCCTTTTTCAATTTCTTCGTAATCGTCGTGCATAATTCTCTTCCAGTACGAGTTAATGATCCAGGTTCTGCTTTCGTCGTCCCAGCGTATGTTCTGTGCAGTAAGTTTTTCTACCAATTTCGATCCTTCGAAACGTTCGAGTGTAAAACGGTAACCTATATTATTGGTATTAAAGCTTTGCATATAAATGTAAACCCCTGGTTCAATCTGGCGGTGTATATCTTTCTGCCCCCCTACTACGCGGCTCTTCATAAAAGTATCTTTAAAGTTGATCATTTTAGTATTTGCCGGCGGTATTACAAAGTTGCCCAGCGTGAATGACAGGATGGTGATTATGGTGGCAGAAACCAGGTAAGGCCGCATTAACCGCGAATACGAAACCCCACTGCTTAAAATGGCAATGATTTCTGTATTGTAAGCCATCTTCGAGGTAAAGTAAATCACTGCGATAAAAGTGAACAAGGGCGCAAACAAGTTACCAAAGTATGGAATGAAATTAAAGTAATATTGTGTGATGATATCTTTTGTCGGGATTTCTTTCGAAATGAAATCATCGAGGTTTTCCGAGATATCAAAAATGATAGCAATACTCAGGATCAGACTGATGGAATAGAAAAAAGTTCCCAGGTATTTTTTGCTGATGTAAAAATCTATGGTTTTATACCATTTCATTGGCCTACGGTCTGTTTTTTAATTTGATTACCATTTCGTTTTTCCAGCTCACAAATTCGTTGTTCAAAATTTTCTCGCGAGCGGTTTTTACCAGCCAAAGGTAAAATGCCAGGTTGTGCTGGCTTGCAATTTGCGCGCCCAACATTTCGCCCGAAATAATAAGATGACGAAGATAAGCTTTTGAATATTGGTCGACAAAAGATGTTCCGTTTTCATCAATCGGAGAATGATCGTTCTCCCATTTTTTGTTTCGGATGTTGATGGTGCCTTCGCTTGTGAACAACATTCCGTTTCGACCGTTTCGGGTGGGCATCACACAGTCGAACATATCTATCCCCCGGTGAATACCTTCCAAAATATTGACAGGAGTACCCACACCCATTAAATAACGGGGTTTATTCGCGGGAAGGCCGGCAGTAACGACCTCGGTCATTTCATACATTTTCTCTTCGGTTTCGCCAACAGAAAGCCCACCTATCGCATATCCGTCAGCATCAAAGGTTTTTACGTGAGCAACTGCCAGTTTTCGCAAATCGGTAAAAGTATTTCCCTGAACAATCGGAAACAAACTCTGATTATGACCATATTTTGGTTTGGTTTTATCGAAATGAATAAAACAGCGTTCGAGCCATCGTTGTGTAAGTTCCAATGATTTTTTGGCATAATCGTAATCTGCTCCGCCCGGTGTACACTCGTCAAAAGCCATTACAATATCGGCGCCGATAGTACGCTGGATATCCATCACATTTTCGGGTGTAAACTGGTGATACGAACCGTCGATGTGTGACTGAAAACGAACACCTTCTTCAGTAAGTTTCCGAAGATCGCCAAGCGAGAAAACCTGGAATCCACCGCTATCGGTAAGGATAGGGCCGTCCCAGCGATTGAATTTATGGAGTCCGCCGGCTTTTTCAATTACATCCATTCCCGGGCGTAAGTATAAATGATAAGTATTTCCAAGAATGATTTGGGCCTTGATATCTTCCTTAATATCACGCGTGTGTATGCCTTTTACCGAGCCGGCAGTTCCCACGGGCATAAAAATAGGTGTTTCAATCAAACCATGGCCGGTGGTAATGATTCCGGCGCGTGCACGCGAGTCCTCATCTGTCTTTTGTAAGTGAAAATCCATTTACCCGAAATTGATGGGCAAATATAGCCATTAAACTCGAAAACAAAGGGGTTTCAGTTTTGGCAGCGCTGTTAATAAAATCTAATTGATGTAAATAAATTTCAGGCGCTTTTTCGCTGGTTTTGCTTTTAATTCACCACTTTTGCCATCGGCATGAAACACCTGTTTTTTGTTTAAATGAAGCTGACCATTGTTGAATTTCTCGACCAATTGACCCGGCCAGAATGGGGACTTATCGGTGCATTTTTGTTCCTGTACCTGGTACGGCTGTACTATCTCGTTTTTTTTACCGGGCGCCTGGTAATTAAGCAACGAAAAGAAGTGATCGCCAACGAACAGGCTACGCAGGCAATTTCCGTTCTTCTAACGGTTAGAAACGAAGAAGACAATCTCAAACGGCTACTCCCTGAATTACTTTCGATCAACACCGTTAAATATGAGGTAATCGCTGTTGACGATTTTTCGCTCGATAATACCTATTCCGTTATTGGTAGTTTTCGCCAGAAATACAAGCATTTTAAAATCTCATCGCTAAACGAAGAAACGCGTTTCTCGGCCAAACTGGCGCAGAACATAGCCTTAAAAGCAGCGCAGAACGATTGGGTGCTGATGTTGCCAGTGGATGCCCATGATCTTAATCACGACTGGCTTGGTGGTTTTGCTGTAAATACTGCTACCAGTTATCGGAACGTAATGGTTGGTTACAATCGGATTCAGGCCCACCCGGGTTGGTATAACCTGCTTTACCGGATCGAAAATTTTGAACAGCAAATCCGTAGCGCCGGATTCATTTCAAACGGTATTCCATTCGTTTATTTCGAAGAGAATGTGGCTTTCCGTAAAAAAGAATATTTCGACATTGGAGGTTACGGTCAAAAAACCAAGGAACCGTATGCCAATCTCGAACTGATCATCAATCAATTTATTACACGAAAAAATACGGTGCTGTTACTGAATCAGGATACCAGTTTGAGCCGGGAGATAAAAACAGAGCGTGACGATTTCTATAATTTGCTTGAAAGAAGCTACCGCATCGAACGTTATCTTCCTAAATGGAAAAGAGGTGTTCTGGCATTCGAAACCATAACCCAAGTTCTTTTTCTCCCTTTCTTATTGCTGGTCCTTTTTCTGTTTTTTGATCTGTGGCCTGTAATTGCCAGCCTCTCTGGCTTCCTGTTTTTAGGTAGGATTATTATGATAAAAATAGTTCAAAATCGTTTGAATGAACGTAAAATATTCATATCTTCGTTAGTGTACGGCATGTTAATGACTTATTTTAAACTGTTTTACAGGTGGTACTTTAGCCAGACAAACCGTAACAATAAATGGAAGATAAAAGTCTGATATTATCGGAAAAGGCAAGGCACGATTACGAACTCGTTCAGAAAGCTTTGCAAGGAGATGAGAAAGCTTTTGCCCGTTTGCTGACACGTTACAAAGACACCATTTATTTTATGTTGCTGAAAATGGTAAATAACCGCAGCGACGCTGAAGACCTCACACTCGAAGCTTTTGGTAAAGCATTTAAAAATCTTCATCAATATTCACCCACTTACGCATTCTCGACCTGGTTATTTAAGATCGCTTCCAACAACTGTATCGATTTCTTACGAAAAAAGAAGGGAGTTCACGTTTCCATAGAAAATAAGGAAGAAGGAGAGAATCCTGATCCGATTAAACTAAAATCGAAAGAACCTGATCCGGAAGAACGTTTGATCCGACAACAAAAAGCCATATTACTTCGGAATGTAGTGCGGAAACTTAAACCGCGGTATCAGACCCTGGTTGAGTTGCGTTATTTCAGAGAGTTTTCGTACGAAGAAATTGCAAAAGAATTAGATTTGCCACTCGGAACAGTAAAAGCCCAGTTATTCAGGGCGCGCGAAATGCTGTTTAAAATGATCGAAAGTACCGAAATCGGACAAAGAGATTAATACCAGTATGGAAATAATTCTGAAGTACTTCCCCAATTTAAACGACCATCAAAAACAACTTTTTAGTCAACTCGAACCATTGTACCTCGATTGGAACGCGAAAATCAATGTAATTTCACGAAAAGACATGGAGGCATTTTATGAGCGTCATGTGCTGCATTCGCTGGGAATTGCCAAACTGACGAAATTTGTGCCGGGCACCAAAGTACTGGATGTCGGAACCGGCGGGGGATTTCCGGGAATCCCACTGGCCATTCTCTTTCCTGAAGTCAGTTTTCACCTGGTCGATTCAATAGGTAAAAAGATTAAGGTGGTTCAAAATGTAGCCGATGAATTAAAACTTCGGAATGTAAGCGCCGAACAAATCAGGGCAGAACAGTTGACCGACAAATACGACTTTGTGGTGAGCCGCGCTGTTACAAGGCTCCCCGAGTTCATTCCCTGGGTCCAAAAAAATATCTCAAAAAAGCAAAAGAACGCACTTCCCAACGGGATTCTTTATTTAAAGGGTGGCGACCTGGCTGAAGAAACCAAACCCTACCGGAAAAGAGTTTTTATTCAGGACTTGTCGGAATATTTCGAAGAAGAATTTTTTGAAACAAAAAAGGTACTGCACCTGCCATTATAAAAAAACGTCGCCCGAATTTCGGAAAACGTTTTTGTAACGCAACTATGTCAAATCTTTAAACCGGCCTAAAGAAATTCATCTCCAAAGGAAACGCCCATTTTTCGTGCTTTCATAATAAGCCCGTTGTCGGGTTCAATTAAACGGAGCTTCCCTCCAACTTCTTCCAGGCCAACCGTAGTAAGGGCATTGTCTTTAACAGCTACCATGGTTCCAAAACAACCTTCGGCAATACACTGGGCTGTATAAGCCCCGTATCGGGTAGCCAGAATTCTGTCCATCGGAGTGGGAGAGCCTCCGCGCTGAATATAACCCAAAACCGTTTCGCGGGTTTCTATTCCGGTATAAGTTTGAATAGCTTCAGCAATATGCGAGGCAGCTGATCTGTTTTTAGGATGTTCTATACCTTCAGCTACCACTACAATCGAATAAGGTTTATTATCCTCGTAACGATTCTCAATTTTCTTACATACCGAACGGATGTTGTACTCGAGTTCCGGAATCAGGATAATGTCGCCACCACCTGCAAGACCTGAGTATAAAGCCAGCCAGCCTGCATTGTGTCCCATAATTTCGATAATCATTACCCTTTGGTGAGAGTTGGCTGTGGTATGGAGCCGGTCGATAGCATCGGTAGCAATTTGCACGGCCGAATCGAAACCAAATGTTACATCGGTTCCCCACACATCGTTGTCGATGGTTTTTGGTATGCCTATCACATTCATACCTTCTTTTGCCAGCAAGGCTGCAGTTTTCATAGTGCCGTTACCGCCGATACAAACCACGGCATCAAGGCCCATTTTTTTGTAGTTCTTCTTAATTTTTTCGGGTTTGTGCAGGTCTTTCCCGTTTTCCATTTTGTAGGGCTTCTCGCGCGATGTTCCAAGTATTGTACCTCCCAGGGTAAGAATCCCTGAAAGTTGCGATTCTTTTAATTCTATAATATCGCCATTGATAAGCCCGGTGTAACCCGCACGGATGCCGTAAACTTCCATCCCGTATTCAACAATGGCTGTTTTACCAACTCCCCTGATGGCGGCATTCAAACCTGGACAATCGCCACCTGCAGTTAAAATTCCTATTCTCTTGGGTTTTGCTGAATTACTCATAATATATATTGAATCTGAAATATGATTAATTCTCTAAATTACAAAACATGATTTGAAATTGATAAGAACCAGGAGCTTTTCATTGCATTTTACATTAAAATTATCGTATATCCGAAATGATGCCACAAAATCTAGTTTTCAGATTACTAGAACTCTCGCTGCCCGGCTTCACCGTTCAGGCGGGCCTCATTCCCTCTCTTCGCGAAGAGAGGGACGATTGTGTCCGTCAGCTGACGGATCGCAATCAGGGAGAGTTATGAATTTAAAAGTAGGCCAACAACAGGAAATATTTGATATTGTGTTAATTAGAGATTTTTGTGGCAATTAACCGGATATACAAATTAAAATTATCTTTCAAGGCTAATCAAAGCGTGATTTACTTATTTTTGTACTTTAGTGCTGAATTAATCAATAACATTAATAATCTGTAACCAATTAAATTTATCAAAAATGAGAAGATTTTTTTCTATTGCATTGGCAGTGGCATTTGTTTTCAGCTTGTCGTGTAAAAGCAGTAAAACCGGTAGTTCGTCAGCTATGAACCAGCTTACTAAAAAAGAAAAGGAAGAAGGTTGGGTATTACTTTTCGACGGTAAAACAACCGATGGTTGGAAAGGATACAACAAAGACCATTTCCCGACAGGATGGGAAGTAATAGATGGAACCCTTCATTGCAAAGCATCGGGTCAGGGTGAAGCAGGTGCCGCAGACGGAGGTGATATTATCACAACCAAAGAATATTCCAACTTCCGATTGAAACTGGAGTGGAAAATTGCCCCCGGTGGTAACTCCGGAATTTTCTATTTGGGGAAGGAAGATCCGAAATGGGCAGCTGTTTATTTTACAGCTCCCGAAATGCAGGTACTGGATAACGAACGTCACCCGGATGCACGTGCCGGAAAAGACGGAAACCGCATGGCTGGCTCGTTGTACGACCTGATTCCGGCTGTTCCGCAGAATGCCAATCCCGCCGGTGAATGGAACACCGCCGAAATTGAAGTGTACCAGGGAAGTGTTTGGCACCGCCAAAACGGTAAAACCGTTGTTGAATATCACTTGTGGACTGATGACTGGAATAAACTGGTTGCCGGCTCAAAATTCCCGGCATTGAACCCCGATTGGGCAAATATTGCCAAGTCAGGAGTGTTAGGATTGCAAGACCATGGTAATGACGTTTGGTTCCGTAATATTAAAATTCTGGAAGAATAGCAGATTTGTCAGGATAAAAGAAAAAGAAACCATTCTTTATTTTTCCAGTCCTTTCATCGAAAGCTGAACCCGTTTGCGGGAAATATCCACTTCTTTAATCCGGACCTTAACATGCTGATGTAGCTTTACAACCTCGTTGGGATCGGAAACAAAACGATCGGCCAGTTCCGAAATATGGACCAGCCCCGATTCTTTGATACCCACATCGACAAAAGCCCCGAATTTGGTGATGTTGTTTACGATACCCGGCAACACCATTCCAACATGCAGGTCGTTGATGGAGAAAATACCGTCGGCAAATTCAAAAACCTTAATTCCCTTTCGCGGGTCGCGCCCGGGTTTCAGCAGTTCTTCGCGAATATCATTCAGCGTAGGAAGACCTACTTCAGCAGTCACGTATTTTTGCCAATCGATTTTCGAAACCAGTTCTTCATTCCTGACTAAATCGTTTACCTGGCATTTCAGCTCTTTTGCAATTTGAGAAACAACAGGATACGATTCGGGGTGTACCCCTGAATTATCCAACGGATTTTTTGCGCCCGGGATACGAAGGAACCCGGCAGCCTGTTCAAAAGCTTTTGGGCCCATACGCGGAACTTTTTTTAAGTCGGCACGCGATTCAAACATGCCGTTTTCTTTTCGGTAAGCGGTGATGTTTTCTGCCAGTTGCGGACCGAGTCCCGAAACATAGGTGAGCAGGTGTTTACTGGCCGTGTTCAGGTTAACACCCACCGAGTTCACACTGAGTTCGACCACCGAATCGAGACTTTCTTTTAATTTTTTCTGATCCACATCGTGCTGGTATTGTCCCACGCCAATGCTTTTCGGATCGATTTTTACCAGTTCTGCCAGCGGGTCCATCAAACGACGACCGATAGAAACTGCTCCGCGCACAGTTACATCATATTGCGGAAATTCGGCTCTGGCCACGCTCGAAGCCGAATACACCGAAGCACCGTCTTCGCTCACCACAAATACTTTTAATTCACGATCGTAATGCAGGTTTTTTATAAAGTGTTCCGTTTCGCGGCTGGCAGTTCCGTTGCCGATGGCAATGGCCTCGATCTTGTACATTTCCACCATCGAAGTTATTTTTTTAGCCGCCATTTTTTTCTCGTTCTGCGGAGCATGCGGATAAATGGTTTCGTTGTGCATGAGATTGCCCTGATCGTCGAGGCAAACAATTTTGCAGCCGGTCCGGTAACCGGGATCAATGGCAAGTATGCGTTCCTGACCGAGCGGAGGAGCGAGTAACAACTGCTTTAGGTTTTCGGCAAAAACCCGGATAGCTTCCTCGTCGGCTTTTTCCTTTGACAGATTAGCGAACTCAGTTTCGATTGAAGGCTGGACCAGTCGTTTGTAACTGTCTTTTACTGCCAGCGCCACCTGATCGGAGCTGTGGTTGTTTCCTTTTACAAAAAAGCGTTCGAGGTTCTCGGGTACACGTTCATCATCGGGAGTAATGGCAACACGTAAGAAACCTTCGTTCTCGCCCCGGCGCATGGCCAATAAACGGTGCGATGGACATTTTTTTAAAGGTTCGTTCCAATCAAAATAATCACGATACTTGGCAGCTTCCTCTTCTTTTCCTTTTATCACTTTTGATGTAATCTGTGCTCCTAACTCAAATCCGCGCCTGACAATGTTCCGGGCCTTTTCGTTTTCGCTTATCCATTCGGCAATAATATCGCGTGCCCCTGAAAGCGCTTCTTCCACCGAATTTACATCTTCGTTTAAAAACTGGCCTGCACGAAATTCAATATCCCGATCCACTTGTTTCATCAGAATTTTTGCCAGTGGTTCGAGTCCTTTTTCACGTGCGATGGTTGCTTTGGTGCGGCGTCTGGGTTTGTAGGGCAGATAAAGGTCTTCCAATTCAACGGCGTCGAAGCAGCCCACGATACGGGCCTTTAATCCAGGTGTAAGTTTATCCTGTTCTTCGATGGTTTTAAGAATGGTTCCCTTGCGCTTTTCGAGTTCGTTGTATTTCTCGTTTTGTTCCTTGATTTGCAACACTTGTACCTCGTCGAGGCTGCCAGTGCGTTCTTTCCGGTAACGCGAAATAAAGGGCACTGTAGCCCCTTCATTAAGTAAAGCGATGGTATTCTCAACCTGTCGGTAACTGACCGCGAGGCTTTGGGCTATTATTTCGGTGATTTTTTGCTGCATGTTCTGTTTTTATTGAATTGCAAAGATAGAAAACAAAAAAGGATGCGATCCTTTGATTGGAAACCACATCCTTTTCGGCTTTTTAAAGAATTCTTCTATTTCGAGAATAGCAATGTTCCGCCTTTTTGTATGTCTTCGTGTCGGATGAATGTACTGACTTCTTTGCCGTTGAAAATAACCTTTTTGTAAATGAATGACCGCATATCTTCACCTGTTTTTAATATTAAGTCACCTCCCGGATAATAGGTTTTATCGAGGTGTAAAGTAACTTTTTGAAAAACAGGTGACGATAATTGGTATTCGTTACTACCCGGGCAAACCGGGTAGAATCCCATAGTACTAAAAACATACCAGGCCGAAAGCTGACCTGCATTGTCGTGCCCCGAAAGTCCGCCAGGCCCAATGTCGTAGTTGGCTTTCAGAAGTTCTTTTACTGTTTTTTGAGTCGTTTCCCAATTATTTGCATAATTATACAAATACGGAATGTGTTGCCCGGTTACATTACTTTGGTTATAAACTGAATTAAAGATATCATCCAGTTTCTGGATGAATGATTCTTTCCCCCCGATTAGTTCAATTAATCCGGGCACATCGTGAGGAACAAAAAATGAATATTCTTTGGCAGAATTCCCGGCATAAAATGGTCCAGATGTGCTGGCATCAAAATCTTCGAAGTACGAGCCATCGGAATATCTTCCGTTCATCCATCCCTGCGACTCGTCAAAAACATTGGAATAACTGGAAGCGCGTGATTCTAAATTGGTCAGATCGTCTGTTTTTCCTAATTTTTTAGCTACTTGCGCAACGCACCAGTCGTTGTACGAATATTCAAGAGTGCGCGCTATTTCTCCATTTGTTTGTTCTCCAGCCTGCATTTCATCGATCGGAATATATCCGAATGCCATATACGGTTCAAGTTCGGGTCTGCCTTTTCCTTTCATAATATCTTCCACATCTGGCAATTCAGTTGCATTTTTCAACATGTAGGAATAAGCTTTTTCCAGGTCGAAGTCAAAACCTTTCATGGCAGCATCAGCAAGAATAACCGAAATAGGATCTCCGGCTTCGTTTTTAGAATAATTATTTGCAATAGTTGAAGCCGGTAGCCAGCCTCCTGCTTCAGCCTGAATAAGAATGGATTTGATCATGTTGTTGTATTGTTCCGGAGCTACCAGGCTGAGCAGTGGCATTTGAGCGCGGAAAGTATTCTGGGCAGAAAAATCGCCATAAACATCGAAATCTTTGGTATTCTTTATTTTATATTGTTGTGAAAAAGAAGGATAATCGCCGTTTACATCGCTGAAAAGCCGCGGTTGTTGAAAAGAATGATAAAGAGCTGTGTAAAACTTGGTCAGTTCATTTTTATCTTTTGTCTCTATTTCAACTTTTCCGAGCAGGTTGTTCCATTCTTGTTCCAGTCTTTGTTTAGTCGCTTCAAAATCCCAGTCGCTGATTTCGGCATCAAGGTTCTTCCTGGCGTTTTCAATGCTTGTGAAAGAGGTACCTATTTTTAATTTAACTGTTTCTTCTAAATCGATATCAAAAACAGCATAAGCTCCTATTGCTTTCTGATCCTTGCGTTCAACAGAACCATCTTTGTAGTCGTTATCCCCAAATGTTCCGTATTGAACAAAATTTTTATCAAACCTGGCTACAAAATAACCAGAGATTCCAGCGGGGCCATTATCCGTGAACACGGGATTATAGCCGTAAACCTCCTGTTTGTCAAAATCAATTTTGATATATCCTTTATCCTGATCACTATTTACATCGAATAATATTGTTGCTTCTTTTGGGTCGAGCCACGAGAAACGAAAAAAACTACAGCGTTTGGTAGCTGTCATTTCTGCCATAATTCCCATTTCAGCGAACATAGTGGCTGCAAAGGCTGGCGATAAATTATCGACGTTCAGCATATATAAACTATTGCGCTGACTTGGTAAATACCTGAATCCTAAATTTTTATTGGTGGCAAAAATGCCAAAGGAACCATAGTCGCTGGAGCACGAGCCGCTTAACCAGTGGGTAGCACGAAATCCCTGAAGAATGGTTCCACGATGATAAAAAGGCGCCAGGCATTGTTTTTCGTAATAATGAATTTCAGGTGTCCATTGTGTCATCCCAAACGGAGCAGTAACAGCAGGTATAGTTTGTCCGTTTGATAGTGAAGCTCCTGTCTTGGCTTTGGCAGATTCAACAGTAGCCGGGCCGGTTCCTAACAAAGGATCAACGTATTGAATATAATTGAGGGATTCTTTTTGATTGCAGGATATGACGAACAATAATAGAAAAAGATACAGATATTTCATAAGTTAATGATTTGAGATTTTTGCCAGTCAAAATTAGAATATTCAAAGAAATATAAAAGTGAAATGAAGCCAGGAAGCAAAAAAAGAAGGCCTCAGAAGAGACCTTTTTATTATTGCAATAAGATAAGTTGTATCCAGCCCTGGATAATTTCGCCGGTTTCGGGATCAAGCTGCGAACCAAACATACTGTGTGGGATGGAATATACAATTAACATTACGATGGCTGCAACTACCGTGTATACTGGTTTTTCTTTGTTGCGGTTCATCGCGAAGGCCAGCAACCAGAAAAGGAAGGCAATCAGGGTTTTATTGTCGGTAAGGTCCCATGCAAAAGGTATGCCTGCCCAGGCTTCTCCAAATGCATGCCACTGTACCATCGGGCCAAGAATCATCCCACCGATAAAGAAAGTGACAATGGTAAGGTTTGTAAATAATTTAAACCGACGGTTTTTGAATACGGCCATAATTCCGGCCAGGTTGCCAAGGAACATGGCAAAGAACATGAAAAATATGTGCGGGATAAGAATTCCGGGAGGCACAGCTCCTTTGAAACGAATAACCACTGGTTCGTGTTCCAAATAAGAAGTGGTTCCGTTTTTATCAGTAATCTCGAAATAGTACTGAATTTTTCCGGCAGCCGGTTGTTCGGGTATTTCAGCAAACCAACCTTTTTCTTCGGTAATTTTAAAGACCTTGTTCATAAGAAAAGAATGAACAGGTTTTTGCCCGTATTCAAAATCAACCGATTGATAAGCCTCATTCGATGGATACTTTTTGTAATACAGTTTTGCCTGAACAGAGGTATCGTCAATACCCAGCCTAACATGCGAACCACTGCCAATTTCGATACTACGAACCAGTTTTAGCTGGTAATTGGTGTTGTTTACTGCCACCTCGATTTTTTTATCATAAGTTGGTCCGGTCTTTCTTTGATAAATTACTGCTGCCAGTGTAATAATAATAGCCAGGACCCAATATAAAACAACTTTCATGTGATTAATTTTTATGTAAAATTAAATTGTTTTCTCAAAACTACTTCATCATACAACAATTTTTGTTATTGATTGTTTGAAAAATAGATTATCATTAGCAGATGAAAAATGAAGTGTTGAAAACTTATTGGTGATTAAGACAGACTTATGTTTTTTAACATGTAAGTTAGGGGGAGTATTAACGATGAAAACAATAATTTAGCATTTAATATTAAACTAACTAATACATTCTCACGATAGGTGGCTTTTAATTGAGAATGTATATGCTAACTAACTAATTAAAATTGAATTTATGAAATACTCATAATATCCGTAATTGTTGCGTTTTGTTAGCAAAATCAAGCGGAGCTAATAATCATTTTCTAATTAATAATACCAAAACTTAAAATCTATGGAAAAAAGACAACGTAAAGGTTTTAAAACCTTTCTTTTCCTTGCCATTATTATGGCATTTTCTCTAGGTTCTTATGCGCAAAAAACGGTTACCGGTAATGTTACCGGTGAAGATGGCGCAGGAATCCCTGGAGTATCGATTGTTGTAATGGGGACAGTACAGGGTACGATTACCGATATTGACGGTAATTTTACTTTATCTGTTCCGTCAGATGATGCAAAGTTACAGTTTTCATACATTGGTATGTTGACTCAAACTGTTACTGTTGGTAACCAAACGGTTATTAATGTAGTTTTAAAGGCTGATGTAATTGGGGTTGACGAAGTGGTTGTTGTTGGCTATGGTACCAGGATGAAAGAAGAATTGACTGGGGCAGTTTCTACGGTGTCGGCTGAGAAGTTAGCAACTACCTCAGAAACCAGCGTTGCCAGCCGCTTACAAGGGCAGGTTTCCGGGATAACGGTTACCAATGCCAATCGTCCGGGAGCTGATGCCACAATTCGTATTCGTGGGGTTGGAACTATTAATGATCCAAACCCTTTATACATTATTGATGGGGTTCCTTCAGGCCCGGGTAACAATATTCCTCCTGGCGATATTGAAAGCATTTCAGTCTTGAAAGATGCTTCTTCGGCTGCCATTTATGGAACACGGGGTGCAAACGGCGTAATTATTATTACGACTAAACACGGACGTGCTAATCAACAGCCCCGAATCAATTTATCTGTCCGTACAGGTGTTTCCAATGCTGTGAACCAGTACGATTTGTTGAATACAAATGAATATGCTGAGGCAATTTGGTTGTCTGCTGCCAATAATGGTGATGCGCCGTCAAGCGCACAATACGGTACGGGTTCTTCACCTGTAATACCTGATTACATTTTACCTGCCGGTGCCATGAGTGGCGAGGTTGATGAATCTACCTATAGTTTTTATGGCAATCAAATTTTCAAAGCCAATAAGCAGGGAACTAACTGGTACGATGAGATCTATCGTACAGGTGTGGTTCAGGAGTATGACCTGTCAATAGCTGGTGGTGGCGCCAATTCTACCTATGCATTTTCGGCTAATTACCTTGACGAAGACGGTATGCTGGAATATACTAACTTCAAAAGATACACCATGCGTATGAACTCTGACGCTAAATTCAACAAGTGGTTAAAGGTTGGAGAATCATTGCAGGTTGTTTATATCGATGAAAGTGGTAATTTCTCGGATAATGGTGAAGGTACCGTGGTTTCGTTTGCTTACAGGATGCAGCCAATCATTCCGGTTTATGATATTAGTGGTGAACATTTTGCCGGAAGTAAAGCCCCTGAGATGGGTAACGCAACGAACCCTGTTTCTATACTTTACAGGGCTAAAAATAACGAGGGCAAATATAACCGTATTTTAGGTAGCGCTTTTGCTGAAGTTACCCTTATGGAAGGATTAACGGCCAAAACATTATTTGGCGCCAACTGGGGGCAGTGGAATTATAAAGGATATATTCTTCCTTCACCTGAAAGTTCTGAACCAAACCTGGTAAATGGTGTAGATGCAAATTCAAATTATAATTTGCAATGGAACTGGTCAAATACATTAAACTATAACAAAACATTTGCTGAGGTTCATAAATTGAATGTATTATTAGGTACAGAGGCCATTGATTATTTCTACCAGTCTTTGAATGCCAGTCGCCGCGTTTATTTCTCCGAAGATCCAAACTACATGCAACTGGATTCTGGTGAAAGTAATAAGGAAAACAGTGGGAATGCTTCTGAATGGTCAATGTTCTCGGTATTTGGCCGCGTTAACTACGACTATCAGGGGAAATATTTCCTGGAAGGAACTGTTCGTCGTGACGGATCTTCAAGGTTCAGTTCAAAACACAAATATGCTACTTTCCCTGCTGCATCTGCTGCGTGGGCTGTTTCTCAAGAAAACTTTATGCAAAGTACAAGCAATTGGTTAGATCTGTTAAAGCTTCGTTTGGGATGGGGTATGTCGGGTAACGACCGTATTGGTAACTACAACTCATATTCTACCTATTCTACCGATGCTTATCGTGCTTCTTATGCTATTGATGGTTCAAATACAAGTGCAGTGTCGGGGTTTAGACCATACACTTTAGGTAGCGAAGATGTAACCTGGGAAACCACCACCACTATAAACTTGGGGATTGATGCCAATATGTTGGATAATCACCTGGCCGTAGCCTTGGATTTCTGGCAGCGCGATACGAAAGATATGTTATTTCAGGAACCGATTCCCCACGTAATGGGTATTGCCACGGCACCTTTCGTAAATGTGGGTAAAATGCGTAACAAAGGTTTCGATGTCGAAATAGGTTACAATAATTCTACTTCAGGGGGTAAATTTACTTATTCGGCCAGTTTAACGCTTTCTCATTATAAAAACGAAGTTCGCCAACTGTCTGGCGACCCTGATCGTTATATCGATGCAGGAAGTTTACGTCAGATGACCTATACGCGTTATGCCGCAGGACACGCTTTCCCTGAATTTTATGGTTACATAGTTGAAGGTATTTTTCAAACTCAGGCAGAAGCTGATGCTCATCCAATGTATGGCGGCAACGCAGGGTACAATCAACCAGGGCACTTTAAATATAAAAATATTGATTTGTCCACTCAAATGGTTGACACAAATGATGATGGTGAACCGGATACTGAGGTTCAGGTAATTGATGCTAACGACAGGACATTTATTGGAAGCCCGCATCCTGACCTGACTGGTGGTTTGAACATTGATCTTGGTTATGGGAACTTCGATCTGAACATGTTCTTTTATGGAAGTTATGGGAACGAAATGGTTAATTATGTAACCCGCTGGACTGATTATGGTATGTTTAACGGCGGGTTAAGTAAAGATGCATTATATAATTCATGGGGAAGTCCTTATTTAAGCAATAATTCAAAAGCAAAACTTCCAATGTTGGATCAAAATACCATATCTCAGCAACCATCCACAGCATTTATTGAAGATGCTTCTTATTTACGGCTGAAGTCTTTGCGCTTAGGTTATACTTTCCCGAAATCGTTGTTAGACAGGGCTGGTATTAAAAGCCTGCGTGTGTATGCACAGGTTACCAATGTGTTTACAATTACTAGCTACAGTGGACTTGATCCGGAAATTAGGACAGTATCTGGCACTGACACCAGTGCAGGCGCCGGGTTTGGATTAGATCAGGGGGCCTGGCCTACTCCTCGCCAGATAATGTTTGGTGTAAACCTTGGTTTATAATGAATAATTAGATATGAAAAATAAACAGATAAGTATTATGAAAAAACTATCAATAACAATGGTCGTTGCGCTTTTACTGACCATGTCATATTCTTGTTCTGAAGACTTTTTGACCAAGGAACCTCCGGGGTCGACTTCAGAAAATGTATTCTACGATGCAAAGGGTATTGACGCACTTTTAATTGGAACCTACGCAATGGTAGGAGGGAGCTCGCTTTGGGAAATCAGTTGGGGGGCATCCATTCAAAACTGGACTTATGGTTCGGCTGCCTCAGACGATGCCTATAAAGGGTCTGAGTTTACTGACCAGGAACCTGTAAATGATATCGAGCACTGGACAGTGCAATCCATAAATTCATATCCCAGTGAAAAATGGGAATGGGCCTTTGGTATGGGGGTCGACCGCGCCAATAAAACCATTCGGGTTATTAATAAAAGTGAAGAAGATGGAACAATCACTTCTGCAGAGGCTGACCAATTCAGGGCTCAGGCTCGGTTCTTAAGGGCATTATTCTATTTTGAAGCTCGTTTGGTATTTGGGGATTATATTCCAATTCTGACTGAAGATACAGAAGATCCAAGGCTGGTTTCGAACGTAAATGCTGATGGCGCTGTTCTAAATTTTATAATTGATGATTTGGCCTATGCAGCAAGTAAACTTCCTGCAACACAAGCCCAGCTTGGCCGTGCTACAAAATGGGCTGCCAAGGCATTAGCTGCAAGGGCATATCTTCAGGATTTGAAGTATACTGAAGCAGAAGCATTGTTAGATGAAATTATTGGCAGTGGACAATTTTCGCTTGTTGATGAATTTATCGATAACTTCAATATAGCTACTAACAATAACAGCGAATCTATTTTTGAGATCCAGGCCAACGTAAACGATATCAATGAATCATTAAATGCTGAAATGGGGATCGGATTGAACTGGCCGCATGGTTCAGATATTGGTATGTGCTGTGGTTTCCACCAACCTTCTCAAAACCTGTTCAATGCCTATAAAGTTGACGCAAACGGTTTCCCAATGTTTGATACTTTTAACAATACAGACTTGACTAATGATCAGGGAGTTCCATCGGAAGATGCGTTTACTCCGACTGATCATTTGTTAGACCCTCGTGTTGATTATACACTTAGCCGCCGTGGTATCCCATACAAAGACTGGGGTATCAATCGTGGTAGAGACTGGATCCGCAGGCAGCCAGAGGGCGGACCTTATATGCCTGCTTCAAAACCATTCTTTAAAAAGTCGGAGCGCTATAGCTTTTCAACCACTACCGGATGGCAGACTGGTATCAATGCCAATAACTATCGTTACCTGCGTTACAGCCATGTTATTCTATGGAAAGCAGAATGTCGCGCGGCTGCGAATGATCCTGGCGGCGCTTTGACCTTTGTGAATATGATCCGTGAAAGGGCTAAAAACAGTACTCCGGTTATGGGTAAGGTTTTAATTGATAAACTTCCTCCATCCGTATATCCATGGGGTGTAGGTTCAACTGATGGTGATTATCTGTCGGGTGGTTCTGTTGACTGGACTCAACCAGCGGCTAATTATAAAATCGAGCCTTATACATCATTTGCAGATGGAAATCAAGCTATGCAAGCAGTGCAATGGGAACAACGCCTGGAATTTGCTACCGAAGGTATGCGTTTCTTCGATTTACGTCGGTGGGATAATTTACCTAATAAAATTGGTGGTAAGAGCATGGTTCAAGTTCTGAATGATTTTGCTCGGGCTGATGAGAGAATTCGGAATAATAACAAGGCTAGTATGACTGGTTTTTCTTTTGATAATAGCGATAAGTACATGCCAATTCCGCAGGGGCAGTTAGACCAACAGGTTGGTGTTCTGGAGCAACGTCCTGAATTTAAATAATTAGTTAGGTCATAAATTGAAAAGAGGGGCTTTAAAAGTCCCTCTTTTTTATTAAATTTGGTTGATTGACAGCTATTAACACAATGAATCCAAATCTAAGATTACTCGCCTTATTTCTCGTCTTTTTTAGTGCAATTTCCTGTTCTGATGATTTCTTGACCAAATCTCCACCAGGCTTGAATTCAGATAACTATTTTATGGATGAAAAAGGAATCGATGCATTATTAATTGGAACATATGCCATGGTTCGGGGGAGTTCGCTTTATGATGTTAATTGGGGGGCATCCATTCAAAATTGGTCATTTGGTTCAGGGGCTTCCGATGATGCTTATACTGCTCCCGAAGCAACGGAAACATCAGGGGTTCTTAACGTCGAACGTTGGAGATTAACTGAGTATAATAGTTTTGTTGCCGATAAATGGAAGTGGGCATTTGGGCTTGGGATTCAAAGGGCAAATAATGTATTAAAGATAATTGATAATACAAGCGAAGTATCGGAAAAAAAGGCCAATGAGTTTAAAGCTGAGGCTTTATTCCTACGTTCCTTGTTTTATTTTGAGGCGTGGTTGGTCTTTGGTGATTATATTCCTTTGATTGATGAGAATGAAGAGTACCCGGCAAAAGTGTCGAACCTGAATGATGACGGGGAGGTACTTACTTTTATTGTGGAAGGGTTGCAATTTGCCTGGGAATATTTACCTGAAACACAAATCGATGTTGGTCGCCCGACAAAGTATGCTGCCATGGCACTTGCTGCCCGGGCTTATCTTCAGAAGCTGGAATACTCAAAAGCAAAACCTTTACTCGATGAAATTATCAGTAGTGGGAAATATTCATTGATGCCTGATTTCTTTGATAATTTCAGAATTGAAAAAAACAATAATACAGAATCGATCTTTGAGATTCAGGCAAATGTAAACGATATTGCAGAATCGTTAAACGCCGAAATGGGTATTGGGTTAAACTGGCCGCATGGAGGCGATATTGGAATGTGTTGTGGTTTTCATCAGGTGTCGCAAAATATGGCGAATGCGTTTAAAGTAGATGAGAATGGCTTGCCACTGTTTGAAACCTTTAACGATGTAGACCTTAAAAACGACATGAGAATTCGTTCGGAAGAAACTTTTGTTCCGGCTAATGACTGGCTCGACCCACGAATTGACTGGACACTCAGCCGACGAGGAATTCCTTTTTTAGACTGGGGGATCAACAGGGGAAACGACTGGGTTCGCTCTCAGCGGGACGGAGGGCCCTATCTTCCGGCAATAAAACCTTTCTTTTACAAATACCAGCGTTATACTCTTTCAACCACTACCGGATGGATGACAGGTGTAAATGCCAACAACTATAGATATATCCGTTATGCCCATATTCTTTTATGGCGGGCAGAAATTGCAGCATTTGAAAGAGATTTGGAGCTTGCCAGGAGCCTTGTGAATGAGATACGGGAAAGAGCTGGCCATGAGTTTGTCATGGGAAAGGTTCTGGTTTATGAACTTCCAAAATCAATTTATCCATGGGGAGGTGGGACAAGTGATTCAGATTATCTAAACGGGGGTGATGTTGACTGGACTCAACCGGCGGCCAATTATAAAATTGGTTTGTATTCCTCATTCGCTAGCACCGATGAAGCAATGCGTGCAGTTCAGTGGGAGCAGCGTTTGGAATTTGCTACTGAAGGGCGGCGTTTTTTTGACCTTCGGAGGTGGGACAATCTTCCTAATAGAATTGATGGAAAAAGTATGGCGCAGGTATTGAATGATTTTGCAAAAGCTGATTTGCGAACCAGGCTCAACAGCATGAGTACTGCCGAATTTGCTGAAAAAGACAAATATGCCCCAGTCCCGAAAATACAACTCGATCTTCAAAAAGAAGTTCTTGTGCAACGGCCTGAATACATAGTAAAATGAGTTTTATAAATAAACCCGCTTCTAAATTATCCAGAAGAAAGTTACTTTGTTAAAAGTGGAAGAGATTCTTATTTTTGCAGAGGATTCAGTAAAATGCATTTCTTTCAAAGCTCACACAATCAAATTTATGATCGCAGATCAATATGGCACTCAATTACATTTTTATATTCTTTTTTCTGGCAGCATTTGTGATTGCGCTGGCGCGAATGGTATTTTTAGGCGATGTTGAAGTTTTTCCAGAACTGGTGAAAGCAACATTTGATATGGCCAAAACAGGTTTCGAGATTTCGTTAGGCCTAACGGGTGTGTTGACGCTCTGGATGGGGATCATGAAAATCGGGGAGAAAGGTGGAATTGTTAAAGTATTTTCACGTTTAATTGGGCCATTTTTTCATAAGTTGTTTCCTGAGCTAGGTAAGGAACATCCGGCCCACGGCTCTATTCTTATGAATATTGCTGCCAATATGTTGAATCTCGATAACGCTGCTACTCCAATGGGTTTGCAGGCCATGCGCGAAATGCAGGAAACCAACCCGGATAAATCAACCGCTTCGAATGCGCAAATCATGTTTTTGGTGTTAAATACTTCCGGGCTAACTTTGCTTCCTATTAGTATAATGGTATATCGGGCTCAGTTGGGCGCAGTCAACCCTTCCGATATTTTTATTCCTATTTTACTTGCCACTTATTTTTCAACGATTGCAGGTTTGATTTCTGTGGCCATTTACCAAAAAATCAATCTGCTGGATAAAGTTGTGCTTGCTTATCTGGGTGGACTAACCGCTTTTATTGCAGGCTTGATCTGGTATTTCTCTACACTCGATAAGGAAGCAATTACCCAAATTTCGAACCTGGCCAGCAACTTTATTTTGTTTTCGGTAATTGTTGCTTTTATTGTTATGGCTGTCTTGAAAAAGGTGAATGTTTACGAAGCTTTTATCGAAGGTGCCAAAGATGGTTTTAAAACGGCGGTCAAGATCATTCCTTACCTGGTGGCGATTTTAGTGGCGATTGGAGTTTTCAGGGCTTCGGGTGCAATGGATTGGTTTATTGAAGGGTTTACCTGGGTTTTTGAGCAGTTGGGAATTAACACCGATTTTACAGCAGCATTGCCCACTGCTTTAATGAAACCGCTTAGTGGAAGCGGCGCCCGCGGAATGATGGTGGATGCCATGACAACCTACGGAGCCGATTCGTTTGTGGGTAGAGTGGCCAGTACGGTTCAGGGGGCAACTGATACTACATTTTATATACTCGCTGTATATTTTGGAGCCGTTGGTATTAAAAACACACGTTATGCTGTGGTTTGCGGACTGATCGCCGATTTTGTCGGTATTATTGCCGCCATTGCAATGGCCTATCTATTCTTCTATTAAGATTCAACAATATCAGTCGAATCGTAAACCACCACTTTTCGCCAGAGGTATTCGTTTTCGGCTACAAATTGTAAATGGATCGGGTCGGTTTGATACGCTGCCTGGTCGTTTTTGTTATCAAACATGGCCATGTACGAAACCGAATAAGAATGGTCAACCACATCGCGGGCTTCAGTTCCAGCCGGTAGGCCAATATGGCTCAGTTTTATGGTTTTTACTTTAATAAGTTGGTTTAAAGCTGTGATAAGTTGTTTTTTGTGGGCTTCATTTTCAGGTTCTTTTAACCAGAAAAATACGTGATGAATGAGCGTTCCTGACAATTTTACTTCAGTTGCACGCGAATATTTTGAAAGTGGGAGCAGGCTGGCCAGTGCAAGTCCTGAAAGTGATTTTTTAAAGAAGCTTCTTCTGTTTTTCATATCCTTTTTATTCGTTCATTAATTCTTCAATTTCTGAAATATGAAGTTTGAAATGTTGTGGAAAATCTTCCACCATTTCTTTTAGTGTTATTTTTTTATCCACATCCGCAAACCATTCATTTTGTAATTTGTCGGCATCGATATTTGCAATAACATGCAGAAAATGCAAATGCAAAAATTTCCATAATTGCACCAGGTTATCCCAATTTTCTTTTTCGTAATTCTGAATCGAAATCCAGTGGTCGTTGTTACCGTAAGTCGCATAATTTGGAAAGCGAAGCGGAAGTTCGCGGTATTGCAAATGAACTACGCGGTGAGTGTTGTTCGACGCCGAGTCGACCATGTGCCCAACAATTTGACGAATGTTGCGATGCTGTTTGTTCCGTGGAACCGAAATCACTTCTTCAGAAAAATTCATTAAACGGTTTTCCCATTCTTTAATTAAAGGAATTAGTGTTTGAGAAATTTCTTCGAGCATGTTTCACGTATTTCAGATTGGACTGTATTAGAACTGAATGATGGTTTGTCGTATAGCCACTAGTCTTGTCAGTAGATTCTCCAACAAATCCAGTTTAAGCATGTTGGCCCCGTCTGATTTGGCGGCTTCCGGATTCGGGTGAGTTTCAATAAAGATTCCATCCACACCAACTGCGATACCTGCTCGTGCAATAGTTTCGATCAGCGCAGGGTTACCACCGGTAACTCCGCTCACCTGATTCGGCTGTTGCAGCGAGTGGGTGATGTCGAGAACAACCGGGACATTCATAGCTCGCATTTCCGGGATACCGCGGTAATCCACAACCAAATCCTGATAGCCAAAGGTGGTCCCACGCTCAGTAAGAACAATGTTATTGTTCCCGCTATCGATTACTTTTTGCACTGCAAATTGCATGGCTGTAGCTGAAAGGAACTGGCCTTTTTTAATGTTCACCACCTTTCCTGTTTCAGCAGCGGCGACCAAAATATCTGTCTGGCGACACAGGAATGCAGGAATCTGAAGAACATCTACAAATTCGGCTGCCATAGTTGCTTCCGGGGCGCTGTGAATATCGGTCACAACCGGAATATCGAAAGTTTCGGAAACTTTTTTCAATATTTTCAGAGCCTTCTCATCACCGATTCCCGAAAAAGAATCGATGCGCGAACGATTGGCTTTTCGGTACGATCCTTTAAAAATATAAGGAATCTGTAATTTATCAGTGATGGAAACAATGCGTTCAGCAATTTCGAGCGCCATTTGTTCGCTCTCGATCGCACATGGTCCGGCCATCAGGAAGAAATTGCCCGAGCCGGTGTTTTTTATTTTCGATATTTCCGGAATCATCAAATCTGTTTTAACGGATGTAAAAGTAGTAAGAATGTTTGGTTTGGGATAAAGTTGCAATGGTATAAAAACACAAATGGGAACTATTCTTTGACAAATAGTTCCCATCCACTTTAAAACAACCGAAGTCGTTTTTCGTGCCAGGTTACGGTTATTGCGACCGGCCATTCTCAGTTTTTTCAAACTTTACTGACCCCTTACTTCCCGGTTTAACGTGTTACGGTTAAACTTTCGAGCAGTTCATTCGGTTTACGCGTCTACCTTCCTGAACGAAGTGTCTCTCATCGATCCGAGCAAGTTTCTTGCGAACCTTGTCTTTTCTTTACCAGCTTTTCGGTTTCCCGAATTTGCCGTGCAGTTTTGCTTCCCGGGCCGAAGCCTTTTCCACATCCTGCGGGAGACTCAATCTTGAAAGAACTTCTGGATTTTCTTTCAGATGATTGCCTGAACTGCGACCTTCCAGATTGTCTTGTTCAAACTTCGGCTTTCCATTGTGCCGTCCCGAAGGCCGGAAAGAACCGGTTCCTGTTTCAACTAAGTAACATTTCCCGTTTCCACAATTTCAAGCGGTCATTTATCGCTCACCTGATAGTTCAAATGTAAAGCGAAAAATTAAAATTACAAGTGATTTTCAATGGTTTATATTCACCATAAATCAACCGGAGATATTAACAATTGTTGATAATGTAAATTAATTGTTAAACGTTGTTTGTTTTGGTTAAAATATATTGCACGATTCAATGAAACTGAAAAACAGTAGCTTGGGTATCTTTTAGGACAGTCTGCTCTTAAAATCCTGGTAAGTGAATTCGCGGACAATTTTTAATGTTTCATCTTCGGTCCAAATGGCAATGGCCGGATGATTGACCCCGTTAAACATGGTCGTTTTTACCATTGTATAATGGATCATGTCGAGTAATATAAGTTTTTCGCCTACCTGCAATTCATGATCAAATGAGTAGCTTTCCATAAAATCACCGGCGAGACAACTCACACCTCCCAAACGAAACAGGTGTCTGCTATCGGGAGTTGGTTCGCTGGCGCCAATGATTTTTGGGCGATAAGGCATTTCGAGTGTGTCGGGCATGTGGGCCGTGAAGGAAACATCGAGAATAGCTGTTTTTATACCCTTGTGTAACACAATATCCTGAATAGTGGAAACCAAAACACCGGTTTCCCAGGCAATTGCGCTACCCGGTTCAAGGATCACGTTAACCTTGTATTTTTCGCGGAAGGCTTTTAATATTTTGATGAGGTGCTCGTGATCATAGCCTTTTCTGGTCATCAAATGGCCGCCACCCATATTCACCCACTTTATTTGAGAAAGATATTTCCCAAAGTTGGCCTCAAATTTTTCCAGCACTTTTTCAAGGCTGTATGAATCCGATTCACATAAAACGTGAAAATGGATGCCCTCGATCCCTTCCGGTAATTCATCAGGCATATTTTCGATACCCACTCCCAGCCTCGATCCGGCAGCACTGGGATTGTACAAATCGGTTTCCACATCCGAAAACTCAGGGTTCACCCTGATCCCGCATGAAACAGGATGTTCGGTTTTGAGCGTTTCTGGATAAAATTTTTCGAACTGGGTAAACGAATTGAAAACAATGTGGCTGCTGTAACTCATCAATTCCTCAAATTCATGTTCGAAATATACCGGAGAATAGGTGTGGGCACGTGTATGCATTTCTTCGAAACAAAGCCTGGCTTCATAGAGCGAACTGGCTGTTGCACCTTTTAGATACTCGCGAACCAGCGGAAAAGCGCTCCACATTGCAAATCCTTTAAACGCCAGAATTATTTCGATGCCTGCATCCTTTTGGACACGGTCGATTAATTGCAGGTTCTGCCGTAGCAGTTTTTCGTCTAAAACAAAAGCGGGTGAAGGAATTTCAGAGTAGTTCAATGTTTCGAGTTTAAAGTTCAAAGTAATGAAAGCTGTCTCAAAAACTGTTTGCGAATTTTGCGAGAAATTCCATTCGAGCTTTTAAGACAGCCTCTTAAATCATTTATATCTCCAGGTCGCCGTTGATTTCTTCCTTCCAGGGAAGTCCGAATTCACCGATTCGTTCCATAAACGGATCCGGATCGAACTCTTCGACGTTGAACACGCCTTTTCCCTTCCATTTCCGGGTAAGCACCATCATCGCACCCAACATGGCCGGAACACCTGTGGTGTATGAAACGCCTTGCGTACCAGTTTCTTTGTAAGCCTGTTGGTGTAAACAGTTATTCCAGACGTAATACGTTTTTTCTTTTCCGTCTTTTACTCCTCGAATACGACAACCGATCGAAGTTTCTCCGGTGTAGTTTTCTCCCAGATCTCCCGGGTTAGGCAGCACTTCTTTCAAAAATTCAAGTGGAATAATATCGATTCCCTTGTACTTAACCGCATCGATACGCGCCATGCCAATATTCTGGATCACACGTAAATGGGTGAGGTATTCGTCGCCAAATGTCATCCAGAAACGGGCGCGTTTTAAAGTCGGATAATTTTTTACCAGTGATTCAAGTTCCTCATGGTAGATTACATATGAGTTTTTTGGCCCGATATTCGGATAATTCAAAGCTTTTTTGATTTCGTGTGGCTCGGTTTCTACCCACTTTCCATTTTCCCAATAACGGCCTTTTTGAGTGATTTCGCGAATATTGATTTCAGGATTGAAGTTGGTAGCAAACGCCTTGCCGTGGTCTCCTGCATTACAATCGACGATGTCGAGATAATGCATTTCGTCGAAATGATGTTTGGCTGCATATGCTGTGTATATACTAGTAACGCCGGGATCGAACCCGCAACCCAGAACCGCCATGATGCCCTTTTCTTTAAAACGGTCGTGGTAGGCCCACTGCCAGCTGTATTCGAATTTGGCTACATCGCGTGGTTCGTAGTTGGCTGTGTCGAGGTAATTAACTCCGGTTTCCAAACAGGCATCCATAATATTCAGGTCCTGGTATGGCAGGGCAACGTTGATGACCAGTTCGGGTTTAAATTGATTGATTAGTGCAACCGTCTCTGGCACGTTGTCGGCGTCGAGTTTTGCAGTTTGTATCCTGCCTTTCCCAACTTCTTTGGCAATTACATCGCATTTGGATTGGGTACGGCTGGCCAGCATTATTTCAGAAAAAACATCCGGATTGCCGGCACATTTGCTGGCAACCACACGACCAACACCTCCGGCTCCGATAATAAGTACTTTACTCATTTTAATTCTTGTTAATTAATGGGTCAAAATTAGCAACTTTGACTGATAGGTTGTATTTTAGATATTAATTTTAGTAACGATTCACAAGGTAAATAATTTTTCTTTTTGAAACACACTGAAAATGAGGATGAATACGGCATAAGACAAATACATTCTGGAAATTCAAACCGTTTTTTTTTTCGCTGATTTTGTTCATGAAAACTACTCAGAAAGTGAATATTTGTTGCAGAGGGTATTTTTGAAGGACAGGGAAAGATTATTTCCTAAAAATTGTATTTATTTGCGCTTTGAAACAGTTAGTACGAATCAATAACAAATTTTATGGGTACTTAAATGAAACATTCCTATTTTGATTTGATCGAACAAAGTTATTACTTCCCACAGGAAGGCTTTGATTTAAGAGACAATTACCTGACCTTTCACGGAATCTCTTTAAAATATCTGATAAATAAGTACGGTACACCTTTCAGGTTTATTTATCTTCCGAAGATTGGTGATCAAATCAAAAAAGCGAGGAATCTCTTTAATAAGGCCATAAAGAAGAACAACTACCGCGGTAAATACATTTACTGTTATTGTACAAAAACCAACCACTTTTCGCATGTGGTAACCGAGGCATTAAAACACAATGTCCATCTCGAAACATCATCATCATACGACATTGATTTGATCCTGAGCCTTTTTCACGAGAAAAAGATCGATAAAAGCAGGATTATTGTTCATAACGGTTACAAAACCGACGATTACCTGGTGAAGATTTTAAGTCTTCAGGATTTAGGGTTCAAAAACAATATTATTGTACTCGACAGTATTAACGAGCTCAAACGGATTGAAAAACTGGCCGGTAAATCGAAAGTGCAAATCGGGATCAGAATGGCCATTAACGAGGAATCGCAATCGGCCTACTATACTTCAAGGTTGGGAATTCGCCACAACAGTATTCTTGAATTTTACAAGCAAAATATCGAAGGCAAAAAGAACCTTGAATTCAAAATGCTTCACTTTTTTGTTGATTCGGGGATTAAAGACAGCTTGTATTATTGGGGCGAATTCCAAAAAGCGCTCAAACTGTATGTCGATCTTAAAAAACAATGCGATACCCTGGATATGTTCAATCTTGGTGGCGGCTTTCCGATCAGGAACCACCTCGGTTTTGAGTACAATTACGAGTACATGATCAACGAAATTGTTACCAACATTAAAGACGCCTGTGCGGTCGAAAATATTGATGAACCCGATATTGTTACCGAATTTGGAAAATATACCGTTGGCGAAAGTGGCGCGATCGTTTTTGAGGTGCTCGAACAAAAACAACAGAACGATACCGAAAGCTGGTACATCATTAACAACAGTTTGATGAATACGATCCCGGACGCCTGGTCGATTTTTGAGAAGTTTATTTTATTGCCGATTAACAAGTGGAACCACGACTATAAACGTGTGAACATTGGCGGTATTAGCTGCGATCATTCTGATTATTATAACTCGGAAGACTTTAACCAGGAAGTGCTTCTGCCTTCCTATCCCGAAGAAGAAAAGGAACCTTTGTACCTTGGATTCTTTCATACAGGTGCTTACCAGGACGCGATTAGCGGCTACGGCGGAATTAAACATTGTTTGATTCCCTCGCCAAAACATGTAATCATCGATCGCGACGATAAAGGAAACATCGTTGATTATGTGTATCGTAACGAGCAGTCGGCACAGGATATGTTTAAAATTTTGGGCTACGCCAAAGACATCGAAGAAAGATAAATTCAATTTTTCTACTGAAATGCTTTTCCATTTTTAAATCAGGCGATGCAGCAGTCGGGATCGACTTGTTGATAAAGTTATTTTCAAGTAACTCACTCAACAAAAGAAGGTGCACCGCGTTTCCTTAATTTCAGATAACTTTGTATTATGAAAGCATTGAGCATTACCAAAACCATACAAAACCGCAGGGCAACGCCACCTCGTTTATTTTCGAAAACCGAAATCGAGAAAGAGATGATTGAACAGCTGCTCGAGAACGCAAATTGGGCGCCAAATCATAAAAAAACCGAACCCTGGCGTTTTGTGGTTTATACCGGCGAAGCAAAAAACACGCTCGCAAAAAACTGTGAGCAAATTCTTACCAAAGCACAAGCCGATGGTTACCCGGTTGTAACCGAAAAAATTGAAAAATTTGTAAGTACCCTTCAGCGGGTCCCGGTTGCTATTGCTATTGTTCTGCAAGTCGATCGCGGACAACGACTGCCCGAATGGGAAGAAGTGGCAGCTGTTTCGATGGCCGTGCAAAATATGTGGCTTACTGCCACCGAGATGGGACTGGGTGCGTTTTGGGCAACTCCCGGATTTTTGAACCTTTTTAGCGAAATACTTGGCTTGGAAGAGGGACAAAAAGCGCTGGGATTCTTTTATGTAGGCGAGATCATGATGGATTATCCTTCTCCGGGAAGAGGTGACGTGGCTCAAAAAGTGGTGTGGAAATAAACTTGGATAGGCATGAAGAGAATACCTGTTTTGTTAATCGGAGTTTTTCTGTTAACCCATCTTATTGCACAAGATAAGGCTGATCCCCGCGTTTTTACACATCCCGTCGAAGTTACGCCAAATCCGCCTGGAGCAGTTAAAGGCTGGACTTATATTAAAGACTGGAAAGTCGGGGTCGATTCCGAAAATGAGCAAGAGGTTTCTGTTTTACAGGGCGGTTATCCCGGACAGATTATCAAGTTCCCGTTTTCGGGCAAAGCAGTTGGAATTGCAGTTTATTCCGGCACCGATTCGGGAATGATCGAATTTAGTGTTGATGAAGCCGACTGGCAGCAACTGGATTTGTTTTCCTTTCCTTTGGGGACTGAATATACTTTGAAGTATTTTACCCTCGAATCTCAGTTAAAAGGACAGAAACACATGCTTCAGCTACGCATGTCGTCCGACAAAAATCCGAACAGCAAAGGGCACAATTGTATTTTGAGGTCTTTTGTTATAAATGAATAATTTTTGCTGGTTATTTAAAATATTTGGCGTACTCGTTGGGCAGCGATTTTAGTTCCCTGATTTCAATGTCTTTGTAAAATACTTCGGCTGCTTCGCTCTGTAGCTGGATTTTACCCTTGTCGAGTGGAAGTGTTTTCCCATCCTTCTCATATTTCGAATTTTGGAGAATCATTACCACCTGGCCATTAACAATATGGAGGCTTTTTCCTTCGTAACAGATCAGCTCCAAAGTGTTCCATTCACCCGTTTTTTCGTAATTGCAACTTCGGAGGCAAAAACCACCGTATTCCGATCCTTTGCCCAGCGGAATAAAAGGTTGGCTTTCGTCGGCAACCGGATTCATCATACTACCTTCGGGTAAGTAGGCTTTGATTTCGATCGACGAGCTTTGCTGGCTCCAAAAATCACCGAGGTGGCCTTCCATTACCTGAAACTCCTGCGAAAGCATCCACGATCGCCAGTAGTCTTTGCCAAAGTCTCCGACGGAATGGTACATGATTCCCGAATCTTTCAACAGCTTTTCGCGGGGCGGTAATTTTTTATCCCCCCATTTCACTTTTAGTCTGAAATGATAATTCCGGTAATCTTTTTTGGTAACCACGCAGCCATAAATTTCGCCACTGATTTTTAAAACCGGTTCATTTCCTTCCTTAATTACAGTAAAAACTCCGAATTCATCTTTATTCAGCCCGATGGGTTCAATCAGATTTCCTGCCGCATCTTTTGGCTGTGCTCCTTTGTAGCCGTCTTCAAACCGATAACTCAGGTAGGTATCCCAGTGGTCCAGGTCTTTATCCAGTAACGATGTCCATGCCTTTTGTGCAAAGGAACCCGAACTAATCAGAATCAGCAAGGCAACGAATAAATTTTTCATTTGGTTTAGTTATGTTGGTTATTAAATAGAATTTACGATGGTAAGTTATCGTATATTTTCCAGAACATCGACCAGGTGTTTCCAGAATTTCACTGTTGTTTCGATATCGAGACGCTCGTCGGGCGAGTGTGCCCCGCGGATGGTCGGGCCAAACGAAACCATATCGAGTTTTGGGTATTTTTCGAGGAAAAGACCACACTCAAGTCCGGCATGTATCGAACGCACAGTGGGTTCATTTCCAAACAGTTTTTTATAAGAAGCTACTGTTGTTTTCAATATTTCAGAATTTGGGTTCGGCGTCCAGCCCGGGTAACCGTCGGAATGAATGACATTGGCGCCGGCCAGTTTAAATACCGATTCCACGCTTTCGGCTGCGTAATATTTCCGGCTTTCGATTTCGCTTCGTTGGCTGGTTGTTACTTCAATCTTGTTGTTCCCGATGAATTTAACCGATGCGAGGTTGGTCGATGTTTCCACCATTCCCTCCATCCGCGAACTCATTTCGAGCACACCGTGTGGACAGGCGTAAATTGCATTCACCAGGTTCAACTGGCTTTCCAAATCGATGATCGTTTCGGGAAGTTCAACTTCATCACAGGTAATCTTCAATTTCGACTCTGAAAACTCAAATTCATTCCGTACCGATTCTGCCAGGGAATGAAAGTTCTCCAACATTCTTTCTTTGTCAGATGCAGGAATGGTGAATACTGAAAAGGCTTCGCGCGCAATCGCATTTCTGAGGTTTCCGCCGTTAAAATCAGCTAAGTGCAGGTCTGTTGTTTTAGATAATCTCCAAAGAAAACGGTTTAGAATTTTATTGGCATTTCCACGGTTTTTATGAATATCGTCGCCCGAGTGGCCACCCAGTAATCCCGAAACTGATAGTTTGAATGCCAGTGAGTTATTCGGTATATTATCTTCCTGGTAACTAAAAGTAGCCACTGTGTCGATGCCACCTGCACATCCTATAAAAATTTCGCCTTCGTCTTCCGAATCGAGGTTCAAAAGAATGGAGCCTTTCAGAAATCCAGCTTCCAATGCAAACGCACCGGTCAGGCCGGTTTCTTCGTCAACCGTAATCAAACATTCGATGGGGCCATGTTTTAATTCTTTTGAAGAAAGAACCGCCAGCTGCCCGGCAATTCCAATGCCGCAATCGGCGCCAAGTGTGGTTCCGTTGGCTTTTACCCAGCCATCCACTATCATTGGTTCGATTGGATCTTTTTCGAAATCAAATACTTTTTCGGAATTTTTCTCGCAAACCATGTCCATGTGAGTTTGAAGAATTACGGTTGGTGCATTTTCCATTCCGCTTGTCGCCGGTTTTAGGATCAACACATTTCCAATTGTATCAGTTTTACTTTCCAACCCATTTTTCGCTGCAAAACCGAGCAAATACTGACGTATCTTTTCTTCTTTTTTCGATGGGCGCGGAACCTGGCAGATTTCTTCGAAATAATTAAATAAGGGTTGGGGACTGAGCTTCGACAAAGTATTCATAAAATTTTTTCTTAAAAATGACAAAACAATTCGAGGTGTACAACGACCCAAATCAGTTTTTGTAAATCAGGATCAATTTCTCCCGACTTTGGTAAAACAAGTGGTCGTTTCATGTTCTGCTTTTATTCATTTATAGTTCCATTCTGACTTAATAAAACCGCAATAGGTCGAGTTCCCGGGAATTCGGACATAACAATGATAAGAATGACGGTGATGGGTACGCTCAGCAGCATCCCGGAAATACCCCAAATGACACCCCAGATGGCAAGCGTTAACAAAACAACCAGAGGACTGATATTGAGCGAATTCCCCATGAGTTTAGGTTCCACAACATTTCCAATTATCATTTGAATGGCTCCCACAATAGCCAAAACTAAAATTCCCGGAGTTAACTCGCCGAATTGGAGGACAGCAAAAAAGGTCGGGAATGCGGTGGCGATTAGTGAACCGATGGTAGGAATAAAATTCAAAACAAAAATCAAAAACGCCCAGAAAAGCGGGGCATCAACACCAATAAACAGCAAAGCAAAATAACTAAGGAACCCGGTCATTAAACTGGTGAGCGTTTTTAGCGCTACATAATTTCCGATGGAACGATCGATTTTTGCCCACAACCCGGTAGCGTGTTTATAGCGCTTGTCGTCGGGGTGCATTCCGCGAAGTTTCTTTGGGAAAATAGGTTCTTCCAGCAATAAAAACACTAAGTAGAGTAAAACCGTAAATGCATTACCAAATAACCCGGTTAATGTTGAAAGTAAGGAAGAAAGGATACTTGCAAACTTAATATCCTTAGCAAAGTCGCCCAGCAACGAAGCCAGATCGATGTTAAACTCCTGGTTGATCAGAAGGGTTATCTTATTTACATTTTCCTCGTAACCCGGCAGTGTTTTCGATAATTCAGCAATATTATTCGAGATCATTGTTACGATCAAAACCATAAAACCAATTAACACCAAAGTCGAGAACAAGGTAACCAGCCATCGGGGCAGGCTTTGAACAAACTTAACTTTTAACAAGAGTTTTTTGATTACCCGGATTAGGAACCAAAAAAGAATGGCAAGCACAAAAGGTAAAATAATCGACTGTGCATAAATGCAAACTATCACTGTAGCAATGACGATTAGAAAAACATAAATTTTTTTGCTGTTTTCCATAGTGTTTAAATTTGGCAGTAAATTACAAATGATTTTGTTTTGTGGCCCATTCAGGCAAAAAATTACCCTGTTTCGATAAATGAAAACAGGCTGCCAATTGTATTATAAAGGTTAAAAGGTAATCCCGCCCTGTTTTATACATTTGTGTGTATCTTAATTGCCCCGGCAGATTTAAACTTTGGGATATGAAAAACAGATTTTTTATTTTGGTTCTGCTCTTTTGGGTAAGTTCTTGTTCAATCCTAAAAGCGATTATTCCTCCACATTCAAAACTGGCGCTGCACAAACATCCCATTATGGTGTAACCGAAGGAAATGAAACGGCCGAAATTGTGGTTTTCTACGCAGGTGTTGTCGGTACTCCTTTATCGATACATGCCGAAGAATAAGATGAGCGATGAACAAAGCCAAATTTGAAGAATAATCAAATTCAATTCGAATAGTATTTTACTGCCTCTTTTGTAATCCATTGATTTTCTGTAATAAATGTCGTAATTTTAATAAACACCAACGGTTTTGGCCATGGCTATTTCTTACAGAAACCACAATGTTTATCCGAAGAACATCTACATCAGGGATTTTGAGGGGAAAGTCGATTTTCGGGAAATAATTGATTCATGGGAGTTTTTATTGAATTCGAATTTGATCAATCCGGATACCAAAGGAATTATCAACAATTTGATTAACTGCGAACTGGATATGAATATGGATAGTTTTAAAACACTGATGATTTATTTAAACCAGCATCAGGAACTGAAAAACATAAAATTAGCTGTACTTTCTGTCGATCCCAAAAGCATAGTATTTCCAACACTGGGTGAAACTACTCAACGGGATTTGAAAATCAAACCCTTCACTACTGAAACAGCAGCGGTAAGCTGGATCATCGAACAGCCTTGAAATGATCTTTTTTAAAGTTTTGCCGACTCAGGTAATCCCCATTCTTCCGTCGTTTTTATTCCCAATTTTTCAAGCTCAACAAGCACCGGTTCGTAAATATTTCGTGATGTCGGAATTTGAACGCCACTTTCGTTAATCTTTCCGTCGAGCAACATTTTTACGGCAATGGCTGCCGGCAGCGCTACCGTCCTGGCAATCGATGTATCTTCTTTGGCAGCAAAATCGAGAAGACGAGATTTAATAACTTCGTGCGAGCCGTCTTTGTTTTCAACTAAAAACGAATGAAGCATAATTACCATATCCCGGGCACCTTCGGGTAACATCATTTTACGCAGCATCAGGTCGACAGTCAGATCAAAATTCGATCCTTCGTTCATCTGCACCAAATCGTCGCTAAACAAACCCAGCCATTCCATCGCAATAATAGCCGGACTGTTGTTCTCCAAACGGAGACGCTCAGTTACTTTCTCCTTCATATTTGCCGGATACACATCCAACTGCCGGGCCATGGCTTTTTTATAGGTCTTTCCCTCAAAACTTCTGATTTCGGTGCTAAGCAGTCCAAGGGTTTTCATGGCATCCATAATTTCGCACCAGTTCCTATAACGGAAAGTACCCCGGTACATGGCCTCAATCCCGTGTAATTGATAGATATCGATATAAGTCAGTGAGTTGCGGTTCGGATAAACTTCCATTTCTTCCACACCCGGGAAATCGATCAGCATAGGATTTTTAAACAGATCTTCGGCTGGGATTTCCACCACTTTCCCGTTTTTCAGAAATTTGGCCCCGTTGTTTCCGGCCATGATTACGCCTCGTGGCGACCACGTAAATTTGTAACGGAACGGGTTGTTCGCTTCTTCGGGCGCAGCCAGTGCTCCGCACAACGAATAAAACTCTTTTATCTTTCCTCCTTGTTCGTGTACTTTGTCGATAATACGCATCGCAGTCATGTGGTCAAAACCCGGGTCCACTCCAATTTCATTCAAGATCAGGACACCGGCATTTTTTGCTGCGTCATGCAGGCCAAACATTTCTTTGGAAACATACGAAGTAGTGACCATGTTTTTCCGGAGCCGGATACAGGTTTTTGCAACCGCAACATGATGTAGATAGGGAAGCAGGCTAACTGTCAGATCGTGGGAGGCTACCAGTATGTCCAGTGTTTCATGATCATCCGCCGCCCACGAAACAGCTGTTCCGTTTTTTCTCCCTTTTATCAGTTTTTCTGCTTTCTCAATGGTGCGGCTGGCAACTGTAATTTCAATATGATTGTTAAGAAGGTAATCTACCATCGGTTTGGCCACCATCCCGGCGCCAAGGATTAAAACTTTCTTCATTTCTGTACTTGTTATTGTTCTCACTTCGGCTAACGCGAATAAGTAGCTAAAGTTACTTTTAAATTTTCCTGTATTTTGCCAGGAAGTTAATTTCAAAAGGTCTAAAGGTGGTGATTTTTTTGAACTGGCGCGTTATCAGATGTTATTAAATACATAATTATTTATTGGACTATATTGAACTTTCTTTAACTTTCGTTCATGATTCAATCGTATCAATGTCCAATTTTCTTTTACATCGGGATGCCTGAATGTCTCGACGAGGATACGGTTTCTCATTAGCTGCGGTCGCAGCGCAACTGTTCGGTTATCATTATCGCATCAGGTTTTTTTTTAGGTGCATTCGTATTTGTGAATGATCTGCTTGGAGACAGGTGTGCCTGGTTCAAAATCTGATGTCCCGCGCTGTGCCCGGGTGTGATTTATTAACACTTCGTGCATTTTCAACGTAAACAGATTAAATACATCCTTCATGAATTCAACAAATTTTAAAACGGTGGTAGAACAGTCTGATATTCAGCAAATAATACAGCGATACCAGCTGTCTCCTGAATCAGTACAAACGATAAACGAAGAAGATCTTCTTCCTCCGGGACTAGTGAAACGTCTTCATAATTCATTTCCGAAATATTCAGGTTTTTTTTACGAAGAACCCGCAATTTTTGTCGGCAAGCCACATTATTCCGGATTGAACGGTTTTCGCGAAATTGTTCAGAAATTGAAAGAAAACGGGATTGAGATCGGGCATATTAAGGACCGCGAGTTTTTTATTGAAGTGTACCGCTTCCTGGCTACAAAATTTGTTTTGAACACGATCGACTGGAAGAATTTTGAAAACGACTCGAATTACCAGCTTGTGTTCCCGCAACCCGGAATGATCCACGCCGACGAGGTAAAGAAATATGCCGATGCAAAAAATGACGACGAACGAAAACACGTAGTGGAAGCCTACATGCAAAAAACCAATCCACACGACGGGAAACAGAAACTAAACAAGCCCTGGTACATCAACGACGAAGGTCAACTCGAGATATTGGAAGGCGTGCAGCATAAATATCCACCGGTAAAACTGATTCTCGATAAAACCACCCAAACCTGTTTTTCATTTTGTACTTATTGTTTTCGTCATGCGCAAGTACGTGGAGATGAAGACATGTTTGTTCAGCACGAAGTTTCGCAGGTACACGAATACCTGAAACGTCACAAGGAAGTCAGCGACATTCTGATAACCGGAGGCGATGGCGGTTACATTCCATACGGGCGTTTGCAAGAATATGTACAGCCGATCATCGACGATCCCGAACTGATGCATATTCACAGTGTCAGGATCGGTTCGCGTTCTATCAATTTCCAGCCCGAACTGATTTTGAGCGATAAGTTTAAACCCATTCTTGAATTATTGAAAAAACTAACTGATAATGGTATCCAGGCAATCTGGGTAGCCCATATTTCCACCCCGCATGATATTCTAAACCCGGGTTCGGTGGCAGCTATCCGCCGCTTGAAGAAATACGGGATTACCGTAAAAAGCCAAAGTCCGATTATGAATCATATCAGTTTGTTTTACGATTCAGAAGGTAGGGTGGATGTTGATCGGTCGGCTCAAAACTGGATCGATTTGGGCAACCTGCTCGCCATGCTTGGTGTGGGTTTCCACTCGATGTACTGTGCCCGGCCAACCGGCGAGCACCACTATTTTACCGCGCCTCTCGCCGATATTTCCAAGATATTTAGTAAGGTTTACCGGACACTGGCTTCGATGAACCGTCCGTCGCGCTACATTACAATGACTTCTTCTGCCGGTAAAACTTCGTTGCTCGGGACTGCTGTGATCAATGGAGAAAAAGTATTTGCCCTGAAATTTAATGAAGCCCGCAACATGGAGTGGATGGACACCACCTTCTTTGCCCAATACGATGAACAGGAAAATACCATCGAGAAACTGAAGCCATTTGGCAACGATAAATATTTCTTTGAAGACGAGTTGAAAGAGATCGAAAACAGGCTGGAAGAAGCGCTCCTGAAAGAAATGAAACTGGCAGAAACCCATGATTAATAAAGTTTTTCATACAGCGGCAGAAGCTGTGGCCGATGTTTTTAACGGCGCCACGGTAATGATCAGTGGATTTGGCGAAGCTGGTAGTCCGGTGGAGCTGATTCATGCTTTGGTCGATCGGGGTGCACGTAACCTGACTATTGTAAGCAATAATGCAGGAAGTGGCCATGTGGGGTTGGCAGCGCTCATCGAAAACCGGCAGGTGAGCAAGATCATTTGCTCTTTTCCGCGTACACTGATTTCTGTGGTTTTCCCCGAATTATACCGCTCGGGCGGGATTGAACTCGAGTTGGTTCCGCAAGGCACACTAGCCGAAAGGATTCGGGCAGGAGGAGCAGGCATCCCTGCATTTTACACCCGCACTTCGGTGGGAACACCTTTAGCGGAAGGAAAAGAAGAACGGGAATTTGGCAATCAACATTTCGTGATGGAAAAAGCTATCCAGGCTGATTTTGCACTCGTAAAATGCCAGACCGCTGACAGGTACGGAAACCTGGTGTACAACAAAACAGCCCGAAACTTTGGCCCGGTGATGTGCATGGCTGCTAAAACCACGATTGTGCAGGCCAAAAAAATTGTTGAACCTGGCGAAATCGACCCCGAATGTGTGGTCACTCCCGGCATTTTTGTAAAGCGGGTAGTTGAAATATCAAATCCAGCCGACGAATCGAAACTGGTTGCCGAAGAAAGGAGGTATCCATGGAAATAAAAGATAAAGTGGGATGGAGTGTGAGCGAAATGGCACAGAATGTTGCCCGCGATATTCCAGATGGTTCTTATGTAAATCTGGGAATCGGGATGCCTGAAATGGTAGCAGGCTTTATTCCCGAAGGACGCGAGGTAATTTATCACACCGAAAATGGATTGCTTGGGATGGGTGCTGTGGCATTTCCCGGAACAGAAGACCCCGAATTGGTAAACGCCGGTAAAAAATACGTAACTGCAATTCCAGGCGCGGCCTATTTTCATCATGCCGACAGTTTTGCGATGATCCGCGGCGGGCACATCGATATTTGTGTGTTGGGTGCTTATCAAATTTCAGAAGAAGGCGATCTGGCGAACTGGTCGACGGGTGAAGCGGACGACATCCCTGCCGTAGGTGGTGCCATGGATTTGGTTGCCGGGGTTGAAACTATTTTTGTGATTACAAAACACACCACGAAAACCGGTGAACCAAAAATTATAAAAGATTGCACTTACCCGTTAACCGGTAAAAATGTGGTGAGTTGTATTTACACCGATTTGGCGATTATCGATGTGAAAGATAAAAAGCTGGTGGTCAGGAAACTGGCGCCTGGCGTGAGTTTTGAGGAACTCCAGCAACAAACCGGGGCAGTGTTGTATCCTAATCCTTAAAATTGTTCAGAATTAGTAAACGGAATATGAAAAAGGAATGACAATTAAAAAAGTTGAAGAGGATTCCAAAAATTAAGATTTCAACTCACCCTGATCAGCCTTCTGACTGATCATCCCTCTCTTCTCGAAGAGAGAGAGTTAAAATGAAAATAATGTTGGATTATCTCGTAAACAAAATATTACGATAATGACAAAAAAGAGCAACAGCGAAAAACTATATCATAAAGCTGAAAGAGTATTGGCAGGAGGCGTGAGCCGAAACACCGTCTTCAGGCAACCTTATCCCAATTACGCCAATACGGCAGCGGGATGTTACATAACCGATATTGAAGGCGTTGAGCGAATTGATTTCGCCAATAACATGGCGGCACTCATTCATGGGCATGCTTTTCCACCTGTTATCGAGGCGGTGATCGAACAACTCAGGAAAGGAACGGCCTACACACTTGCTTCCGAAATCGAGGTGGCGTATGCCCAACACCTCATTAAAAGGGTTAAAAGTTTCGAACGCATCCGCTTTGTAAATTCAGGAACAGAAGCCGTTATGGCTATGATCAAGGCTTCACGGGCGTTCACGGGCCGATCAAAAATTGCCAAAGCCGAAGGAACCTACCATGGCACCTATGATTTTGCTGAGGTCAGTCAAACAGCCAACCCATCAAACTGGGGCGATATCGATCATCCCAGCAGCGTTCCGCTGGCGCATGGAACGCCAATCAGTGTATCGAACGATGTGATTATTTTTCCATATAACGATATTGAAAGGACATTGGCTATTCTGGATCAGCAAGCCGACCAGATTGCTTGCGTGATCATCGACCCGGTGCCGCATCGCGTGGGTTTGATGCCTGGAAATGCCGAATTTATTGAAGCAATTTATAACTGGACACGGCGCAACTGCTCACTCCTTGTTTTCGATGAGGTGATCACTTTCCGTGTAAATTTTGGCGGCGCTCAGGAAAATTATTCGGTTAAACCCGATCTTACTTCGCTTGGTAAGATCATCGGCGGTGGATTTCCGGTAGGAGCCATTGCAGGCCGGGCCGATGTAATGAAAGTGTTCGATCCGCACGAGAAAAACCTGCTGCTTCCATATTCAGGCACTTTCTCGGCCAACCCGGTTACAATGACTGCCGGCTACAAAGCCATGGAATATTTTGATAAAAAGGCTGTGACCCAGCTCAACAAACTCACACAAACTGCCATTAAACAGATTCATGAAGCCATTCAACTGGCTGATGTTCCTGTGTCAGTAACCGGTGCCGGTTCAATGTTTCGGATGCATTTGCGACAGAAACCGCCGACAAGTTATCGCGAAGCGTACCAAAGTAAAGAAGAAAGTACCGTGGTAAAAGAATTGTTAGATTATATGTACAATCACGAAAATATACTGATGATCAATACTTTCACATGTATGCTTTCAACGGTTATGACCCAAAATGAAATTGATCGTTTGACCGAAGGTTTGCTGCACGCTTTCAAAGCGCTGAAACCTAAAATTGATAAACTAAAAATCACTACTGAACGACTAAAAAAATAAAAGTTGGGGTTACTCCCCGAAGGT
>WOYV01000080.1 GCA_011620585.1 Draconibacterium sp.
AGTTTATTTTTTTTAATTTAATATACCGGACATGTATCCGCAATGAACACAGTTCATGAATAGTAGTGATCGCTTTTCATGAATAATACAGCAAAAACTTTACCAGAATTTTTATTGGACAATTTGGAAAAAATATTTTTATATTTGCACACGCATTTGGGGGATTAGCTCAGTTGGCTAGAGCGTTTGACTGGCAGTCAAAAGGTCGGGGGTTCGATTCCCCCATTCTCCACTGAAAATCAAAGAGTTGTAGAATTTACTACAACTCTTTTTAATTTGATACATACCAGATACATACAGAAACGGCTTGTTATCGGAAAGGAAAGGCTAAAAAAAAGAAAACCGCCCTCGAAATGAAAGCGGTTTAATAGAAATCCGAAATATACTATTAAGCAACTACAACAGAACCAATGTACTTGCTGTTAGCAACTTCACCATCAACACTAATGAAAGCGATAAAACATTCAACTGAGTCACCGGAATAGCTGTCCGGGATGGTCAATGTTTGAGTTCCTGCATCGCGGGTTGAACCGTCGGAAGTAAATACAGCTTCTTTCTTGTCTGCATTCAGCGCCAGAAGCATCGTCAAATCATCAGCATTAGCGTTTAATTCGACAGAGTTATCATCCCAGGTGAAAGTTACCTCACCGGCAGCGGCTGAGTTTGCAGCCGGATTTAAAGCCCCAGCGAGAGAACCACGACTAACCAATGCCTGGGCATAGTCCATGCTATAATTCGGGTAGGCACTGGTTATAGCATTCTTCACGTTGTAAGACATGGCACTGTTAAATGCCGTCTTTTTGATGGCGTAATCTTTAAAGCCAATTTTGACGAAATCAGTAATTGGCTGTAAGAAAGACAGCACCAGAGAGAACTTGGACCGTTGGTCCTTTTGAGCTTTCGAGTTCGGGTTGGTAACCTTTGACGCTTTACTGCGCATGTAGTCGATACCTTTCCAGTTACCGCCGATTACGGTTCCCACTTTTCCGGAGAATCCGCCTAAAATACCTTGAGAAATTTTACCCATTTTCTGAATTATTTAAGTTAAACAATACTTTTATGCTTGGACTTGGTACGGACTTGATACGGTCTTGTCTCAGCATTTGCATAAAAGTATTGCAATTACCGGGCAATTAGAACATTAGGGGTTTCTATACGCTGTCTTGCATCACTTTGCTATGCCATTTATGCGGAGGTCAGGAAATGGACATGAGCAGGCTTAATTGAACGCTTAGGCACCCAAAAGTAAAGGGGATGAAATGGACAAAAGGAAACGGAATAAATGGAATGTGTGTTGGCTTTGCGGGTTTATGCCGTAGTCTTTTGGATGATTTCAGACCCGGAGCTTAAATTTGCTTAAGCGTTCAATTTATGCAGTTGATTATACGATATACCTTTCTTTCAGGTAAGTAATCCAACCCTTAAATTCTTTCGTTGTGTTATTTTCAGATAGTGTGTTAAAGAATGTTTCAAATGTAATGCCTTGAAGTTTTAACTTTTGTTCCGGCAATAGTAAAGATTGGTATTCCGGAATAACTTTTTTGAAATGGAGGTTACCAGATGGATATAGAATAACTGAAATAAAATGTTTAAAATCCAATTTGGGGTGTAAAAGCATACTTTCTCCTAACAAATGATTTCTCCAAATTTGCCGTAGACGGTCAGATTTAAGCTGAGTAAGTACACCAGGCACAAACAAGTTTTGGCGTGTTGAAATTTGATTGTAGGCAGACTGAGGATTAGTTATATCGTAATTCTCTTTTGAGACTTGTTTTAACTTATATTCATGTTCAGTATATTTTACCTCAATGCCTAAGAAACCAAGCTCATTAGCTGTTGTTTTAAATTCAATGTAAGCATCAAATGATGTGCGGTCGTTTAAATAATCAGATGCAGGACTGGGAGCAAATTCAATTTCAATCTTTTCGATGTTCTTAATTTCAATACCATTTAAAAGCCGATTAAATACCTTTTTAGCAAGGTTTAAATCCTGTTTTAAGGGAGCAAGAACATTAAAAGGAATGTGTTCACTTCGCAGCATATCGGCATATAAGCCTTTTGAATATTTGGGATATCGTTTAGCTAAAGTTTCAATAACACCAAGACCGGGATAAAAATTTAAATAGTTTAAAGCGTCTGTTTTTGTTAAACGATTGCCGTATTCATCAAAATCAACTTTTAATATCACGGAACGATAATTTGATTGAAGTTGCCTGGCTTTGGCTTTAAAATCGTAATCTTTGGAATATTGATTACCTAAAAGATAATGCATATCGAAATCTATTTTTTTTGTAAAATTATGAAATTCCACTGAGAACAATCTGTAAGAAAGAATAAACTTCAATGCCGATTGGGGCTGGGAAAGGCAAAGGTGGTGATTGAGGGAATGGAACAATTAAGGATGGCATGAATGAACCGGAATATGCCTGTTTTGGAGGGATGGGATATGTGCATGAAGGAAACAGGCGTTTCGGTGAACGAAGTTGAGAGCTGGCATTGTGAAATGAGTGAATGAGCCACTTTTGCGTGCGGTGCTGAAGCTTATGAATGAAACGAATGCAGGAATGACGAGGGACGAGGAATGAATAAATGAGAGGAATGAATAGGCTGCAAGCACATGGATTGAGGGAAGGATTTTTTTTACTTAACTGGGATGTATTGTCGGAATGCGCGACAGGGAAAAATTCTACACAGGAAAAACAGCCTTGAGCCAGACGGCTGGGCAGTAGCTGCAATGAGTGGAGCGATAGCGAAACGGGTTGCGGACACTGACCAAGCATCGCGAGCCGCCTGCGAGTGGAGCAAGGGTGGTGCAAAGAGATGGTTTGAAGGTACGAAAACCTTTTGCAGCATATGTGCGAAGTGGAACGCCGTGTTTTGAATTGGCATTTCGGGAGGGGAAACACGGCGTGGAACGAGTACACAAGGCTACCGCTGAAAAACGCCAGAGCGAAGCGGAGGCAAATAAAATAATTCAGCCGCAGCCCGCAGCGACCTGCAGGCGAGCCTAACACTGGCAGCCGGTGGACTGCGAGCTGCTGAACGGAATGGAACCGTAACGAAGCGAAGTGGTTGAGGTACGAAACCCTGAGCATAGTGGAGGTGAAATGAGTGAAGCGGCTTGCAGAACAGAGTAGGCTGCCGTGAGGACAACGACTGATCCGCAAGGACTGTGACAGCCTGAGCGAAGCGAACCTGCAAGGCGTTTAGCTCTTTTTTATACCATTTAAAATTGACGCTCATAAAAAAGTGCTGAACGGGCTGGCACCGGACTTGCCGAAGGAGGCGGACGAACACCGCTTTTCCTGTGTGGAATTGTGGGAGGGGTTAGTTATCTTTGGTCTGCTGAACAATCAATATTTATTGGATTAATGACTGCACTACAAGCGACCTACGATAAAATTATACAGGAGTACCCTAATTTGACTTTTGAGCGTTATTCTGTTGTTAAATTGGTAAATGATTATCGCTTATATTGGAAACCGCAACAGGTAAAAACCATCCTTTTTGCGGAATCGCATGTTTTTACAAACGAATTTGAAACAGCATTTAAACACACTATAAATCTACCCGAATATCCGACCAGCTATGTGCGTTTCGTTTATAATCTGGCTTATGGACAAAGTGATACTTTAACTGAATCAGTTTCTAATAATGGTGGCACACCTCAGTTTTGGAAGTTGTTTAATGAAATTGCCGGAAACAAGTTTCGGGTTGTTAATAATCAAAATCTGAAAGATAAACTTGAGCAAAAAATCCAATTGCTCCAATTTTTAAATGAAAATGGCGTTTGGTTGCTCGATTGCAGCATTGTTGGATTATATCAAAACGGGCAGAAACCATCAATCAACGACATGAATAATATTTTAATCACTTCCTATCTGAATTACTGTAAGCCTATTTTATTGGAAGAGAAACCTGAAAATATATTGGTCATCGGGAAAAGTATCTATTCACTATTTCAACTTGAGTTGAAGCAGCTGAATGCTCAGGTTGACTGGATTCATCAGCCCAATGCCAGAGTTACTTCCGATAAACGAAGGGAAATCAGTAAAGTAAATTTCAATTGCATTTAAATTTGTAGATTAATGGCTTGGTTGCTACCGGGCGTGGGCAAAAACAAGTGTAGCCTGGCATGGAATAGAATGGAATGCCAAGCTACTCTTGTGTGCGGTGCCGAAGTTGGTGAATGCAATGAGTGTTCCCGAAATTTTTCGGGCTAAACGAATGGAATGAACCTACTACAGGCAGATGGATGCGCGAGGAAATATCTTAATTCAAGGGGCTTAGAGTTTATTTAATTCATTACATAAATTTTGTATCTCTGCAAGAGCCTTTGACTTCGATTTTTTTGATTTCCAATACCCTTTAAATTCTGGTTTCCATTCATAATCCATGGCTTCCATTAAATCGATAACTGCCTGCGGATACTTTTCCTTTTCATTATTTACTTTTTTGTACAATCTTATCTCATACGGATATTTTAGAAAATCCAGGTCGTGATTATCGTAGTGAACATCAATGCCAAAACGTTTCTTTTTGTATGTCCATCCATCAATTTTTGCGCATGAATATTCTTCACTGCTTCTTATTTCATGATGCCATGAGTTGGTAAATGGTTTATAGTAATTATCTGTTGATAACTCATTTAAAACCAATTCGTACGAATACATTTCCCTGTGATAATGGTTTTGTTGCGAATGCTTGAAAAGTAAAATTTTGGTTTCATCCTCAAAACGAATAAACCCTTGTTCGCTATACCTGAAAAACTCTGGATTGGCAATGAAATATTGTCTCCAATCATTAGGTAGGTTCTTGCATATTTCAGTTAAAGATTCCTTTAGGTTGGATGAATCAAACAATTCATCATCGAAAACCTTTTTGATGTATTTCCTTCTTACTTTCCATGCACCAGCTTCAGGTTCTTTTGTTCCTGCCGGTGGTAAGCGTAGAAGTCGTTTCCAACTAAAATCCCTCATTTTCTTAGTGGTGCTTAACAGATTTCTACGCCATGCAGAGGCGTGAATCAAATAATCTCCCTTTGACAGAACTGCTCTTTCCCAAAGGTAATCGAGGTCAGCTGAACTTTTGAGTATTGCGCTAAAGACAGCCCCGGCACCAGAAGCGTATTTTACAAATCGATTGAAATATTTTTCTTCCTTTTCATCTTCCCAATCGCAATTGTTGTTTTCTTCAAAGTATTTTAGAATTTTCGCAAATTCAAAAACAAAAAGTACCTGACCTTTGAAATATGGATGTTTTTCGATTTTAACAATCACATCTTTCCAATTCTGAGATTTAGTAATAAGATGTGCCTTAATTTGCTCTTCCTGTAACTGTCTGCTAAGGAAAAAATCAACTTGATTTTCTGAGTCTTTGAGGTATTCCAGAATATTGTTGCTGTGAGGAATGAGCTTTTCAATTGATTTAATTGCTCTTGCAACCTCATCCGCACCATCGATTACCGTGTTTTCAGAGAGATTGTGAATGACTCTCATCCATTGGTCGAAACCGGCCCTATTATCTTTATTATGAATTAAAAACTTTAGATAGGCATGAAACTGAACACGCTGCGGCAAGGTTAATTCATGCTTTAAGGCATTTTTGAAACATTGCTCTTCATCGAAATAGAATTTGTCCGTTAAATGCGTATGGATTTTATGGTCTCCATTGCTTAGGACATCCATAGCGTCAATTAAATAGTTTACAGCGCTATTGGTTAAAATACCAAATCGGTTGTAAATATGATAGGTTAATTTATCTGTGTAGTCTTTTCTTTTACGACCTACGAATGTTCCCATTAGATATTCCTGGTCACTGTCTTTCTCCTTACTCGTAATTGCGTATTCATTCGCCAGAATGACGCGAATAAAATTCATCAACTCATCATCGTAGGAATTATTTTTATCTTTTACATTTTTGTAGTTCCAGAACAGATTAGCCCAAACAGTATCAATTTTATGGGCGAAGTATTCTTTTGGAGGTAAAAATTTCTCTACCTCATCAAAAAGCAACTTTCTGTCATCTGCTTTGCTCCAATCCAGTTTACCAATGTGTTGTTCAAACTTTGCTTTAAAGTTCTCGAATGTAGTCAACGGTTTCCCTCTGGCATTCATCTTTATATACAAGTCATCGGTAAGACTAAACTCTTGAAGATTCAGAAAGAGAAAGGTGATAATTGGATTCTCCTCATCAACTAACCTTCCATAAAATTCAGGCTTATCATTAAATTTCAAATGAATGGCATCGAGCATAGTAAGCATCGATTGAATGGTAGGGTCATTTTCCCAGGATAAATAATACCAACCACAATCCTGAATGGTTTTTGAGAGGCTGTTTGTCTTTCCATCATCTGATGGCAATAGGTTCTCAAAATCTATTGTATTTGAAATCAGCTCATCACAAAATTCTCTTGAACTGGTGCGGGTTTCGTAGGTGAAATTGGATTTAACTTTATCTCTATCTACTGTTGCGAGAAATTTACGCAGTTCAGGCAGACTCCCAGAAATATTTGCCAAATACCAGTGCAACAAAAATAAGGTGGTCAATCGTTGCTGTCCGTCAAGAGGTATAAAACAGGTATCTTCTTTCGATTGCCGAATACTCCCATAGACAAAATCCAGGTCTCGATTGGGCTTGTTTTCTTCCAGATAATCGTATAAAGCATCTAAAAACATCACCCTAACTTCAGATGATGAATTTCGGCCTTGTGCGTAATCCCTTTGAATTATGGGGATTTCAATTTTAAATGCCTTGTGTGAAAAGAGTTTTGAAAAACTCAAGCGTTCACCTGATTGTATTTTATTATCACTACTCATTGCTCTTTTCTGTTTGAGTTGGTAAATATTCCATCAATGTTTGCTTAATTGCTGCAACATAATCACTTGCATCGTTCTGACTCCAGTGCATATTTTCACCGATTTGTTTTGAATAGAATTTTAGAAACACATTTTTGGTACAAATCGGAACAAAAATGCCATTCATGTCATTTTTGACTATTGTTTTACGCTTTATTGGAAACATGGCATTCCCGTAACTTCGGTTTGTCTTGGCATCAAGCAAGGTTAGATTGCCAATGTTATCCTTGTCGTCAAAATCAATATCTTCTTTAAAAAACTTAGATGTTTCAATGTACGCTGCATCAAACTCATCGTCATCTATTTCATCGGCTTTTAAAATATCTAAAATTGAGTTCGCAATTTCTTTTTTATCATCATCCAGTTCCTCAATTATAGACTCTTGTTTTTCAATTTCATCGGATGTGGTGCAAGACCTTACTCCTGTGAAATATTCCAATACATCAATCAGCCATTCTCTGCGATTGCTACCGGCAATTTGTTTATCGGTTTGAGAACGAATGTGTTCAATATCCCAATCTTCATCTTTGTATCGGAAAAACGGGAAACGAATATCTGCATGTTCAGTTGCCAATATTGTTTGGATATTGAATAGGAGAAGTACCTTTTTTATTTCCTTCTTACCATAGCTCAATTCGTCAATCTGATAATCAACTTGGTCACTGATTTCTTCTTTCAACCATATTTTAAAATTGGTTTTGGTAAGTTTCTGTGATTGCTTTTTAATTCGGTTTATTCGATAACCGCAATCAATGAGAAATCCAATCATGTGGTATAATTCTTTATCATTAAACCACTCTTCAAAACTCAGAAAGTATTTTTTTATTTTAAGCCAAAGTCTATCAATGTCGGGTGGTGATTTTTTATCTTTTTTACTTTCGATGAAGTCTTTGTTGAACTCATAAAATGTATAATAAACCTCATGGTCTTTCGATTTCTTTTTCATTAAATCGAAAATGTATTCAATGCGGTTGTCGTATTTTATGGGATTATCAGGATTGTAGATAAAATACCAAAATGCATCGTTTTGTAAAGTCTTTTCTATTGCATCCCATTCCGCTGCTATCTGTAGTTGTTTTAAACTTGCTTTGTCTTCCTGAAAATTGCTCTGTTGTAAAAATAAGGCTTTAACCAACTCGGCATTGGTTAGTGGGATTTTACCGATGTTTAAACGGGTAAAAATATCAATGGCAAAACTATCGGATGTATTTTCTTCACTAACGTCGTACCAGATTACCTTTACATTCTTTCCCGATTCATTGTCATTCAGCAGGGTAGTGAGGAAGTTTATTTTAGCTGTACCGTCTTTCCCTTCAAACCATTCAGCGATAGTGTCGTGTGCATTACAAATATGGAAATAGTCGATGTTTTCTTCCTTCTTTTCAAAATCCATATTTTTTAGAAATTCCTCACTATCTGGGCGAGTTTGGTAACGTATGCTGAAGTTTTGTTTGCCAAAAAATGCCAAACCTTCTTTTAAATACTCCAGAATGATGAAAATGGTAGTCAAACGTTGCTGGCCGTCCAATACTTCCCATTCGCCATTAGATGTTGAAACTACTATTGGTTGCAGGCAATAAAATGCTTTTTTATCTTCATTATCGCTATTTAATCTGAAATTCCAAATATCGTCCAATAGGTTTTTTACCTGACGGTCAGTCCAGCGGTAGCCTCTTTGATAGGAGGGAATAAAGAATTTATCTGAAAGAAGGTCAGTTACCGGTTTTAATATTAGTTTGGAATCATTACTACTCATATAGGTCTGGTTTTATTGATTTTAACTCTTGACAGTTGTATAGAAGATTAGGTTTTTCAGTATTAATCATGCTGTTTGTTGCTATGTTTTACTTCATGGAGTTTTTTATAAGAACCACAAATTATCCTTTCCAAATTCGGGGATGTCGTCACCATCGAAGTGGGGAGCGATTTGGGCAACCATTTCGGGGTATTTTATTGTTACAGGTAAATTCTGCTGCCGTACGGATTTCCAATACATACGGCTAAACTGATACACCTGGTCGATTAGCTGGCGAATTGCTTTAGTATCTTTTAACTGCTCTTTATCGGTGCAATCGATGCTTAGCTTGATGGGAAAGGGGTAGCCATCGGCTGAACTGAAACTTCCATCTGGGTAGCGAGTATTGTTGAACAGTAAGTATTTGTTACTTCCAATGTTGATAAAGGTTCCGCTTTCCGGCATCATTTCTTTCCAGCTCCTATCAAAGGCTACAATATCTTTTGATTCGGTTTTATTGATGGAAATGATAAATACCGGTATGGGTAAATCCATACTGTGAAGTGCCGTTTCGATATGCTCCAGTTCTTCTTCGTTCATGGTTTTATAGAAGTGAATGATTAGCCTGTCGGGTTGGTTATTAATGGTGGCATAGTCGCGGACGGCTTTTGAAATTTTACCGGCGAGAATATCAATTTCATGTTTCATGAAATATTCAAAGCCGTTAAATTTTCCATCGTTTGAGAAACTGAAGGCGCTGCCGATGTATTGAATGTTTTCTTCGATGTGCTTAAAAGCGCCAATACCAACAATCAATTCATTTTTTATTGGAGTATTCAAACGCCAGGGGATGCCGTCGAGTTTTGCCAATATTGCGACAGCAATGTTTGGCAAACTATACACCCATCCATCACCCTGAGTATTCATTTTTTCCGGGTCAATTGCCTGTGAAGTAATTCTTCGTTTTAGTAACAGTTCTTTTACTTTGTAATAAATCTCCCGATGTTTGGGGTCGGTGTCAAATTTCCCGTATGGGGTTACGTAAATAGCGATGTATTTAATATCCGGTTTAATATCACGGTTCAGTAAAAGTGTCTCTTCTATTTCAGGCAGCGGATTTTCACGATTTTTAAATGGTATGCTAAAATTTTTCTCAGTATGAAACAGTATGTTTGCATATTTCAGCAATCCTTTAAACCATTTAAAACCATCGGTGAAACTTTCGTTTATCTTGACGGTTTCCTGAAAATCATCCTCATGAAAGATATAGAATAGGTGTACGGTTTTATATGGGCTTCCTTTGTATGGCTTTAAATCTCTCAGACAATATTTGGGCACAATACCGGTTTGGTTTTGACCAAAAACCAAGAGGTTGCTTTCTTTGGTTGTGGTATTGATTCTTGCTGAACCTACATCCAAAAATCCATCGGAATGAAGCGGACAAAATTCAATAAATTCAGGGTTGGTTAAATACCTTTTGTAAAATGTGTTGATATATTTATGGTACTTTGGATAGCGGTTATCCCGGGGTGGCGCTTCAGCCGGAATGTTTAAAACCCGTTCCAGTTTTTTGTTTAAAACAGGGTAGTACTTCGTGTAATCCGGTATTTCCTCATCTTCTTCCAGCCAGTCCCATTTTCTTAACGTCTTCCCTTTTAACACCCATTTAAAATTAGTAGGTGAAACCTGGTCAATGAGTTCTGCCACCGATTCTTTTAAGATTTTAGACATGCCATCGTAGGAAAGCAACAATTCAGGATATTTACTGACTGTTTTCAGTTTTACTTTTAGCGAGAATTTCAGGTAAACATCAAACTGTGCCGTTGAAAATTGTTTTGAGTGAATCCAGACTTGGTTTTCTTTGATGAACCCAACCTTAACAATCTTTTCTTTTATCCGGCTAAAATAATAATTGATTTGGCGGTTGTAGTATCTTTTTATCAGGTCTTCATTTTCTTCTGAGAAGTTGATTTCAATTGGTTTGAAACCCTCCTTTTCGCCAGAAAAAGTGGTGTAAATAAAATCGGTGCCGTTGTTACTAATGCCGGGGAATATAGAATCTATCTCCTTTGGGAAAAGAGTTTTGTGGATTTTGTGGCCTTTGCCATTATCATCTTTTGTGAAATAAAACGTTTGATTTTCTGAGGGAAATTCGAACGTGAGTATATTAAAAAATAGATTCTGTTCTTGCATTGGTTTACATATTATTTATTCCATAACTTAATTCTCTTTTGGCATTCATTCTTTGGTAAACCCAATTTGGGATTTACAACATTGCATAACTCTTCCAGTTTCTTAATGGCAGTAATACCTGTTAAGATTTCATTATTTACTAAATTATCGAATACCCATAAATGCCCGTGAACTTCCAGGTTATTTGCCTGAGCAAACTTCCTGAGCGTATTATCACTTGTAATAAGGGCTGCTTTGTCTTTTTGTGCCTGATAAAAGGCTGAACAATCCTGCTCTGACAGATTGGGCTTTGTTGCCCTAATCAAAAAAATTTCAATTAAATCTTCGTCGGAAATGTCGTCAACAATTAAACTGCCTGTTTCAATATAAGGAAACAAGGCTTCTTTCTGCATTTCGAAGAGTTCGTCAAGAATAATAGCAGTTGTATGAAACTCAAATTCAAGCTGAAAAAAGTAGGGTAGGATTTTTAAGTCTACCAGGTCGATTAATATGTTTGCATCGTTGACAATTATTTTCACAAGGCTACAAATTCTTTGCGAAATTCGGCTAATTTCTGGTTAGACAAATTGGCTGCTTTGCTCAACGAAATTACTTCCTCGGCTGCTGCCCTGTATATTAATTGCTTAAAACGAAATGCTTGTTCCATTCCCTTGTATGAGCCTAAACCTTCTTCGGTTCGGTTGCGGCTAATCCACTTACGGAAAGAAATAAATTGCGATTCGTTAATTACACCTAAATCCTTTGCCCTTGCCATAATTGCCTGTATAGAAATACCGTAGGTTTCTTTTATTGCAACCAATTCGGGTATGGAAAAGTGCGAACGAATATCTCCAATTTCTGATTTAAAAGTAGGTTCCGGAATAAGCATTGCACCGGCAAACTGGAAACAAAACCTTTCTTTTTCTTTATTGGAAATAGTATCGTTAAGGTTAAGTATTAAATGCCCTAACTCGTGTAAGGCAGTTAAGCGCTTACGCTCTACATTGTAGTTTTTATTTATAACAATTATGGGGATTTTACCATCTGCCCAACCAGAAAAGCCATCGAACTCATCGGGTGCATCCACTTCAATAACTTTTATCTCATTATCTTCTAAAAGGTCTATTACATTAGGTAAAGCATTTAAACCGATTTTCCATTCAGCGCGAACCTGTAAAGCTGCTTTATCAATTTCTTTTATTGAAGAAACAACCAATGCTTTGATAGGATTTACAAAAGTGGATGCAATATTTAAAAATTGTTCTACTTCTATATAACGCTCCACAAAATCGGTGACGGTTTGTTTAATGGCATTTACGTCTTTAACTGATAGTCTTTGTTTTTTGCGAAATTCTACCTTTTCTATTTCTACAGTAAACGGACGGAAAAAATAATCGGGTTTTACATTTAATGCTTTTGATAATGCAAGCAGAACAGTACTGTCTGCCATCATTTCGCCTTTTTCGTATTTGGAGATAGCATTTTTAGACACTACATTCCCCATTTTCTCCACTAATTGGTCTTGAGAAAGGGACGCCAAAACGCGGGCACTTTTAAGTCTTTTGCTAAAAATCTCCTTCATAGTTACACTTTAAATTGGTTTACATTTTGATGCAAATATATAAATTTGTAAACCAAATACAAAATAAATCTTCTTGAAATGATGTTTAAAAAACAATGCTTCAATTATTCCATCAAGGCTTTCACCAGACAATCTTTTAAATCTGTGTAAAACTGGATATTGATTTTGGTAATCATGTCGTCGGATAATTCATTCAGTTGTTTGCGGGCATTAAGGGGTATAAGCAAGGTAGTAGCTCCCTTTTCGACAGCAATTTCAGCGAGACTAACTGCATCGTACACTAAATCAAGTGAGCCGCCTAGGTTTAACTGCCCTATTATGACCAATCCTCCTTTAATGTGTTTTTCGAGCATGGAACTACATAAACCTACAAGCACTGCCATTCCAACTCCGCTTCCGCTTTTTGCAGCATCAAAAGCTCGTAGCTGTATTGAAAACTCATGCGAACGTGGGTCTCTGTCACCCAATAATTCGCGGCTTTTACTGTAAAGATTTTGTTCGGCGTAACGGACGCTTTCCTGGAATGGAGCGGGAGCCGGACGATTCAATATTTTAACACCTGCACCGGGACCTGAGTTAATTTCCAATTTATAAAGACCAGCTGGTTCCTCCTGACTGCCCGTATTCAATGTCCAAATCTGACCGGGAGGTAAAGGGTCTTCGGTAATCGTATTTTCACTGTGTAATTCCGGTGTTGTAACAAAAGTTTCCACGCCATCTTCGCCAATGCGATAACTAAAGTGTGTATTTCTGAACTCGGCTGAGCCTACTCGTTTTTGCTGTTCTTTAACGCGACGGCGATATTCCAAAGCTATTTTAACCGCCCATTCCAGCAGTTCGTCAGAAACAGGCGCTTCGGAGTTGGGTTGCATCAATTTGAGCAAACCATTAATCGTTTTATTTACCGCTGTGGTATCGCGACCACTTAATGCACCACCATAGTCGATTCGCGGCAACACCGCAGTGATTCGGTTTACGTCACGCAAACGGGTCCAGCATTCAGCCAGAAAATCGCTCACCAATCCAAAATGGTTTGTAAAGAAGCTCTTATTTAATTTTGGGAAATCCCAACCTGGCACATAAGCATGTATTCTGTCCATAAAAGCTGTATCGTAGCGCATTTCTTTTGGCATTGGGCCAAACAAGTGGCTAACTCGTTGCTGGTGTTCCACATCCACATCGAAGTTACCCACCATTACGATTCCACCATCGGCGCGAATTGGTTCTTTTCCGCGGCTAAACTCACCGCTTTCCATGTATCCCTTCATGATGTTGACACCATCTTTCTGGTCAAAGGAAATACCGGAAACTTCATCAAAACAAACCACATCATATTTGCATACCAAACCACGTTCTCCATTACCCATGTTTACAAACATTTTAGCAACAGTAGCTTTACCCCCTGAAACCAGGTGAGAATAAGGTGAAATTTGCTGGTATAGGTGAGATTTTCCTGTTCCACGAGGCCCTAATTCGATGAGGTTATAGTTGCGTTCCACAAATGGGACCATCCGAACAAAAATCACATTTTTTGCCTTTTCTGTAAGGGTATCCGGCTCCATTCCAATACTGCGAATCAGAAAATCTTTCCATTCATCCAATGCATAATATTCTCTGCCTTTGTACAACTGCTCCAATACATTTCTTTGCGAAAGCTGTATCGGACGCAAAGTCCTTACCCCAAAGGGACGCCCGTTGCTTTCCTGGGCTATGGCCGAATCATATTCCAAATCGATTTCCGCATAGAAACCACCGGTTAACATCCGGTCGTTTGCATTAACCATTTCCGATGAAATCCGAACTTTATTCAGTTGGAGGCTTGGCAAATAAGCCACATAGCTATCTGTAGCTGTATCCAACCGGGCTGTAATAATATCGATGAGTTTTACGACTCCCTTTTCCCTGGCTTTAGATTTAAAATACTCTTCTTCGCCGGGTCGGACTGTTCTATCCTGAAGTTGACGTTTGACTATTTCCAATCCCTGCTGAATTTCCTCCTCATCAACAGTGGCACAATACCTACCGAGTAGAAATTCGATTACATAGGTTGGAATTGGATATGTTTTACGAAACTGTTCCAGTAAATCTTTTCTAACAATAAAGCCTTCGAAGGCTTCCGCTGCTATTTTATCTGTTTTGTCTAATTCCATGATATCTGTGTTTAATCGCCAACGGTTGTTGCTTTTTTATCTAAAATCACTCCATTTTCATCCATTAAAACCACTGTTGCTGCCTGTGCTTCAGCATCGTCATCCACAAAAAGCGCGATGGTGTTATTTGTCACTACGCGTTTTGGTGGAAGTACAATAGAGCTTTTTTCATCGTTATATCTTGTGCGGATGTCCACCAGGTATCCATCGGGAATTTCAGAAGTTTGCACCCTACACTTTAAGTTGACCCATTTAATTTCATCAATCGTCGCCTTTATTTTCTTTACACCCGGACTTTCAATCAGCATAACGGGAACCAAACATTCCTGCAATGAGATTCCACCGTGGGCATATTCTACATTCGCCTTAAAGAAATGAATACCCGGAGCATACGCAATGTAAATGGAAGGATTCCATCGCCAGGGTAGATGCAGTAATTCGGATGAGGCCCCTTCTTTAATCAGAGCACATCGTCCCCAACGGGTTTCGGTTAATCCAGCATTCAATTGCTCTTTGGGTAAACCACCCGGAAGCAATAACCACCCGTGGTCAGTTACTATTTTAATTCGTTCAATACCTTTATCAAACGCTGCTTCAATTATTTCCAATACCTGCTCTTGTATTTCATCCAAACGTTTTACCATTTCGACCTGCTCTTCGTGACCTTTGGTATCCGTATCACCAATTTCCATCCATTGTTTTTTAATCGGGTTAATGGCAGAGAGCGAGGAAATGGCTTCGAAGCCTTTATTTGCAAGTTCTTCACGAAATGCCGGGGTCAACAAGTCCTTTCCTGTCTTTAATTTTGGTCGGAAATCGGTTATTTCACTTTCGGTGGATACGGATGTCGCCAGGGGCGAAGTTGCCGGTTTAGCTGTTGGAGTTAGTGAAGGAATGGCGCACCATGCCGCATTGAGTTCAACTTTGTATTTATGTTTTGTGAGACGCTGTTTAAATTCTTCGGCCAGTTCAAACCGGAAAGCATCGACAAACAATACAAATGATTCGGATTCATCGGTTGCCTGCTGACTTGTAAAGATGGCAGCATTGGTTTCCACCAACTTTTGCATTTTAAGCGCCAGGTTTTCGAGCCAGGGTTGATAGAGCAGTTTAATTATTGCCTTAATTGTGTTTTTGTCTTTCTCGCTTTTTACGACTGCCAAAGCCCTGCGCATCGATTGGTCAACCTTAAATCCTTTACCCGTGTACCAATCTTTTAAACTTTGAACGGAATAGGTATCCGGGGCAATATTGATTTCTTGAGCCATGTTTGCCAAATGTTGCAAAGCAAAAGCCAAAGGCGATTTACCCAATTCGGCCCATACCCAAGTACGTCGCTTAGCATGTTCTGCTTCGAGTTTCTGCAATTTTTCGATTGCCTCAGGAGCAGCCAATTTAGCGGCTTTGGTTAGCCCATTTCGCAACTCGTCCTCTTTTTGTTCATTCACCTGGGGCCAGGTTTCCTCGGGTAAAGCAAAAATGCCGGTTCCCAGGTCGGTGGGTTTAGCCAAGCGCAACAGTTCCTCAATTTCGGGGTACTTCGAAGGAGCTGTTTCGTACATCTGCCAGACGTATTTCCAATTATTTTTTTTGCTGCCGAGTTTTTCGGCAATGGCTTTTATGTTTTTTTCGTCGGGTTCGAAATCGTATTCTGAACGGCATAGGTTAAAAAACACTTCCTTTTTGCCGGGCGTGAGACTATTGAGGTAACGACCGCCTCTACACATCCACTTCAATATTCCGGGGATGAGGTCGGGGAAAATCTGGCTATTCAGAAAGTTGGCATCTACCATTGATTTGCCATAGAAAACATCGGTTGATTGAATAATCGATGGAAGCGTTTTTACCAGGGCATCTTTGGTTGCCGCATCTTTTACCACTTTCAAACCCAGCCCTTGTTCCAGGTTTTCGAGGAAGGCCAGCACGGTCCATTCGCGGCCGTTTTCCTGCAAAAAAGTAGTTCCGGTGTACTGGTATTCCAACAGAGGTTGGAAATTAAACACCGCATTTTCAACATTGCGTAAATCCTGTTTGGAAACTCCCGGCAAGTAAATTATTGGGGTAACGTTACTGTCCCAATCGGCTTCGGGTAAGTTTTTTGTTACCATACACTTCAGCCAAATGGCAGGCCCTTGTTTCTTAGCCGGTTCGTAATCGCCATAAATCAGCAATTGGGGCAAAGCCTCCTGAAGGATGGCCATTACTTCGGCCCATTGCTTTTCCGGGTCTGGCCAAAGAATGACCTCGGGCTTGACCATAATTTGGCTGTTGTGATTTTCAGCCTGGTGCAAGGCTTTTAAAACTTTATCGTAGATAGTCATTTTTTCGTTTTTCTGCTTGTTTTGTTTTTTAACAGAGTACACTATTCTTATTTCTATTGAGCATTCTATTGAGCATTTATTGTTTTTCTAACAAGTTTTACGCAATAGAATATTTCGCCCAGCGATTAATACCAACTGATTTTAAAGCATGATTATCAACCATCTTTTTAAGGATTCTACGCACTTTATGCTTATTGATTTCCAGACCGATACGACTATGTATATCGCTAAAACCACTGTTTGGATATGCTTTTAAATCTTTATAAATCAGTTCTTCCAACCGATAATCCTCAATATTTTTAAGGTTGGTTTTACCTTTAAAATTTATTTTTCGTATAAACTCGGGATTAACAGCATATTGAGTGCCTTTGCCTTTGCCAGTTTTGATAATTAATTCAAATTCAACCAATCTGCCCAACCAGTTTCTAAGCCCTGTTTCTTCATTCTGATTGAGAATGCCTGAAATTTCGACTGCGGTATATGATTGTTGCTGAGCCAATAAACCTAATGAAATAAGTTCTTTCTGCTTCAACGAAAATTCAGTGCTGGCTTTATCCATTAAGCGAACCACCTCTTTACTTACAAATTGTTTTTTTACTATTACGGTAACTCTTTCATCTGTTTCCTTTACAATTGGCAAAGGCTTGCCACTACCCAGTAAGAGGGCGTAAACCAAATCGTATCCACTACCTTCTCTTTCCATTAAGCCAAGGTCGTAAAACGCTTTTGATATATGCTCGTTTCGTCTGATTGATTGATTCAGAATATTTTTTGGGGTTACGCCATAAGGAAGTCTGCCCGGACTATGAATCTCCAAACGGTCGGGGAAAATATTTATAAAAATGTCGCCTCTTGTAGTGTATGTGCGGTGAACCAAAGCGTTTACCACTAATTCGCGCACCACTTCGATAGGAAAGAATGGAATGTTTTTTCGGAACATACCTTCTGATATTTCAATGCTCTCCTGCCAATCGGGAACATCGTTCAGCACCCGCTCCAAAAGCTCCTTGGGATTCGAAAAATAATCGTCGAGCAATAATTTCCATATTTTTTCATCTTTGTCGTCGTAGCGGATTATTTGTATGGCAGGTGGATACAATAAAGAAGCCCTGTCGTTTCTTTTGCCTATCCACAGAATACCCAGGTTTGTGAGATACCCATTTTTTTGAAAGAAATAAAAGTCCAAAATTTCGTCATCGCTCATCTCCTTTATAAATGAACTGACCCTTTTTGAATTTCGAACATCAACCAGAAATGTTCTGCGTTTTTGTTCGTCATATTGTGAGGCGGGAATTCGTTTAGTGATTTGCTCTTCCCATACAAAAGCATTTTTATCGGCAGCCAACCTGGCCATTTCGTCGGGAGGAATGGGCTTGCACTCATCGTGAACACGAATGTAATACTTTCCGTCGGTGGTGCAGGCAATGGTTTGAGCGTTGCGAAACACCTGAACTTTCAGAAATTCAGATTCGTTTTCGGCAACTTCAATGGTAACGGCAACCGCCACATTTACTGTGCGCTGTGCTATATTTTTCTGTATCAGGTCGGGCAAATTGCGGTCAGTTAATTTCTGGTTTGCCGGAGGCTGGCTCTCCTTGTCTTCAATTCCGATATAGATAGACCCACCCTGAGCATTGGCAAAACTCACACAGTCTTTTGCCAATTCGTCCCAATCGGTATTTTTACCTTTCAGGAACTTCAGCGATTTTTTATCCGTGTTTATATTTTCTTCCATAATGCTTGATTTTTTTTCTTACCTCCAGATAAATCCGGAGGCTATTCAATTCAATCCGGGGCTATTTATTTTCTCGTGTTGCTTTCTTTTCTTCCAAACTCAAATGCCTGTCGTTATCGCGGATTTCGCCCCAGGGAGAACCAGCAGGGTTTTTACCACGGTCGATACCCCATTTGATGTTGAACTTGCTGCGGAGGACACCGGCCGAAACAAATGGACGAATGTTGAGCCGCACCCCATCGTTTAAATCCGGTTCCCAACCAATTGGTTGCTGCCCGAGCGGTTTCCAGCGCACAAAAATGTCGTAGGGCTGTTCGCCTTCGAGGATGAGTTCCAGGTTTTCTTTTAGCTTGAGGGCTGCGCTGAGCAGACCTTCGGCGCCACTTTCACCGGCTTTCTTTTTGGCTTCGCACATGCGAATCCAGTCGCCCAGGTAGGTGTAAATAAGCTTCGAGAGGTTTTCTTTGGTGAGCTGGTGGTAGTTGACCAGGGCAGAGAAACCATCTTTACGGCCATCCCA
>WOYV01000048.1 GCA_011620585.1 Draconibacterium sp.
TTCGGGGCGACAAAGGTAAGCATCTTTTCTATTCTGCAAAAATATTTTGAAAATTATTTTCGATTTTTACTTTTTGCATTTCATCAAGTAAAATGTTCTGTATTGCCCATTATTACTATCATTCGGTGCTTACTAAGTCGTTATTAGAACATCGCTTTTTCTCAAAGCGGCTGCAAAGGTAGACATCATTTTTTATATTCCAAATTTTAAGGACATTTTTTGAAATATTTTTTATACCGTTCGACAAATCGTAAACACTAATGTTATCAAACGGCAGATGTTTCAATTTGCATGTTCTGTTTATTCAATCCCTCTATGAACGTGTTGCTGTTTAAGCGGCGGCAAAAGTAATCAAGGTTTAATGCTTTCCAAACTTTCCCATCAGAAATAATACGGGAATTTTACCGGAAATAAATCAAACATTTGATGATCAGAAGAATAACGAAGAAACATTTTTTTAACAAATCTTAAGTGCCGCGGATTTAAACAGACAAAAGACAGTTTTTCCCGGCTCAAGTTCCATATTTTTTCTTGAGGCCTCGGTTATCTCAACCAGAACTTTCTCGCCAGCATCAACCAAACAAAAAGATAAACCGTCGCGGGTAAAAATCTTTTCAATAGTTCCCTGCAACTGATTCCGAAGCGAAATATGATCAACAGGTTGCCTGGCAATAGAAATATCTTCGGGCCGAATAAGTACCTTAACCGTGGAATTTATTTCAACCTTTTCCTGGAAAGTTTGCAGCAGCGCCTGCACTTGAAAGTTATTTGAATGGCCTCGAAGCAATACCATATCCTTTCCCGGGAGCATGGCAAAAACAGATAGATCGAAAACATTGTACAAGCCTGCTCCTTTCATCATGTCGAGGTTAGTTTCGTCAAGTATCAGGTCATGGAAACGTCCAAGCGCCTTCACCTTTCCTTCTTTTAACAGGAGAAGATCGCTGGTTAGACTTAGCAAATCGGGCAAATCGTGACTCACAACAAGCATCGGGACATGAAAACGCTGACTAATTGCTTTAAGAAATGGTATTATACTGTTTCGAAGGTTTATATCCACAGCCGAAAAAGGTTCGTCCATCATTAATATTCTTGCTCCACTCAGCAATGCACGTCCGATAGATATCCTTTGTTTTTCGCCACCCGAACATTCAGATGGGCGTTTATTTAACAAGCTACGTACCTGGAGAACATCCACCAACTCTTCGAATTCTATCGTGGCTGAAGGATTTCTGTCTGTTCCGTATTTTAAATTTTTCTCAATACTTAAATGCGGGAAAAGCCGGATATCCTGAAAAACATAGCCTACTTTTCGTTTTTGAACCGAAATATTGACGTGATTTTTTGAATCGTAAACAATATCGTTTGCAATTTTAACATAACCTGAATCGGGGTGCACCAATCCGGCAATGGCATTCAGCAAAGTGCTTTTCCCATGACCTGAAGGACCATAAATACCGGTGATCCCTTTCTGAATTTCGGCCTGAACATCCAGGACAAACCCCTTCCTTTGTAATTTTATGTCGAATGTCAGTATCCCGCTCATGTTCTTTTCTTTAATATCTTTCGGTTTAAATACTCGGCTCCGATCATTGCGAATAAAGATAAGATAACAGATACCACTACCAGTTTTAAGGTCGACGACTCTTGCCCGGGAACCTGCATGCTCGAAAAAATAGCCAACGGTAAGGTCTGCGTTTCGCCTTCTATATTTCCGGCGAAGGAAATTGTCGCGCCAAATTCGCCTAAACTCCTGGCAAATGCGAGTATGGCTCCACTTAAAACTCCGGGTAAAGCCAGCGGTAAAGTAATCGTTAAGAAAACCCGCAGGTTTGATGCGCCTAAAGTACGTGCTGCTGCTTCATAATTTTTATCTACCAATTCGATACTTAATCGAATGGAACGTGTAACCAAAGGGAATGATACTACAATGGCAGCGATTACTGCTGCGGGAAAAGAAAAGGCAATCTGGATTCCCCAGCGCTCATAAAAGAATGATCCGATCCATCCGTTTCTTCCCAAAAGTAGGAGTAAAATGTACCCCGTGGTTACCGGAGGAAGAACGAGCGGTAAATGTAAAAAACCTTCAATAAAAGCTTTTCCGAAGAAATTTTTCCGTGCAAGCAACCATCCAATATAAAGTGCAACCGGCATAATAAATATGGTACATAAAACTGCAACCTTCAGCGATAACTGAATGGCCTGCATCTCGGCTGTTGAGTATGTAAATAGTTCAATCAAATCTGTTACTTTTCAAAACCATATTTCTCCCAGATTATCCGTGCCCTGTCAGAGCATATATAATTATACAACTCATTCGACAAGTTGTTGCCGGCGCCTTTTACCAGCGCCATATAATAATCTACATCATCGTGTAGCGAACCAGGGAATTCGGTTATTATTTTCACTTTATCCGATTTTAATGCATCGGTTTTATAAACGATACCGGCATCAGCTTCTCCGAGTTCAACCAACATTAAAGCCGAGCGCACATCAACTGTAGTAAGCAATTTGGGTTCCAATTTCGATTTCCAGCCCAGTCGCTCAATGATTTGCATGGCATAAATACCCGCGGGAACGTGTTGAGGATCGCCAATTGCAAGTTTGCCTTTTATCGTTTTAGGCAGATCCATTTCTACGGAAAATGGGAAAGCGTCAAGATCACTTTGCGTTGGAGCTACCAGCACCATTCTGTTTCCTGCAATTTCTTTTCCTGTTCCCGGGACCAGCAAGGACTTTTCTTCAAGGTAGTCGAACCATTTTTTATTGGCTGAAATATACAAAGCAGGATCGGCGCCATTTTCGATTTGTCGCGCCAAAGTACCCGACGAAGCAAAGCTTAACTTTAATGAGGCGCCGGTTTCCTCTTCAAAATCATTTTTCAATTCGGTAACAACATCCGTTAAACTGGCGGCACAATACACCAACAAGGAATTTTGTTCTTTCTTTACATGCGATTTGCATCCAAAAACCAGAAAAATTAAGGCCAATACAAATCCAATTTTGTAAATCCTTTCAAATTCTATGCTGAATTTTACTACGTTCATTCTATCTGTTTTTCCCAGAAATAATTGGATGGGTCACACTCTTTAAAACCAGCCTTCCGGTATAGCTGTTGTGCCTTGTGGTTATCTTGCCTCACCTCAAGATTGATCCTGCAATAACCTTTTTCTACTGCAAATTCTTCGATGAATTTTAGAAGAAACAATCCTACACCTTTTTGCCGATGCGCAGGTGATACAATAAAATCGTGAATATTAATTAGTGGCTTTGCTTTCCATGTCGAATAATTCAGGTTACAATTAGCCAGCGCGACGTATTCATTTTCAATACAAACAAAAAAGCCCAAATAAGCATCATGTCTTTTTAGTCCTGCGATAATTTGCGCACCGAGTTCTTTTGGCATCGACTCACCAATCCCCATTTCATCCTGCATGTAATCGTTCATTAAACGAATGAGCGCCTGGCAATGATCCCAATCATTTAAATTAACCCGCACTATCATTTTCTTTTTCATGGTTTAAGCAACAGAATTTTCAATATTATACTTTTATTGTTGTATCGCAAAACACCTCATCTGGTTTTTTAAAAACAAAGGCTGCAAAAAGTTAGGAAAGGGAGTTGCATGGGTGTTTGGGCATTCGGCTCAAGCGAAACATCCCACTCTTGTTGTTTATATTTTATACTTATACGATAGCCCGACAATTTTGACATTATCATCGTCGCTAACCAGGTAATCGTTCAAACGGTAATAAGCTCCTACCCGATGGTGTTTGTTTAGTTTATATTCCAGTCCTGCTTCCCATCGGGCCTTGGTAAACTCACCTTCAGTCAGATTACGATAAAGTTCGTAAGCCACATAAGGTTTCAGATCGATTTTTTTGATATCGTATTGCAGTTGAAATTTAAAACGCAGATAATTGGTTCGCTCTTCTTTATCGCCGCCAAAATCGTCGAAATTAGTGTACCTCAGGCGAAAACCAAACTCAAGGTTTTTGAAATCGTAACCGGTTTTTCCTTCCAGTGCGTATCTGCCAAACCATTGGGCATTTCCTTCTTTATCCGGGTTGTTTCCAAAACGATAGTTGGCGCCTAATGCAAAATACGTGTTGAATTTGTATTCGATTTTAGGTTCGAAAAAATATTCGTGAAGCTCAAAATCTTCCTTAAAACGGATCTCGGGAGCCAGCGCAATCTCAAACTTCTCTCCCAAAGATTTTGAAATTTCGAATTCGAACCAGGTGCGTTGTGCATTAGCTGCATTACACACAAATAGCAGAATGCCAACTACGGTAAAGAGTCTTTTTGTATGCATTCTTAAAACGTTAAGCGTTTTTTGAGTTTGATTCATTAATGTCGTGGAAGACTTTGATTCGGGCAGTATCACGCATAAAATTAATTTCCACAATCTCGATGCGTTTCACTTTTATACCAATTCTTTTTTCGATATCCTCCTTTAGTTCGGTTTTATTCATCAAGTGGATGTTTTCTATCCTTTCATAGGTAATATTCAGCGATGCTTCCTGCCGTAGCATCAAAATCTTTTCTAAAATCCACATGGTAGCAACAATGGCCACATTGGTAAATAAAAGTTCCATGAAGCTTACCTTTTTGCCCGAAAGGGCATTAACCACCGAGATGGCAATAATCACAAACAAATAGGTCATTTCCTTGATTGGGATTGTGTCGGTACGGTAACGGATGATGCCAAATATGGCAAATAATCCGATTGCGAAACCCAATTCAATTTTTACATTGTCGAGCAGGAAACACAAGGTAAAAATGGTTACCGAAATAGCAAAGTAACTGAAATAAAAATCCTTACGGCGACTATTTTTGGCATAAACTAAATATACCACCACAAAAGTCACCAGCAAATGAAAACCAAAACGGATTACCAGTTGGAGAAAATCCTCCACGTTGATGAACTCAATGTTGAGCGATTGCACCAATGATCCCGGATATTGATTTATAAATTCTTTAAACATAGGATATGACTTATTCTTTGCTTTCTGTATTCTTATCCAGAAAGTTGATTTGATTTTTGATCTGTCGGATCCCGGACTTGAAAACATTACTTTTCAGATCGATCTCGTTGATTGCCCGACCAAAACAATACTTACTGAACGGTTGCCTGGGCGCTTTATATTCTTTAAATACCTGCGCCAGTTTCGATCTCAAATATTGCCTTTTCTGTTTCAGTTCAGCAACTACCAACTCGTTCATATCGCTTTTGTCGGCTGAGTACGAGTGAAAATGAAGCTCGATATCAATAGTGCAACGTTCATCAAAATTTTTACTAACAAGTGTAATCCGCTTAAACCGGCTACCAAACTTGGATTCCAGTTTCACACCGTTCAGTTTGGCGTGGCTTTTTACAAAATGGGTTTCTGCTTCCGAAAGTCCATTCTCCAGACAGGGAACTTCCATCCTTTCCTTGCTCGTCAACCCTTTGTTGTCTTTCTTTTTTATTTCAAGAAAAACAATGCCCGAATCGACATATTCTCTTTTTCGAAGTTTCATTCTGGTAGAACGTCCATTGTGGTGTTCCATGTAGAAACGATCGTCGGGCGTATCGAAATAAATGGTATTGTATGATTGAACCCGGGTGCCAGCAGTTTCCAGCACAAAATAATCATGACTGACAGCTTCCAGCACTTTTTTCAAAATATCCTTGTTCAATATGAATTTTGAATCGAAACGATTCAACATTTTCACCGTGTCCATTTCTTCAAGCGAAATTGGGTCGAAGTCTTTCAACACCTCGGTATAAGCCTGGCTGGCCGGGGTCAGATGATGCAGCGTTTCCGAATGTTGTATCATGGCATAGCAGATTTTGGCATCGCAATTTAATTAAATTCAGGTGAATTCAATTGACTTTCGGGTTTGTCTTTCATAGTGCACACCTTTAATGCCATGCTGTTCTTCTCCTTTTCAGATAAAGCGAATACATTTGGCAGCCGCTCACGTAATTTTACTTATCCTGTCCGGGAGGGGAACTGACACAAAAGATAATCGCAAGCCTGAAAAACAGGTACCCTTGCAGAATACAGCCAAAATATTGTAAATTCGCTACTCAATTTTAAACAAAATACTGTGTCGAAAAATCTTGTAATCATTCCAACATACAACGAGAAAGAAAATGTGGAGAAAATGATCCGCAAAGTATTTTCTCTCGAAAGGCCTTTTCACCTGCTGATTGTGGAAGACAATTCGCCCGATGGAACGGCGGAAATCGTTAAACGCTTGATGAAAGAATTCCCGGACACCTTGCACATTCTTGAGCGTAAAGGAAAGCTCGGGCTTGGAACGGCATACATCGCCGGATTTAAATGGGCGCTTGAGCGCGACTATAAAGCAGTTTGTGAAATGGATTGCGATTTTTCCCATAACCCCGATGATTTACTGCTGCTTTTTGATGCCATTGAAAACGGTGCCGACGTTGCAGTCGGTTCGCGGTATATTACCGGGATAAACGTGGTAAACTGGCCACTGGGAAGAGTATTGATGTCGTATTTTGCCTCGATGTACGTACGTATTGTTACCGGAATGGACGTGCGCGACACAACAGCCGGTTTTGTTTGCTACCGCCGAAAAGTGCTGGAAACCATCGATTTTGAAAAGATCAAATTGATTGGTTACGGGTTCCAGATTGAAATGAAATTTACCGCTCATAAATTCGGGTTTAAAATCAAAGAAGTTTCTATCGTTTTTACCGACCGTAAAGAAGGCACTTCAAAAATGAGCGGTGGTATTTTTAACGAAGCGCTTTGGGGTGTCCTGAAAATGAAAATGCGAAGCTGGTTTCGGAAATACGAAATAACATAATAGACCCTTGACAAAAATTCGATGCAGGAAGAAAGGAATGATAAACTGATGCTACCTGATGAAATTATTATGAGTAAGATTTATTTCATCCGGGAACAAAAAGTGATGCTGGATAAAGATTTGGCTGAACTTTACGGGGTTGAAACAAAAGCCTTGAAACAACAGGTAAAAAGGAATATTGAAAGATTCCCGTTTGATTTCATGTTTGAACTTTCGCAAGAAGAGTTTGCCAACTTGAGATCACAAATTGTGACCTCAAGTTGGGGAGGCACCCGATATCCACCGATGGTGTTCACAGAACAAGGAGTGGCAATGCTTTCAAGTGTACTAAGGAGCCAGCAAGCAATCAAAGTAAACATCCAAATCATGCGGATATTTACAAGGATTCGTGAGATCCTAACCAACAATCTAAGTATAAAGCTCGAAATAGAAGAAATCAAGAAAAGATTAGCCAACCAAGACAAAAACATAGAGCTTGTTTTCAATTATTTAGACGAGCTAATTGAAAAACAGGATAACCCACAACCAAGAAGATCAATCGGCTACAAAAGAAAATCTGAATAATGAACAAGACCATATTCATCTATTAATCTTCTCAGAACGCCAAAATCGTTAACCGAAATTCATAAATATCAGAAAAAACAGGGCTGCCAAGTGTAGCCTTTTTCCTTTTTCTGATGAAAGCAACAGGCAATTCATTAACTTTGCTAAAAATGCCGGGAAAATGAAAACTCTGATTAAAAATGCAACAATCGTTAACGAAGAACTTAAATTCAGGGGCAGTGTTCTTATTAACAATGAAAAGATCGAAAGAATATTCCCAAATGTAATTCCAGGCAACTTCGATCCCGACGATATTGAAATCATCGATGCCGAAGGTTTGTTGCTGATTCCGGGAGTGATCGACGACCAGGTCCATTTTCGCGAACCGGGCCTTACGCATAAAGGCGACATTTCCACCGAAAGCCGTGCTGCGGTTGCGGGCGGTGTGACCACCTACATGGAAATGCCCAACACCAACCCGCAAACTGTTACACAGGAAGAACTACAAAAAAAGTACGACCGGGCGGCAGAAGTTTCAGCATCCAACTACTCATTTTATATGGGCGCTACCAACAACAACCTGGATGAAGTTTTGAAAACGGATCCATCAAAAGTATGCGGGATCAAGGTTTTTATGGGTTCATCAACCGGTAACATGCTGGTGGATGACGATGCAATACTTTCCGGGATATTTAAAAATGCCCCCACCCTGGTTGCTACACATTGCGAAGACGAAGCCACTATTCAAAAAAATATTGAAATAGCCCGTCAGCGATATGGAGAAAATGTTCCCATGTCGCGTCATTGCCATATCCGCAGTGACGAGGCCTGCTATATTTCCTCGTCAAAAGCGGTTGAACTCGCTTCGAAATTTGACACCCGGCTCCACATTTTGCACCTTTCAAGCGCAAAAGAAATGGGCCTTTTTAAACCCGGGAAAGTACGCGATAAAAAAATTACTGCCGAAGTTTGTGTGCATCACCTTTGGTTCGACGAACGCGACTATATTACCCATGGCAGCCGTATAAAATGGAATCCATCGATAAAATGTGTCTCCGATAAAGAAGCCCTTTGGGAAGCCTTGTTGACGGACAAAATTGATGTAATTGCAACCGACCACGCACCCCACACCCTTGAAGAAAAAAACAATACTTACTTTAAAGCGCCTTCAGGCGGGCCACTTGTTCAGCATTCGCTGGTTGCCATGCTCGAAATGAGCCGAAAAGGATTTATTTCAGTAGAAAAAGTAATCCGGAAAATGTGCCATGCCCCGGCTGATCTATTTAGGGTGGTTGACCGTGGATACATCCGCGAAGGTTATTTTGCCGACCTTGTGCTGATTGATCCAAATATAAATTGGACGGTTTCGCCGGAAAATATTTTATATAAATGTGGCTGGTCGCCGTTTGAAGGCACGGAATTTTCGCATAAAGTTGTCAGCACTTTTGTTAACGGCCATCTTGTATACAACCAAGGCATCCTTTCAAACGAATTCAAAAGCAAACGAGCCACTTTCAGTTTGTAGTTTATAATCTTTTAAAAAAGCTATAATTAAGAGAATCCCCCTGCTAATACCCTCAGCATTTTTAAGTTCGCTAATTTTCGTAAAGCCGGTTTCATCCCGATATCATTAAAAATGACAACCAAAAACCCGGTTCATTAAATCCATTATACGGTATATTAAACCCAGGCGCATATCTTGGTAGAATCGATTGTTCTTTGTACTTTCAAGAACAAAAATCAACTTCCCCGTTTATGAAAATACGCAATAGATTTCTAATGCTGGCAAGCCTTATTTTTGGATTACTTGCCCCTTCCCTGGTTTTTGGAAATACCGGCACAACGCAACAAAAAAAAATTGGCAGGTACACAGTTCCAACGCAAAAAAACTGGACATACAATGCAGAAGAAAGTGGAGGAACACACCTCGTTTTTACCGACAGCCAGGGTAATGTAAAAATCAAAATTCCGAAAGAACCTGCTCTCTGCGAAAGCAAACAGGAATTCAACAAGATTATTCTTAAAATTACGCAGGATGCCTATAAGAATCAGGAATTTATGGAGCAGCAAAAACAGGCGGCTCCCTATCCGTGTTTGGGTGCTTCGAATGTTCACCTGTTAAAACTTAAATCGAAGAACACCGAGCAACAACGATTTATTCTGAGTTCTCTTGTCGGAACCGAAATGTATGCTATCGAAATAGTGCAGCAAAGTGGCGGAAGTGAACCTCCGGAAGAAGCGCTCCGTTTTATTTCACAGATCTCGCTTACGCCCGGAGGACAGGAAGTTGAAGAAGAGACCCGTGCACAAACCGCGGCGCAAAATACAGGCAAAGAAACCACCGCCACTCAACAAAATCAAAATATAGTTGGAGGGAATTCAAGGGCTAAAACAACTGTTTCGCCAACACAAAGTGCGGGAAGCAAAGCAAAATCAGTGGATGCATCATCTGTCAAACTTCCCGACCTGAACAATGTGGCTTCTGCTCCTATCACAAAAGGCAACATTCCGGAGGTAAAATTTATCGCAAACGACCCCTGTTCACCAAAAAACGATGTTTCGCAGGGAACACCTTGGGAAACAGCTTCATCAGTAACAAGTAACAAACTTTCTCCGGGAGTCGACGCGGTTATTCCTCCCGCCATTCCCGATCTTAATAAGCTTTCAGAATTTAATTACAACGCAGCTATTTCAGTAGCTTTCGAAGGAATGCGGCTGATTTACGGGGCCATGCCCGATGATGAAGCCAGGAAATTTGAAGCGATCTGGGCGCCGCTGTTCGATTTTCCGACACAGGAAATCATTGACTATCTCAACCGTTTAAATCCTTTAATCAGCCAGTTTCTGGCGGTCCGCGAAACTTATGTCAGCAATCTTCAGGCAGTTACCATGGTGTTGCTCGATGCAGGGTATGCCATAGAAATGGACGATCAGGATGCATGGGATAAAGCCATGAACGAAGCCAGTTTGTATGGTGCGGCCTTCCCTTTGCTCGGGAAAGCAATGAATGCGCTGGCAGAAAAAATCGGAGCGCTCGGAAATCCGCCTAACCCGATAGAAGCCAAATGCGCTGCAGCCGAAAACTACAAACGTATGTTGCCCAAAAAGGACAAATCGGGCGATATTGGCGAATGCTGGGCGGGTTATACACGCAGTTCGGTTCAGGCCGAAGGTTTCGAACAACTGTACGAGCCTCTTTTCAGGCACTTGCTTAAAGTGAAAAGAGACGGAAAAGATGTGTACCAAATTATCGAACTGAGCGATATCGAGGTAGAAAAAATGGATTCGGAATACGAATGGCTTGATAAAATACGTGTTCACCAGGTAGACGAAGTAGTGACCGACAACGACAAAAGCATGTCCACCAGCGACGGAGAGTTCAGCCCGGTTTCCTACCCCAGAATCCCGGAGTTTAAACAAACCTCTTATTTAAGAATGCTGATGCTGGCCGAACAATCGTCGCCGGGTAACGAAGACGAGGAAAATTATTACGAACGAAAAACCTTTAGCAATACCTGCAGACGTTTCCTGGCCCGAAAACAGAGCGCCGGGTTCTTCTACAAAAGAGCAATGTTGTGGGCTTACGGAAATAAATGGAAGAATTATCCGCCCGCTGCTAATGGAATGATTTCGGACGAAGCGCTCGAAGCTTTTACCGATGAAATGCGGGCTGAAATGAGAGCCTACCTGGATGCTGAAGAACTAAAAGGAAAACAAAAGAAACAGGCGATTGCCGAACTTGATGCTCAAAACCAGGTTCCTACCGGAGAAAACAGTGCGGAGAAAGCGCGCCAGGACTCGATTGCCGCCGAACAAAAGGCGCGTGACGAATCCATTGCATCCCGTCGCGAGATTATTGAATCGATCAACAGTAATATTATCCGGGAACAATCTATTCGCGACCGTTTATCTACCGATCTGTTTAATGCCCAAGATGCTGCCTCAAGATCCAGAATTGTTGCTGAGATGAATGACATTGACAGGCGAATTATGGGATTTCAGTCGACCCTGCAAAACGAAGAAGACGCTGTAAAAACACTTCAAACCGGCGAACTGGTTCACACCCGGCAGGTTTTCGACGATTATGCCCGCAATAAATTTATTTACGATACTCACGTGCATGTTGCCAAGGTAAATGCTACCCGCCAGATTGCCGACCGGATCTATCGGCAAATCAACTTATTGCCAGAGGAACAGCGTGAAAAAGCGCGTGAGCTCGCCGATCAATACCTCGATGCCAAGGCAGTGGTTTCGGGTGATTACGAAAATGCACTTAAATTGCGAAATGCCTTTAACAAACAGATTCAGGGCAATGCCGAGTTCGATTACCAAATGGCTAAAGTTGCCGAATCGGAAGCCGACGAAAACGAGTTTATAGCCCAAACCACAGTTATGGTTGCAGGTACCGCGTTTATGGGAGTTGGCTCAGCGGGGCTGGCCGAGCTTTATGGGGCCGAAGCTGCTGCGACTATTTACGGGACCCAGGCGCTGGGAGCTTTGTATGGCGGTGCAACCGGAATGATTTCAGGAGGACCTTACGAAGGACTGAAAAACGCTGCCATGTTTTGGTCGCCCAACGGAGCTGCCATTGCCGAGTTTACCGATGCCTACATTCAAGCCGGAAAACAAAAAGGAGCCACTACAAAAAGTCAGTTTTACGAGGGCATTAAGCAAGCCGGGACCGGTTACCTGGTTGGGATGGGAATTCAGTTTGGCGTACAAAAGTTTACCGGCGCCACCATGGCAATCTTCGGCAGCGACAGCAGGCTTTTTAAACCGGCTTTCAACATGAAAACACAAATAAAATCCACTGTGGATAAAATGGGAACAGCCAAAAATTACGAGGAAGCCAGACAGGCAATTAATGCAATGAAAGGGCTGAAAGATGAATTGCAAACCTTACGAAATGCTACCGCAAAAAATCCGGGACGAATCCAGGAACTGGAAAAAGAGATCAGTCAGTATGCCGCTGCATTAAATGGCGATTATTATGCCAAGTGGCAATTTAAATACAAGGCAGAACCCGAGATGGCCGCTTTTTTCGATAAATATGTGCAAAGAAACTATAGAAACATGACACCCGACATGGTGCAAAGCCTGAAAAACAAAGGCTATGTAATGGATCATATCGATTTTAAACAATTCCGAAATCCAACCAGTGCAGGAACCGCCAGCATGGACCTCGACCTTGGCCCGGTAAATACCTTCACGGGAAAAGAACCTGCCTTTGTTTATAAAACTGATGGAAGCCGGGTGGATATTAAAACCTTTATGAACGACGCCCAGGGTTCGATGAATGAAACTTACCGAAAAATGTTTGGAATCAGTGCGCCCATATCGGACATGAACCTGGTAACATCTGCGCATAAGGAAGCATTTTCGACTACCAAATTACTCGATAAAAACGTTGATTTTACGTCGCTTTCAGCCGAAGAAATCGGAAGTGTTGGAAAAGTATTAAAAGTTAAAGTGGAAGGAATAGAGGGCAATAAAATGCTGACCAACACTACAAAACTTCAGGCCAAATGCCGCGAAACATCCAAGGAAATAGACAATATGTTGATGAAAAAACTCGATGCCGATCTGAAAATGGCGTCGCCCGGAAGTTTCGAACACAAACAGATTCAGGCACAAAAGAAATACTGGACTGACATGAACGCCAAAATTAAACGAATTGGGACACAAGAAACCAATCCATTGGAAATTAGCAGATTAAATCAGGAAATTTCGTTGGAAACCGGCGGAAAAGATGTAAGCGGGGTAATCGGCGACCTGATAAATGCATTTGGCCGCTACTAAAAGTAATTGATTTTTAACTTGAAAGGCTGCCGGTTTAAACGGCAGCCTTTCATTATCAAATTCAAGAACAGCTTAAATTACCAATTCCTTTCAAAGTTCTTAAAACTTCCTAAATAAACCTGGAGCTTATAATTTCCATATTTACTCTCCCAGTTAAGCGGTAATAACTGGCAGCTTGAATTTTCCATATTTTTACTGCTACTTTTTACGCTGACTTCGTCTCGTAACACTTTTACTTTGTTTTTTACATCGTTTCCCTCTATTTCGGCATAATACAAGTAGTTCGTATTAAATTTTCGATTTAGTTCCTCCGGATATTTCTTTATTGGAATATTTACCAATTCAACCCATTTTTCCTGATTATAAACAATTTGAATGCTTTCTTCGCTTTCGTAATCATAATGTATTGAAGTTTCTTTAATTTTCAATTCGGTTAACACTCCATCCGAATATTTCCCTTCAACTTGTACCATACATTTTGCATCATACTCACAACATTCATCGCGCAAAACTCCCTTTGCCTGCCAGCTTGAGGTAAAATTCAGATTTCCTGACGCCAAAGAAGCACCGCTGCCTGAGAAGTTCGCTGTCTGCGCATAATCGCCGTTATAGCTTTGATTGCCGAGGCTCATGAAACCAACTACATAATCGCTGGATATCAGCCTATTGCGATCGCCATCATACAATCTCATTCCTGAATAATTCAGCAAACCGTTACCACTTACACAAATACTTATTTCATTAATATTTCCTGAAACTTGCTTTAATTCAGTAGATAAAACCGGGGACGAAGCTACCTTTCCGCCAGAACTCCCAAGGTTCAATTTTGCCCCCTCGTAGCCTTGCATAACCCTGGTTGATGCACTTGATATTTCATACTTTTTCCGTAATTGAGCTTCAAGCGGCCCAACCATTTGTAAATCGCTGTGCAGGTTTTGCACCGACATTTGCTGGCTTTTCCTCATACTCTCCAATACTTTTATCAATTCTTTGGTTTCCGCCAGTTTCTTAAACCGTGCAGCCAGACTTTTGGCATCGCCGTATGTTCCCTGGTTAAAGCCTTCAGCAATATCCCATTTAAAGAATGTAGATACCAGCTCTTTCGACAATTCATAAGGTGCAGGTAACCCTGGAAGCATTATTTTAATTTGTTCCTCTGCAACTTCAATCTGTAAGGTATTTACAATTTTTAATTGCTGGTCGACAAGTTTTGTACTTAAATACTTGTATAGATCATTTGCGTCTTCATACTCCCTACGACTTTGGTTATAGTTACTCTCCATCGTTATTTTAAGTGGGATTGTCCCTGATGGAAAAGCTGACGGCTGTCCGTATTCCTTTAATGTCCTGGCACTTCGTTCAACGATTCGCATTCGTTCATCCTGGCTCATGGCAGGATTGGAGAGAGCATCCTGGAGCTGTCCATTTGCTTCATTCACCCATCGGGTTTCCTGTTCGCTTAAAACTTTTTGCCCCAAAACCGGAACTGCGTGTATGCAGAAAAGCAAAAACGCCAGTAATCCTAATTGCATATTTAGAGCTTTGACCATAAGAATTCTATTTTATGAGAATTACCTGAAGACCCACATAATATCGTTGTAGGTAGGTTGCTGGTTTTCGCCATACGCCACCCCCACATCGCGGAAAGCCTTAATTCGCAGCGATTCGAGCATCACCTGATCTTCGTAGGCTTTTTCGAAAAAGCTCCAGTCGCGGTTTTCGTCCTGTAACACTTTTTTCTCCATCTTGCCAATGAGGCTCCGCGATTCGGTGTAACATTTCGAATCGGGATCGATGGCAGAGAGTACAGCTCCGGCTGCCATAGCGCCATTTGAGTTGGGTTGCGAAGCCCAAACTGCGCTGGCTACATTTACGCTTACCTGGCAATCGTGATCTATAAAATCCTGGTAGATTGGGCCAATCTCGTCGAGCGCTTTCATGTAGCAGTCTTTGCACACTTCCGGAATTGATGAAAGCGTATTCAAAGCTGCACCAAACTGGTTTTGAGTGGCCAGCCATTTGGCACGCGCAATTACAAAATCGCATCGCGAATTGTAATATTCTATGATTTTGTTTTTACCCTCGTCAAGAAATTTATCCACTTTCGAGTTTTTCAGATTGAGTGTGCGAAGTGCGTTTGTGTACGCTTTATTGCTGTTGCTTCCAGCGCCTTTTGCAGTGAACGACGTAGAAGAAACGATGTTCTTATCCACAAAATCAACAATGTACAGATAGATTTCGAAGGTGTAAGTTTCCACAGGTGGAACAGTTGGCGAAACATCTTTTGTAAGTTGTTCCATTTTGGCAGTCACCAAAAAGCGAGGGCTCACTCCCGAACCACCCATTCCTTTTTCCGTAACAGCTTGTGTTAGTTTATTTACCATCAGACTTTTGGCATGGTCAGGAATATCCTGTACCTGATCAGGGATAAAAACATCAAGATTCAACCGGGCATAATCGTCGGCTTTATCTAAGTCGTTTTGTCCCCATCCCAGAAAAGGGATCAATGCCAATGCGATCAAAAATATTTTTTTCATGATTCCTGATTTTATTTTTCACCAACGATAAGCCAAACTTCACCCAAACCACGCGTGTAAATTTTACATTCCTGGTTAAAAGGTGCCTTTCCAAGCATCGTACGCAAATCGCGAATCCAGCGACGGGTGTCGTTGGCGCGGCCACGTTCGTCGTAAAGCGGGATACGGACCTGATCAAATCGAATCACATTTTCGGTATAATTACTTGTATTGTAGCGTCCCTGAACGGTATTGTCAAAAACCCAGTCTTCAATAATTTCACCCAATTCAAGCGTTTCTCCGTTGTAATCAAATTCCTCTTCAAAATCGATCATTGAAGTGTCCCAAATTCGGGTCTGAAAAACAATCTCGCGACCGTTGGTAAACAGGTCGTTGAAATGATCCTGTAAACGCGAGTTGAAGTCGTCGATATGAGCAAGCACTGCTTCTTCGAGCAAAACCGGGGTTTCGGTGGCGAACGATGGCGTGCCGGTTCCCTGTGCCCCTGCAATTTGTTTTCCGGTGTAGGCATCCAGTCCCTGTAACATAAAAGTAACCGAGCGCTGCGGGCCGTTCTGATTGACGACATACGTTAACTGCATAATAATATCGGCATTGGCAGTGCGTTGCAAAACATCGATCGGGCTCTCGGCAACCGATCCTCCGGATTTACTCCCCAGCATTGCAATTTCGGCACCTTCCTGTTCGATATTCTTGAGTGCAGTTTCGAGGTTTACCAATGGAAATCCGCGGTCTGCCATCATCGTATTTATTTTACTAATGGTCATCAGCAAGTCGGTTTCATTCTGTAAGGCCATCTTGTAATCGGGTAAGGTTTTTAGTGTCCCCATTTCGTCGTACATCTGAGTGTACCCGTTTTTGATACACCAGTTATCGCTGGGAACCACCATAATAATTGGTTTTTTAGCCTGCCCGAAAGTTGAAAAGCTAAACAAAATGACGGTAAAAAACAGTAACAATTTCCTCATCGTATTTACATTTTAAAATCCTTGACCTAATTTTGGGATGATGCCTGCTGCTTCAAGCTCCCGGCGCAATTCGGCATGTTTTACGGCTACCACCACTCCAACTTTGTATTGCTTTTTATCTACTTTGATACGGTCCATGGTACCGTCGCCGGTTTGTGAAACGAAACTCAGATAATGACCGCCATTGGCAAAAAAAGTATTGAAATAATCGGCATGCTGAACTTCGGCGCCGGGTTTGGTCACCAGTGGCCGCATCATACAACCGGGTTGGCCTCCGGAAATGCCTTTAAATATTACCGCATGTACCGCATTTTTCTTTGCCTGGTAAGCGGCGTCTTCGGGCTTTTTACCATAACCCCACACTTTTATTAACTGGGTTCCGTCCATCCCGGTCCCCATACATTCTACCTCGTAGTTTCCGATTAAATAGCCTGCCATTTTCTTTTCTTTTCTGCTTTGCGCCGAAATGCCCAGCGAAAACATTAACAGCAAAACTGTTCCTAAATAAGTTATTTTTTTAGCCATAGTATTTTAATTTTAGAACATAAATCTTAATCCAACATTTAAACCCAATCCCATTCGGTCTTCAAAGACATCTTTGTACTCAAAATCTTCTTTCTCATTGGTTTCAGTATCTTTTATTTCCGACGTGAGCAAAGAATAATAGGTGGCTGACCCCATTAACTGAATATTATGGGCCAGGTTTACCCCAACCCGGACACCCGCTTCAATAAAATCAGAGGAAATTTCTATATTCTGCATTTCGTCTGATCCAAAAGAAATCATTTCCACACCGTACCCAACAAAAGGCCCCCAATGCAAAATGCTGATAGGGTAGAAATCCTTAGCTACTCCAAAACTTACGCGCAGGAAAGTAAAATCGTCAGTCAAAGAACCCACAGTGTAATCATTTTTCTGATCGTAGCCGCCTTCGGCATAAATTTTCCAGGCAGTTAATCCTTTGCCCGATTTACCGGGTTTCACCAAGCTTCCAAAAGCTTTTGAGATATAATACTCGGCCCGGGCGTTAAAACCGTCGAGACCCGATAGCGAATAGCCTAATGCGAGGTTTAAGCCCACATCGTTGTGTTGTTCAAGGAACATTCCGTAGTTATCGACAGTACCACCTGCAATCTGGTAAAATTTCGAAGCACCGGTCTGTCCCGAAGTAACTTCGCGGTTATCGGCTACAGACATTGATTTTACCACGGCCACCCTTTTTGAGTATAGTGTACCGTTACTCCGCGTACGATTTTCGAGCACAAAGTAGCGATGATCGAATTTCAGACCTTCCTTCTTCCCGATTTTTGCAGAAATGGGATGTACCGAACTAACCATAGCTTTCACCCTGAATTCCTGTCTTTGGTTTTCGATATCGGTTGTTACCGCTTCGAGCGTTGTATTGGCCAGTTGCTCAAGTAATTCATCCTTGGTTTTTTGAACTTTAGGCGCCAGCGTTTGTCCTTCGTTGTATTGTGTGCTTGTAATATCATTATGTTGTTTCGAAACAAAAACAAAGGGGAAAGCTGCATTTTCGAAAGCATCTTTTTTGCCAGCTGCATTTGGGTCATTTGCGCCCATCCAATAATTCTGGAAGAAAGTGGCGGCTACCGAATCGCTAAAGTCGAGTTTGAACAGGTATGAATTCACCGTTGATCGGTAACCATTCATTACACGCTTCTCGGCAGGTACTTCATTTTTATCGTAATACTGGGTCATGTCCATTATGTCAGTATAATCGAAAACCAGTACATACGACTGGTTCACCAACTGCATGCCCATATCCATTAAAGCCGATTCACCACGTTTCGAAGCCGAAGCTATCATGAAATCGTTATCGTTGGCATTGAATAAACCACGCTCCTTTAAAGTTTCGACATTAAAACTACCATCGGCCTGACGGTTAAACCATACCGAAAGTATTTTTTGCCCCACTTTATTGTCGTTCAACCATTGCGGGATCTTCTTTTCATATAGTCCTGTAAACTGATTTGAAACACTCTCGCGACTGACACCTGGTTTCAGAATATTACCTTCGATAGTATTGTCGTAATACTTGTCGGGAACAACTAATGCCGAAACCTTTTTATAAACATCGCCGCTCAGGTTCTCTTTAAAATCGAGCCCTACCAGTGTAACCGCATTTCTGTCGTATTCCGACGAAACATAGCTTTTAGCTTTTTTAGCCGACTCTTCAATGTTTTGAGTAATACCTACTAAAGGAAACATTAAAATTAGTAGAAGGGATAACTG
>WOYV01000008.1 GCA_011620585.1 Draconibacterium sp.
TATTCCCCAAAAACATAAATAATCGAGAGTTGTTGCTGCTGATCCAGGGTTTCCCAATCGACAATGTGCATTGAGAGATTGAACTTTGCTTTCACTTTTTCGTGGTTGATAAAATACCACGTCAGGTCGGTACGCGAGTAGTTTTTCGCCCGATAATAAGGATCGCCTAATATAAACTGATGTCCGCCTCCAACGTTCATTACTGATTTGATTCCAAAATTTCTGTAACGCGCATTTGCTTCTGCAAAAAAACTGTTCGATGTCAGAAAACCGTCAGTAATTCCACGCTCGCGGTAAAGCGAGGTGAGTAATCCAATTTTCAGCGAGCCCTGCACCGCGAACTCCACAGGCGTACGAAAACCTCCCTGAATGACTGTCCCAAAATAATCCTTGATGTGCTGTTCAGGGTCTAACATTTTGTCGTGCGCGTTGTGGAACATCAGGATGTAGTTTTGAAGAAATAAGTTTTTATAACTGATTTCACCCGAAGAACCGGCCATAAATTGTTCGCGCTGAATTTCTGTCTGACGTCCAACCCAATCCACAAATCCGAGTTGATGTCCCCAGCCCCAGTTTATTTTACCATAAAATCCTTCTATATTCGGTCGGTAATACAGCAAAGTGTCGGTAAGCATCGCCAGGGGAAAATCGATTTTATCGCGTCGGGGAAAAGCGCCAAAGATAAATTCCTTATCGGTGTCGAGAAATTGATAGTATAAGATTAGTTTGGGTTTCTGAGCATCCGGATCGCTGCCAAACTCGAACAAATGACTAAGTCCGCCTCTTAAACGATGCTGATCGAATGTAACACCCAACTCGAAAGCGCCGCGTGTTCCCAGAATGGTTTGCGGATAGGCAAATGGTTGAGTGAATTCGCGGTTATCGCCAATTCCCTCGAATTGTACCCGGTATTCCAGATTTTGTGACCTGGCTAAAAATGTTGTTAAAATGAAAAACAGGATAATTGATTTCTTCATGCTCAAATTTTTCAGTGACGAAAGTAGTAAATCATTTGAAAACACACATATTCATTCTAATCTGAAAGTTACTCATCTGGGTTTAATCACATAAAATATAATTATCGCGCCTTGGGTTAATGATCATTACCGGGAGTTTACCGGCCCGTTTCATGATCTTTCGCTCGGGTAGTCCAACCAGGTAATCGAGTGGGGTGATCCCCGAACTCCCAAGCATTACAAAGAGATCGCAGTTGGAAGCCAGCGCGAGTTCAAGCGCCTCGTAGGCATTACGAAAACTGGACCCTGTGCCCTTGTACACTTTATGCTGGATATTGAATTTCTCGTACAGTTTTTTTGTGAGCAATACATTTTTCGCAATGGCTTGTTTCGCTTCTTTGGTTTTATCGCTGGCAGCTACTATTACAACTTCTGCCGTATTAAAGCGCCCGAAATAGGAACACCAAAGCGAGGCGTCGCTGTTTTCTTTTCGCAGATCGAGTGTTTGTACCAACTGTTTGTAACTGTCAATAGTCGATTGTGGATGAACAAATAGCATTGGTACCGGACTTTCGCTGAGCATGGCTGTGTATTTCCTGAAATTCAGGGCATTGGCAACCAGGATGATTCCTTCGTGGCGTTCAGCCAATACATTGGGCAATAGGCTTCTATGTTCAGAAAGCACCATTGTTGAAACACGAAGTGCTGGAATTTCTTTTTTTACCAGGTTGGCATAAGCCACTATTTGCTGCTTGGCATGCGGCGCCTTTTTACTTTTAGGTTTGGCCAGATTATAAACCAGGCAAAGTTCTTTTTTAAACACAAAAGCCAGCTTAATTCCATGTCTGATAAGTCCTTGGTCGTTTTGATCGAGCTCGGTAAACACCATAATTTTTTGCTCTTTGTGTTCTGCCATCCTTGTTTTTTTGCAAAAGTAAAGATTTCATTCTGCTAAACGTCCGATGTTGAAAAATATCAGGAATGGTTCGCGACCTTTTGTCTACTTTTATCAGCAAAAGAAAAATACATGATCAACGATAAGTTGTTACATCCCAAAAGTATTGTGGTAGTTGGGGCATCCAACAACATCAGGAAACCCGGTGGCAAAATGGTCAGAAACCTTCTCGATCACGGTTTTAAAGGAGAACTTTATGCCGTAAACCCAAACGAAGACAAAATTCAGGGGATTCCATCTTTTGCAAGTGTTGAGGACTTACCTTCGGTAGATCTGGCGGTGCTGGCCATTCCTGCAAAATTCTGTCTCGACGCGATAACCAAACTGGTTGAACAAAACGATGCAAAAGCTTTTATAATTATTTCGGCAGGTTTTTCGGAAACCGACGCAGCCGGTAAGGAATTGGAAAAGCAAATTGTTGAAATTCTGGACAAACACAATGCCTGTTTGATCGGTCCCAACTGTATTGGGGTAATGACTCCACATCACGCGAGTGTTTTTACCACCCCGGTTCCGCAATTAGCACCCGATGGCTGCGATTTTATTTCGGGTTCGGGTGCAACTGCGGTTTTTATTATCGAATCGGGTATTCCAAAGGGATTGCGTTTTGCAAATATATTTTCAGTCGGAAACAGTGCTCAAACGGGTGTGGAAGACGTACTGGCCTATCTCGATGAATCATATGTTCCGGGTGCAAGCCCGCGGGTCAAATTACTTTATATCGAAAATATTGACGACCCCGACAAACTGTTGTTTCACGCTACTTCGCTGATCAATAAAGGATGTAAAATTGCAGCTATCAAAGCCGGGAGTTCATCGGCAGGAAGCCGCGCGGCATCATCGCATACCGGGGCGCTAATGAGTTCCGATGCCGCAGTCGACGCATTGTTCCGCAAGGCAGGAATTGTGCGTTGTTATGGCCGCGAGGAATTAACCACAGTGGCTGGAGTGTTTATGAGCAAAGAGTTGGGAGGGAAAAAAATGGCGATAATTACGCATGCCGGAGGCCCAGGAGTTATGCTGGCAGATGCATTGGAAACCGGAGGGCTAAAAATTCCGGCGCTTCAGGATTCACCCGCAAAGACTGCTTTACTTGAGAAACTTTATCCTGGTTCGTCGGCTGAAAATCCGATCGATTTTCTGGCGACCGGGAACGCAGAACAGCTTGGCCAAATTATCGACGCTTGTGAAAATGAATTCGATGTGGATGGAATGGCTGTGATTTATGGAAGCCCCGGACTTTTCCCTGTCCAGGATGTTTACGATCTGCTTTCTGAAAAAATGAAGGTGTGCAAAAAGCCAATTTACCCGATATTACCTTCCATAATAAACGTGAAGGAAGAGGTCGCTCATTTCCTCTCGCTTGGCAATGTTAACTTTCCCGATGAGGTTTTGCTGGGGCGGGCTCTTACAAAAGTGATGAATACCCCCAACGCTTCGTTCAATATCACTCCTGACGTGCCGATCGACCCGGCTGCAATCCATGCTATTATTGCTGAAACAAACGACGGTTATCAGCCACCGTCTGTTATTCATCGCCTGTTCGATTTAGCAGGAATACCACGGGTAAAAGAATTGGTGGCCACCAGCGAATCGGAGGCTGTTCTGGCAGCTATGAATATCGGTTTCCCGGTGGTAATGAAAGTAGTCGGGCCAGTGCATAAAACCGAAGTTGGGGGAGTAGTACTAAATGTCAGGAGTGTTGCTGATGTGCGAAAGGAATTCCATCACTTATTTGAAATCGATGGTTCGGAAGGAGTGTTGATTGCCCAAATGGCTTCGGGAACCGAACTTTTCCTGGGGGCCACTTACGAAGATAAATTTGGGCATGTGATTCTTTGCGGAATGGGAGGAATCTATGTCGAGGTGATGAAAGATGTGGCCTCGGGCCTGGCGCCGCTGTCGATGGACGAAGCCGATTCGATGATCAAGAGTTTAAAATCGTATAAAATTCTGAAAGGCTACCGAAAACAAGCCGGGATCAACATAAAGAGATACGCGGAGATAATTGTGCGTTTGTCGTGGCTGCTTCGGTATGCAACCGAAATAAAAGAAATCGATATCAATCCTCTACTGGGAAACGATAAAGAGATTTTAGCTGTAGATGCACGAATCAGGATCGAGAAATAAAGGGGCTGCAAATTCCAATTTACTGCGGGTCCCGGCGATTTCCGAATCGCCGACAAAAGAATGACGCAGTTCGGAAACCGCGTCACCCTTGAATTTCTAACAGTTTTCTTTATTTCTTTTGCGCTTTTTGCATCGGATTCTCACGACCTCCTCCGCCACGGGTATTTCCAAATCGCGATTTATAGATTTCAAAACGTGTAGGCTGTTTCTTTTCAGGCCAGTAGTTATTATCCATTTCAGTATCAGCGGTTTCCAGGTACGGATCGAGAGTGATTTGTTTTACTTCTTTACCAAACATAAAAACTTTTGAAACCTCTTCGTTGTTTCGGCGCCATATTTCGGCAGGAATGCGTTGTATTTCTTCTGTCCCGTCAATAAATTCAAATTTCAGGATAATGGGCATCACCAATCCGCCTACATTTTTAAAATCAATTTGGTAGAAGTTGAGATTGCTGCCCAGCATCTTCTTTTCCTCGTCCGACAGGCTCGATAAATAACGATCGTATTCTTTTTTGTCTTCTTCGGTTACTTTATACGCATCGTAAGTTGTGTAGAAATCAGCCGCTTCCGGGTGCTTGGCAAGGTAAGTCTGATCAGCCGCTTCGCGGTTGCGAATATCGGTCATGGTCACTTTTTCTTCTTCTGTTTTCTTTTGTAAGGGTTTTTCAATTTCCGGATTTTTTGTGTCGGGCTGGTACCAGCTCACTTTTTCAATCGAAATATCACAGTTATCGGTGGTGTAAAACCATCCTCTCCAAAACCAATCGAGATCCACTGCCGAAGCATCTTCCATAGTACGGAAAAAGTCTTCCGGGGTGGGGTGTTTAAACATCCAGCGGTTGGCGTATTCTTTAAAAGCATAATCAAAAAGATCGCGCCCCATAACGGTTTCGCGCAATATATTCAACGCTACGGTTGGTTTGCTGTAAGCATTGCTCCCGAGGTTCCAAACCGATTCAGAATTCGTCATTATAGGCGAAATAAATTTTTTATCGCCTTTCATATAAGGAACTATGGTATAAGGTTTTCCAGACCGCGAGGGGTAGTTGGGTTCCCACTCCTGTTCCGTCAGAAACTGACAAAACGTGTTCAGGCCTTCGTCCATCCAGGTCCACTGGCGTTCGTCGGAATTTACAATCATCGGGAAAAAATTGTGACCCACTTCGTGAATAATAACTCCGATTAAACCATATTTTGCACGATCGCTGTATGTTCCGTCCGGTTCAGGTCGTCCGCTGTTGAAACAAATCATGGGGTATTCCATTCCGCCCACATAATTATTATTTGCTGAAATGGCAACCGGGTACGGATAATCAAAAGTATGTTTTGAATAGGTTTTGAGGGTATGCGCAACTACGCGGGTCGAATACTGTTCCCAGAGTGGATTTCCTTCTTTAGGGTAATACGACATGGCCATTACAATGCGGTCGCCAAACGGAACACCCATTGCATCCCAGATAAACTTACGTGAACTTACAAATGCAAAATCGCGTACATTCTCGGCTTTAAATTCCCAGGTTTTTTCTTCTTTCGATTTTCCTTTTTCTGCTTTTGCAGCTTCGTCCTGAGTTATAATTATTACCGGTGCATCCGAATTTTTCGCTTCATCCAGTTTATTTATTTGCTCTTTAGTGAGAACATCGTTTGCATTCTGCAGTACCCCTGTTGCCCCAACAACGTGGTCGGCTGGTGCAGTAATTTTTACCTCAAAATCTCCAAATGGGAGTGTGAATTCACCGGTTCCTAAAAACTGTTTGTGCTGCCAGCCTTCGACATCGTTATATACCGCCATTCGCGGATAAAACTGGGCAATTGTGTACATGTTGTTCCCGTCTTCATCGAAATGTTCGTAACCCGATCTTCCCCGGTCTTTTTGCATGTTGTTGATGTTGTACCACCATTTTACTGAAAAAGTAAATGATTTTCCCGGTTCCAGTAACTGCGGAAGATCAACACGCATCATGGTTTTATTTACGGTAAAAGGTAAATCGTTACCAGATTCATCCTTTACAAAGTCGAGTTTAAAGCCGCCGTCGAAATTGTTTTGAAGCCGCTGAAGTTGCGGGAAACTTACCCGTTCACCAATCTTCATGCCCGAGGTTGTGTAGGTATCCGAATTTTGGGCACGCAGATTTTGATCCAGTTGTAACCACAGGTATTTTAGCCCATCAGGCGATTGGTTGTGATAGGTTATGGTTTCTTCGCCATAAATTCGCTGGTTGTTATCATCGAGTTTAATATCAATTTTGTAATCCGCTTTTTGTTGCCAGTATTCGTGGCCGGGAGCGCCCGAAGCAGTCCGGTACACATTGGGTGTGGCCATTTCCTGTTTCAGTTGCCGGAATTTGTTGTGATTGGTGTTTTCCTGTGCATAAATCTGCCAGTTACTTGCTGTTAAAAGGATTAAAACTGATAAAATCTGTCTCATTCTGAAATTTTATTTAAAGATTTAGTGGCAATATGGTTACTATACAGCCAAAAGTAACAAATATGAAAACTTATTGTCCTTCTTACCAGAATTTATTCTCGATTAATAAAATTAAGGAAATACCAAAGCCTGCACCTGAGACATAGATTTTCCAGAAATTGTGCCGGGCCCTGAATAAGGTTACCGATGCAAACAGCACGATGAAGTAGGCTGTCAAGATCACGATCTGGCCCAGTTCCAAGCCCAGGTTAAAGGCTAACAAGGGTGTGAAAATATTGGATTCGCGGCCAAGCAGTTCTTTCAGGTAATTCGAAAAACCAAGCCCGTGGATCAACCCAAAAAATAGGGCAGTGATGTAAATCAGACGGTGATTCCCGGTTCGTAAAGGCAAAATGTTTGAAATTGCAGTGATAAGAATGGTGGCGGGAATCAGGAATTCTACAATATCGGAAGGAATGGATACAATTTTTAAGGTAGAAAGTGCAAGGGTCAGTGAGTGTCCGATAGTGAAGGCAGTAATCAGGATCAGCACTTTTTTGGTCTCGTTGATGCTGTAACCCGCACACAGAACCAGGATAAAAACGATATGATCGTACGCATGGACATTAATGATGTGGTTGATTCCGAGGCGCAGGTACATTTCAAACAAACTCATATATTTTCTTAAATTAGCGTCGTTAAAATTTGGGAGTGAAAATAAATAGAAAATACCGGATAACCCTGCTTTTTTTGTTTGGTAGCGTTGCAAGCACTGTGGCGCATCCGTTTTATGTAAGCATTTGCCAGCTAAACTTTAATCGCGAAACCAGTTCAGTAGAAATTTCACTAAAAATTTTTGCCGACGACCTGGGTGCCGGGCTTGAGAAAGCCGGGCATCGGAATTTATACCTGGGAGAAAGTAAGGAAGATCCCAAAACCGATTCTTATCTTTTTGAATATTTGAAGTCGAAACTTAGGTTTAAGATTAATGGTCAGCCTGTATCGTATCAATTTGTGGGGAAAGAACTTGACGATGCTGTGGTTTGGACCTATCTTGAGATTCAACATGTAAACGATTTAAAAAGTGTTGAGGCCGAGTGTAGTGTACTCGTAGAGGTTTACGATACACAAAGCAACATCATTCAGGTAGAGAAAGACAAGGAAATAAAGAATCTTCTGCTCAACAAACAAACAACCACAGGAAGCATCGCTTTTTAGCAAAGCAGACTTGTTGCGAACATCGAACATCTCATCTTATATCTTTGTTATTCAGGGACAAGTATACAACATGAACCTACTGGCAGTAATCGGGGCGTTTATTATGACGTTTGCCTTTTTATCTTACGGAATTGGTAGCGTTACACTTGAGCGCTTTAAAATGGTTGGCACCATGGTGCTGGTGTTTTACACACTTGGCCTTTTATTTGAAGTAGCTGCCATATTTATGATGGCTTTTAGCTCCAGTGGCGGAATGGGATCATGGCATGGTTTAATTGGTGAACTGGCTTTTTTGGTAATGCTGGTAAATACAGTGTGGGTATGGTCGGTTTATGTCAGAAAAGGCTTCGATTCACAGGTTAATAAATGGTTGTTAAACTTTACAAAAGCTGCTTATTTCTTTTGGGTAGTGGCTTATCTGCTGGGAATAATATTAGTAATTTGGTTTTAATTATGGCAAACGATTGGAAAGAAAGACTTGGAATGGTGTATTCCACCAACCCCGATTTTCAGTTCGAAAAAGACAATGTGGAGGAAGAAACATCCCTGCCCCCACAACAACAAAACCTTAAAGTGATGCTTGATCGTAAAAAACGAAAAGGAAAAGTGGTAACGCTGGTTACGGGTTTTGTTGGAAGTGAAACAGATTTGAAAGAACTGGGCAAAATACTAAAATCGAAATGTGGAGTAGGGGGAACGGTAAAAGATGGCGAAATTATGATTCAGGGTGACTTTTGTAATCGGGTAATTGAACTGCTTAAAACCGAAGGATATAAAGTAAAACGTGCCGGTGGTTGAAACTCCCAAGGCGAACTTATTTTTTATCCTTCTTTTTGAAAATACCTTTGATCTTTTTCCATAGCTGTCCTTTTTCTTTTTCTGGCGCCTGCACGCCTTCCCGTTTTTCCAAATCCGATTTTTTATCGCGCCTGAAAATGTCAGCAAGATTGAATTCGTGTTTTCCAATGTCGAGCACATCTTTGTAACCCGGTTCATCTAACATTGCCAGTATTTCTTCTCCGGGTTTTTCAAAACTGGCATACTGAAGGTGACTGAATTTGCTGTCGCGGTAGGTTTTATAAAAGAACTTGCCAACAATGGGCAAAGCCATGTACGCCCCCTGGCCCAAAGTTGTTGTTCGGAAATGAACGCGCGGATCGTCGGCGCCCACCCAGCAGCCTGTTACCAACTCAGGTGTGATCCCAATAAACCAGCCGTCTGAATTGTTTTGTGTTGTTCCGGTTTTGCCGGCAAAGTCGCCCGGAATTTTATATACGGTGCGGATTCCTTTCCCGGTCCCTTCGTCAACCACGGCTTCCATCATGTTAATTAGCGTCCGGCAATTTTCGGGAGATACTACCGGTTCGGTTTCCACTTCTGGTTCAAAGGTTTTTAGAATATTTCCGTTTTTATCAGCAATCTGGACCAGGTAATTGCTTTTTACCGGAATTCCGTCGTTGGTTATTCCCGCATAAGCTTCAACAATCTCTTTCAACGAAATGGATGCCACACCAAGTGCGAGTGAAGGATATTCAGGTAAATCGGACGAAATGCCAAGGTTGTGGGCGATATCGATGGTTTCATCGATCCCGGCTTCGAGTAGAACCTCCACTGAAACCGTGTTGATCGATTGTGCCAGCGCACCTTTCATGCTGTAGTACCCTTCGTATTTGTCGTGCGAATTGCGGGGTGCCCAATCGTTGTATTCTTCGTAAACTTTGTATTGATTCGGATAGTAGGTAGCTGGAGAAATGCCGTCTTCGAGTGCCGCCAGGTAAACAAATGGTTTAAATGTTGAACCCGTTTGCCGTGGCGCTTTTACATGGTCGTACTGAAAGAAACGATAATCGATTCCTCCCACCCAGGCTTTTAGTGTTGCTGTTCGCGGATCAATAGCTATAAAACCGGCGTTTAGCATTTTGAGGTAGTGTTTTAGCGAGTCTAACCGGGAAACCTCCACGTATTGCACGCCATCCCAGGTGAAGAGGCCCGCATGGGTTTTTGTGTTGTATTTTTTTAATTCTTCAGAATACGGATCTCCACTGTGGTTTTGATTTTGAACCGCGCTTTTAATGATGTCGGGATTTTCCTTAAAGATGTCGCGGTTTTTCCAGTGATTATCGAACACTTTTTGAAGGTCTTTCATGTATTCGCGTACCGATTGCTGGGCATACAACTGGAGGTTGTAATCAATAGTGGTCGTAATTTTTAATCCGTCGGTGTAGAGGTTGTAAGGGTCACCATCGGGATTTGTGTTGTTGCGACACCATTCAAGCAACTCGGGTTTTATCATTTCCACGAAATAAGGCGCAGGCCCGACATTATACGAAATCAGTTGATATTTAATGCCAAGAGGCTTCTCTTTGTATTTTACTGCTTGCTCTTCGCCCAGGCAGTTATTTTTTACCATCAGGTCGATAACCACATTTCGGCGTCCCAAGGCACGGTCGGGGTGGGTGCGCGGATTGTAATAATTATTGGCTTTTAACATACCAACCAACACGGCTGCTTCGTGCACATCGAGTTTCGATGGCGATTTCGAAAAGAAACGTTCGGAAGCAACTTCGATCCCAAATACATTTTCAGCAAATGGAACGGTATTCAGATACAAAGCCAGAACTTCCTGTTTTGTGTAAATTCGTTCAAGTCGATAGGCAATTATGGCTTCACGTAACTTGTTGACCGGCATGGAAAGCGGGCCAAAATCGACACGTGGAAAAAGGTTTTTGGCAATTTGCTGACTAATTGTGCTTCCACCGCCTGCGGCATCGTTTCGTAATAATATCGATTTTACAAAAACTCGGGCGAGCGCAATTTCATCAATTCCCCGGTGTTCGTAAAATCGCGAGTCTTCGGTAGCGATCAGTGCGTTGATAACGTTGGGCGAAATCTCGTCAAATGTGGCATAACTCCGGTTTTCGACATAGTACCGGCCCAGTATTTTACCATCGGCCGAATACACTTCCGATGCCAGTGGATTGTTAATCTGATGAAGTTGTGTTTTTGAAGGAACGGGGCCTAAAACACCCAGAAATACCAAAATAAAAAATAAGACGCCAAGAAGAAAAAGTACGATTGCCGATTTTCCAAGCCAGCTTAGGACCGGGTATTTTTGTTGTTTCTTTTTCGAAACCGGCTTTCGCTTTTTTGAAGTTTGCCTTCGTGCATTTTGATTCGATGATTTTTCCTGGGCCACGGCTAATTCTCTTTAATCCGGTGATTATCTGAAATTCAGTTTCTGTTTTAACTAACGATCAATTCTTTAAAAAAGTACCAGGTCATCATACCCGAAGTAATTAATTTTAGCAGTGTGCCCGCTAAAAATCCTACAAACGAACCAAAGCCCGATTTAAGAGCGGTCCCTGAATCTTTTCCAGAGGTGAGCTCCCCGATGATGGCGCCTAAAAATGGCCCGATAATAATGCCAAATGGCGGGAAAAAGAACAAACCGGTTACGAGTCCGATCATACTTCCCCAAACTCCGCGTTTGCTTCCTCCAAATTTTTTAGTGCCCCAGGCCGGAATAATATAATCGAGTGCATACACTACCACTGTAATACTGGCCCAAATAAGCAGAAAACGCGAAGAAAATTGGACCCGCTCTGTAAAATGCAGAAGCAAAATTCCAAGGTAACTCAGCGGTGGGCCGGGTATAACGGGGAGTACACAACCTAATATTCCGCTGATCATCAATAAAATTCCCAATACTATCAAAACATAATCCATATTAAAACATTTTTTTTCGAAGATAAAATATTGTGTTTTGAGAGTTTCACTTTTTCGGCGAAATCACTGTTTTTCCCGATGTTTTTTCCACCACGGAATACTGGCGAAGTAGATTAGAATAAGTGAGATGGCCATAATCAGCGCGCTGATTTGCAACAATTGCGGTTTTTCGAGCAGGTAAACTGAATGTTCGTGGATTTGCTCCTCATAAGACACAGCCAGCAACACCAGCGTGTTGTTGATCGAATGTCCGAGAATGGCAACCAGAATGTTGTTGGTACGAAGCATTAACCAGCCCAGTAACAAACCCAATACAAACGTGGCAGGCATTTGCCAGGGATTTAAATGGAATAAAGAGAACAGCAATGCTGACATAATTACCGCAACAAAACCATTGTAGTTTCTTCGGAAGCCATTAAATATCAGCCCCCTGAAAATCAGTTCCTCGACAATGGGCGCCATAACCGAAACTTTTAGGAAAACACCCATCAACCCGTAATCGCCTTCAAAAACACGGTTGAACAATTCCCAAAACCACATGGGAGGGGGCATCACTTTTGCCACCCAAATGTTTACTTCATCCAAATAATTGTGTGCTCCCCAGATAAAACTGACCACAGGAATCAAAACCAAAGGATTAAACATTTTAAAAGGAAAAATCTGAATGACAGGCAATTTTGATTTCCGGATTCCGTAGATTAAAATAAAAACCACGGAACCAACGCCAAGCAGTATTTTTTTTACCGGGTTGTAAAGGTATTCGGTGTCGTTGTAGTAATCGAGCAGCGCCAGCGGGAAATCCACAACAGTTTGGATAAAAATATACAGGATTACCATGTGGATCCCCTGTAAAATGTTAGGATAGTATTTTTGCTGCGCTTCTTTCATACTGAAAATAAAGATAGTTAAATAGAAAGAAGTTCAAAGGAGCTGCTGAAAATTTTAAGAGGCTCTCTGTTCCACCAGTTGTTTTCTGCCGGTACAGAAGGTAAAGTAACGCTGTGCTACATAGCTGTAAATTATTACCAGCAAAGTAGTTAGCAGCTTCGATAGTGGTGCGTACAAACCACAATATTCCACGAAGAATTTAAGAAACACGTAATTTAAAACGATGGAACCACCCACTGTTAGCAGGTAACGGAACAACTGGATGCGCCCCTTTAATTCGGAAGCAGTAAATGTGACGTATTTAGCCAGGAAAAAACCGGTGGTGAAGGTTACCGGGAAAACGATGAGAAAGGCAGCAATGTGACCGCTAATGGCTACAAAACCCAATTCAACGATTTGACCTTTCAACAAAAACTGGTAAAAAACAAAATAGAGGGTAAGGTCGAGCAAGGTGTTCACGCCACCTGTTACTCCATAACGAAAAACTTCGCGTGGAATAAAATGCAGAAAAGGGAAGTAGAACCAATCGACTATGCCGATGATAAAAGTCCCGAACTTTTCAAATACATTTCGCATATGTTTTCCCATGAGATTTCTGATAACAAAGAAAACAAAACAATTCAAAAAAACACGTTTGATATTCGGGTAATTGTGATTTTGGCCTTATAACCCGGGTGTTTTTCTCCGGTCTTTCTTTTCCGACAGCTTTTTCTTCCCTTCAATACGTTTGATTCGCGAAGCCAGTGTGGGTTGAGTTTTCCGACGCTTTTTTACCGGGGTGAGCGCTTTTTCGATCAACTCGAAAAACAAGGATACTACTTTTGCGCGGTTACGTAACTGGCTGCGTTCCGATTCGGAAAAAAGAATGAGTTCGCCTTCTGAATTGATTCGGTTTTTGAGTTTATTCAAAAGAATATTTTTATGGTCTTCGGCTAAAACCTGGGAATCGATGACAGAAAAACGCAATTCCATTCGGGTGTTCACCTTGTTTACATTTTGTCCACCCGGACCGCTGCTCCGGCTGGCCGAGAATTTGCATTCGGCTTCAAGTTGCTTTCGTATTTCTTCGGAGAGGCGCACTGTTACCCGTTCTTACTAATGTTTCCCAACTTTACCTGGTCGGTGATTGCAATGTCTTTTCCATCCAATGATACCATTCCTTCCTTCTCGAATTCTTTAAGGAATTTAATGGCGCTTTCGGCCGAGATAGATGCAAAATCGGCCAGGTCCTGCCGGCAGAGGTAGCTAAAAATGTCTTCCTTCAAAAAATCGTCAGCCGAAAGATAGATCAGCGCAGAAGCCAGTTTTCCCCGCATTTGCTTGTACGATAAGTTTTTAATAATCTCGAGCAGGTGTTTTTCCTTACGATAATTTTTAGAGGTAATTTCCATTGCAAATTCGGGATGTTCAATCAGAATTTGCTTCAGGCGTTCTTTTTCGATCATGCATATTTCGGCATTGGTTAGCGCCTGCGTGGAGTAAGTATGTACTGTTTCGCCAAAAATGGATGAAAAGGCCAGAAAATCGCCGGGTTTTGCGATCAGGATGTTGATTTGTTTATCGAGCCCGGTTTGTAAATATACTTTTACCAGCCCTTCTACCACGTAAATCACATATGGAGCAAATGCTCCCTGTTTAAAAATGTTTTCACCTTTCAGGTACTGAACTCGAGTTTTGTGATCGTTCAGGTCGATGAAATTCTCTAAACGGCAATTGTTATTTGATTTTAAATTATCCATGAGCAGAATTAGGAAGCAAAATTATCAATTCTGTGAATAAAAACAGGCAAGTAAATGCTTTTCTGTCGTTTGATAGAAAAAAAGCTGCGAAAGTTTAGTTGTGAGGCTGTGAGCTTATAGTCCCGTTTTCTGGTGTGAGACATGCGGGTACTTTATCTTTGTGTTGTAATTTAAACAATGATGAGAAGGGTAGCCATTCCAATAGTTGACAATAAATTAAGCGAGTATTTTGGCGGATGCAATTTCTACGAAATATTTGAGATAGAAGAAGGCATTGTAACCAAGTCTTCATTTGAAGTTCCTACCGTGGATGCTATCGAAGAGTTGCCCATGTGGCTGGAACAGCGTGGAATTACCGACGTGATTGTCAACCGGATAAAAAAAGAGATTATTTCTCTGTTTGCTTCCAAAAAGATCAACCTCTTTGTAGGGATTCACCAGGATAAACCCGAAAATCTCATCCAGGATTACCTGAACGGGACGCTCGAATCAGATGAACAAATAATACACGAAATAACATATTAATTGATAACACTTTAAAAATACAATCATGAAATTATTGAACACAGGTTTGCACGAAATTGAAACCGCAGCCGAACTCCATAAATTTATCAGCGAAAACGAAAATGTAATGGTATGTTGTGGTCGTATGGGGCCGATGTGTTTACCGGTTTACGACGTGATGGAAGAACTGGGAGAAGAACATACCAACATAAAATTTGCGGTGATGGCCTTTGATAACCCCGAAGCAGCAGTAATCCGCAATGCTCCCGAGTGTCGCGGTTTCATGGGATTGCCTTTTACCATGTACTACAAAAACGGACAGGTTGCCCATGCTACCAGCAGCATCCAGAATATGCAGCAAATAAGCGGCATCCTTGAGGCACAATTTGGCGCATTATAAAACCCAATTCTATATATGGGCATTCCCGGCTTGCCGGGGATGTTCACGTTTTTCGACAAACAAAAGCAGAAACAATGAACGAAGTTTTTGATACAATAATTGTTGGCGCCGGTGCTGCCGGACTTGCTGCCGGGATTTATGCTTCGAGGGCAAAATTAAATACGCTTATCCTAAATGAAGGGGCCATTGGCGGACAGATGGTGCTTACCGATGAAATTGCCAATTATCCGGGTGTTCCAACAACAAAAGGATATATGCTGGCTGCCAACATGAAAAACCAGGCCAAAAGTTTTGGTTGTAAAATTAAAACCAATGTAAAAATTGTAAAATACAGCCTGGAGGAGGATGTCAAAAGCATCGAACTAAACGACGGCCGTGTATTCCAGGGGCGTTCGGTAATTCTTACTCCAGGTGGCCGTCCCCGTTCATTAAATATCGAAGGCGAAGACGAGTTCAAAGGGAAAGGTATTTCGTACTGCGCTACTTGCGATGGCGACTTTTTTACCGGGAAAGAGGTTGTAGTTGTAGGGGGTGGAAATTCGGCGCTTGAAGAAGCTGTGGCATTGACAACCTACGCGACAAAAGTTACTATCGTTCATCAGTTCGGTCAATTTCAGGCTTTTCAACACGCAATTGAAGAGGCGCAGAAGAATCCGAAGATTAATTTTATTATGGAGTCTGAACTCCGTGGTTTTTACGGTAATGGTCAGCTCGAAAAAGTTACAATTGAACATTTACCAGGCAAAAAAGTATCGGAACTAAAAACCGATGGTACGTTTATTTTTATTGGCTACCAGCCCAACACCGAAGATTTGCAAGGAGTGGTTGAATTGAATTCGCGTAACGAGATTGTAGTTGATACCGATATGAAAACCAAAATAAAAGGAGTGTTCGCTGCAGGCGACTGCATCAATAAACGCTATCGCCAGGTTACCACTGCAGTAGCCGATGGAACAATTGCAGCTTTAAGTGCATCGGAATACCTGAGAGGTTGAAAATCAGGAAAATACCTGTTGTTAAGTGCTGTTGAAATAACATAATTATAAATTTGAAATGGATATTTGATTAAAATATTATGGCAAAACAAGAAGTAAAAGTTAGCTGGCTGGAGAACATGGCGTTTGAAGCCGATGTAAATGGCCACAAAATTATATTGGACGCTGCTGAAGAAGTAGGTGGAGAAAACCGCGGGCCACGGCCAAAACCATTTTTGCTGACTGCCCTGGCAGGTTGCACCGGCATGGATGTGGTTTCGATCCTGAAAAAAATGCGCGTTGATCTCGAAGGTTTTAACGTGGTTGTTGAAGGAGAACTCACGGAAGAACATCCAAAGCAGTTCTATAAAATGAATGTTATTTATGAGTTTACAGGCACCGATCTGCCATTGGAAAAACTACAAAAAGCTGTTAGTTTGTCGGAAGAAAGATATTGCGGAGTGAGTGCGATGTTTAAAAAAGCCATCGAACTAAGTTCTGAAATAAGAATCAAAGAAGCTTAATTATGTCTACAACACTTATCGTTATTGGAATAGTTATCGTAGGATTAGTGGTATTGATTACCATTAACTACTACCGGATGAAAAATGCCAAACCGGTTGAAAACAGTAAGAAAATTAAAGTGCTGAATAACAAAAACTTCGCATTGGCTACAAAAAGGGGAGTAGCGTTAATCGATTTTTGGGCTGCCTGGTGTGGCCCCTGCAAAATTATCGCTCCTGTTTTGAACGAAATTGCGGAGAGCCGCGACGATTTTATGATCGGAAAAGTAAACGTCGACCAGTATCAGCAACTGGCGCAAAAATATAAAGTTCGGAACATTCCAACACTTTTAATTATGAAAGACGGTAAGGAAGCCGGAAGAATTGTTGGGGTAAAAACCAAGCGTGCCATTCTAAAAGAAGTGGAAGCTGTGATGGCGGAGTAAAAAAATCAAAACCATATAGGTCATTTTCAAAAAGAAAGGAGGCAATTGCCTCCTTTTGTATTTTCTGATAAGCCGATAAAGTTCTATTTACCAACGCAATAAATCTTTTCTACTCCCTTTAAAATGTATGAATTGCCTGCAACTGCAATCGACGCCCAGAACTTATCGTCGAGTGTGTTACTGCCCAGTACTTCAAATTCGCGACCGGTTTTGATAATTTGGGTCACCCCTTTTTCGTCGTAGAAATATAAGCGATCGTTATTGATCCATGGTGTGGCCCAGCAGGCAGCCGATTTTCCTGTTTTTTCCTTATAAACAGTTTCTCCGGTTGAGGCATCGAAACAAGCGATCTCCCCACCTTTGCCCGAAAGCAGGTAAATCAAACCATTGTGTAAGACTGGGGACGGGTTTGCCGTACCTGCAAGCGTATCGGCCCAAATTACGTATTCATTTGTTAGCGAACCTTCGGCGGGTGTTAGGTCTCCGCTTGCACCGGCTTTCACACAATAAAGTGCGCCGATATTGCGCGGACCGCCAGCATTCCCAAAATAAATGTGTTTCGAATCAAATACCGGAGACGGAATAGCCATTCCTGATTTAATTTTTAATTCCCAAATCAATTCGCCGGTTTCAGGATTGTATGAACGGGCTTTTGAACCAAGCGTAACTAACTCACTTGCTGCTTCGTGTTGCCAAATTACCGGCGTACTGTATGTTGTTTTTTCATCGCGGTCGACTTTCCATTTTTCATCGCCGGTAAGCGCGTTATAGGCTATTAAAAACGAGTTCTCTTCGTTGTCGGCCAAAACATATAAAGTATTGTTATACAAAACAGGTGACGATCCGGTTCCCCATCCGTTGGCGGTGGGATAAGCTCCCGGGTCCTGTTTCCAAACCAATTCACCGTTCATATTGTAACAATAAACACCTCGCATTCCATAATATACCCAAATATGTTTGCCATCGGTAACTGGCGTTTCGCAGGCATAAGTGCTGCCAACGTGTTTTTTAATTCTTGGGTTGCCTTCGTACGAAACTGCGTTCCAAAGTTTTTTACCGGTTTTAACATCGAGACAAGTAAGCTGCCAACGGTAAACCGCCTCTTTAAAACTGTTATTTTCTTCTGGTGCCGGAGGGGAAGAAGGATTGTCTTCTTCCACTTTTTTCGGCGCTTCTTTAACCAATACTGCCGAAGAGTAAAATATTTTGTCGCCGAAAACAATTGGCGACGACCAGCTTTCTCCTTCCATTGGTTGGCTCCATTGGATATTCAAGCTGTCGTTCCATTTTTCGGGAAGATTTTGCACTGACAGAACCATGTTGCTGTCGGGGCCAAGAAATTTAGGCCAGTTGTTGTTCGAGCAGGAACTTAAGAGTAAACTTAGCACGCCAAAGAACATGGCAGCGTTGAGCAAGTAGCGATTTTTGGTTTTCATAATTACAGTTGTTAATTTTTGGTTGATTTTGGATAAATATAGAAAATATTCTATTATGATAAAATTCCCATTTTATTGCTGAAATACAGCTTTGTGGTTGGATCCGATGCCGGAATTATTT
>WOYV01000100.1 GCA_011620585.1 Draconibacterium sp.
TGGCCGACAGCCTTAACCTTTCTCAGAATACCAAACTCGTGTATGTCGATTGTTCAGAAAATAATCTTGAATTTCTTCGTGTCGAAAACCTGGACATTCTTACTAAACTCGATATTTCGGACAATAAACTAACTGACATTCAACTGCATGAAAATCTTAAATTAGAGATTTTAATGTGTAGCAATAATCAAATCAGTTCTCTCGATGTAAGCGCCAACAACAAGCTAATTGAATTAAATTGTACCGATAACGCATTAACAGAGCTTGACCTAAGAAACGGCAACAACATTAATCTGTCAGTTCTGGCGACTGGAAACACTGGATTGAATTGCGTAACTGTCGATAATGTGGACTGGGCAAATGCGAACTGGGATTCTTTCTTTGATGCCGGGGTACTATTCAGCACCGATTGTAATGCACCGGATATTGCAGTAAACAGTATCGGTTTTATTCCGGGCGATGTCTATCCTGGAGATGAAATCACGATTAGTTGGAAGGTAATCAATTACGGAAATGCCGCTGCGGTTGGGGGTTGGAACGAACGTATCTCGCTTGTTTCGCCTACCAATCAAAAACTCTACCTAAATGGAAACCTTGTTTACAGCTATACCCTGTCAGCCACTGATACCGTTTCGCGTTCGGCCAAACTTGAAATCCCTGCTTTGACCAGCTTTAGCGGTCCTGCATATGTAACGGTTGAACTCATCCCAACGGGTTCATTAGTTAACGAAGAAACAGTATTAGTAAACAATAAACAAGTGTCAGACTCTACTGTAATCTTGCATGAGTTACTTGGTTTTAGCATTTTAGAATCCAGCGCATTTGAAAATTATTCAGGTACTTTGCGGGGAACAGTTAGCCGAAGCGGGAATTCCGATACCACCCTAACAGTCAAGCTCATCACTTCAAGTTCTGATCTTTCGATTCCTGCAACAGTTGAAATTGCCGCTGGGAATAACGCCACAAATTTTTATTTCACAATTAATAATAACGATTTATTTGACGGAATCAGGTTGGCTGAAGTCATGGCAAGCGCGCATGGCCTGGACCCTGTCAGCGATAAAATTGAAATTCTGGATGATGATATTCCGGCATTATCCATCACTCTGGACCTGGACTCTTGTGTGGAAGGAGATCTTGTTTTTGCCAGCATTGCGAGCAATCTTATTACAGATACCGCCCAAACAATTTCAATAACAAGTAATAAAACAGGGCAAGTGCTTTTTACATCGAACCTACTTATTCCGGCAAACGATTCGACAATAGTTATTGAACTGGAAGTTATTAATGATGCCAAACCCGAGCTCAATCAATTCAATATATTTTCAGTTTCGGCAAAAGGTTATATATCAGGAAAAGATACCCTTTTTATAATCGACAACGATATTCCTGAAATTAAACTCGAACTTCTAACGGATACTTTAAGTGAATCAGCCGGCGATAATGCTACCTGGCTAAAAGTTACCCGAAGCAAAGACAATTCAGAAACAATTACGGTGGCGCTTTCAACACTTATTTCAAATGAAGTAGTGGTTCCTGAATACGTTCATTTCTTCCCGGGCGATATGGAAGAACTTGCCGCTATCGATGTTACCGACAACGACCAGGTAGATGGTTATCGCAACGTTTCTATTGTTGGAGCAGTTTATATTCCCTCGTGCAATTGTAATTCAACAATATCAGGAAGAGATACTGCCGTTTTGGTTTTAACCGATGATGACGGTCCGGCCCTAAAACTGAGTTGCACGCCGATTACTTTATCTGAAGGCCAGATAAATCAAGGGACTCTAAACATCACAAGAAATGCCTCCAACGATATGACCCTGTTGGTTTATCTGACAACCAACAATCCCGGAGAACTTCTGTTGCAGGATACCGTCACGATTCCTGCCGGAAGTTCCTCTGTGGGCCTACCTGTTATGGCGCTAAACGATTCGATTGACGATGGCCAGCAAACCGTTACCATTAAAGCCAGCGCCGATAGCTACTCGCCCGGAACGGTGACAGTTTACACGAGCGATCAAAGCAAGCCCGACCTTTCAATAGGCCCGTTCGCAATTGCACAATCGCAAATTCAGATTAAAGAACAACTCGAATTTACCGCCTCCATTCTTAATACTGGCCAGTTAAAGGCGCCATCCGGAATTACGCTTGACTTGTACTTATCGAAGAATGACAAGTTGGATAACACCGATCTGCATCTTCAACAGTTTACTACCAACGAAGTAATTCCAATCGGTGGATCCATTTCCATCTGGGAGCTGGTAAGCATGCCGTCGTATGTCGGATCATATTACCTGATTCTGCGTGTAAACAATAACCAGGATGTCACCGAACTGCTATATCTGAACAATAATTCGAAGGCTGTCCCTATCGAACTTCAAGCCGATCTCAACGCGATGGCTTCGGTAGCCGAAGAGACTTTTATTTCGGCTGAACCGGTACTTATAACAGGTTCTGCCGTATTAATCGACAGCACGCCGGCCATGAACAAAGAGGTCGAAATTTATGTGGTCACACAAGGTATCCGCCGCTCGCTTTCAGCTACTACCGATAGTGAAGGTAAATTCTCGGTAACTTTTGAGCCGGGGTCTAACGAAGTGGGGCACTACCTAATTGGCGCCTGCTACCCGGGCGAAAACCTGCAAACCGCGCAGGATGAATTTGATATCATGGGATTTGGCCGAACTTCTGCAAGCTGGCTTACCTGGTATTTGCACAAAGGTGAAACAATAAATGGAAGCTTTACGGTTAAAAACTTCAGCAATGCAGAACTAACAGGATTGAAGCTGAATTTTCCTCAAAAACCTGCAGGATTTGAAATTCAAGTAAATACCATTTCGGTTCTGGAAGGTAACCAAACCGCATCCTTCAATTTTTCGGTTACAGGAAATGCTGTTTCACCAGGCCTTAATTACATAAAAATACCGGTGATCATCAGTTCCGATCAGGGCGTAAAATTTGAGTTTACCGCCTTGTATTATTGCCAGGCCCTTGAAGGATTGTTAAAAACAGAACCCCTTAGCCTGAGTTCGTCATTTACGAAAGACAAAATCCGTTACATTGAATTCATCGTTTATAATTCAGGAGCAGGAAATACAGGAAAAGTAACACTTTCATTACCCGATACAGATTGGATGTCGCTCGCTTCCTCTTCAGTTATCGAAAACATTGCACCGGGAGAAAATGCGAAAGTAACCTTGCGTTTACAGTCAAATGAAGATACTCCTTTGAATCTTCCGATGGAAGGAAAAATAGCTATTAATGCCGAACATTGCGAGGGCCTGCTACTTCCCTACCGAATGGAGTGTGTTTCGGAAGAAAGCGGCAATTTATTGGTGGATGTGGTCGATGAATATACCTACAATACTGAGGAAGCCCCTCATCTTGCCAATGCTCATGTTAAAGTTAGCAACCCGTACACCGGTAAAATCGTTGGCGAAACCAATACTGATTCTTTTGGACATGCAGAATTTCAAGATATTCCGGAAGGCATTTATGTTTTGCTGGTAGAAGCTGAACGGCACGATGGATACCAGACCACCGTAACCATCGATCCGGGCAGAACCACGGAAGAACTGGTTTTTATCAGTTTCCAGGCGATCTCCTATTCATGGACAGTTGTGCCGACTGAAATAGAAGATAAATATAAAATAACCCTGGAACTCGTATACGAAACGAATGTTCCGATGCCAGTGGTTGCGATCGATATGCCTCAATCCATGCCCGTACTTGTTGGCGATGAAACCTACTCTTTCATGGTAACCCTAAGCAACCTGGGATTAATAACTGCAGAAGATGTGGATTTGGATTTACCTGAAAATGATGCTGAATATGAATTTGTTTTTGTTGATAACAAACACACCATTGCAGCCAAAGAATCGATTCAGATTCCGGTAACCTTCAGGAGAAGAAGTTTAGAAAAATCAGCTTCACTTCCTGTCTCTTCTCTATCATCGACAGATAAAAATGGAGAGGCAACAACGAATTGTTCAGAAATGGTGATTTATGCCTATGGATGGAAATGCGGTGATGACAACAAATGGGAAAGGGTAACTTACCCAATCCGATTCGAACGATGCACCTCCGACGATCAATCGGATGAAGAATATTTTAGCCATGCAACGGATGATGATGCCTGGCGTGTCATCAATACTTTAAACCAGGTTTTCGATGCAGTGTCTATCCCAAGTATTTATGAGGGTTTAATGGGCCAAATCCCAACCATTCCGGCAAGTGCGACCAATGTTAATCCAGGAACCAGCGGAACTGGCGCCAGTTGGCTGGAAACCGATATTACCGGAACTTATTGCAATCCGTGTTACGACGGTATCGCATCGGCGCTGGGGGGTTGTTTCATCAAAGAAACGGCCGGTAAGATTTTCAGCGCTTTAGGTTGCTACAGATCATTGATCATGCTTGATTTTTCCACCCAGTCACTGGTTGATTGTGTGTTAGGGTTTACGCCTTTAGGCTGTGCGAATGGTGTTGTCAGCGCTCTTCAAACTTGTTACAGCCAATATAAAAATGTTTTCGACAACGATAAAAGCGCCCTCATCAATGGGGAAGAAATGCCTGCAAATATAGAACAGGCATTTAACGATCTCTTGTATATCGAAGCAGCATACAATGCTTCTATTGAATGGTCTGATGAGTTTTGGGGACCGGTAAACTGGCAGGAAAAAATTTATTTATCTGAATTCGCTGCGGCTGTGAGTCCTTTCATCGATAATAAAATTCCGTTCGAACAGAATGATATAGAAGTCATAATAAATGAATTTACAATTTTGGGGTTTTCCGGGAATGAGATCATTTCCTTTGCCGACAGGTGGAATTCGACCCTGGATGCGTGGGATCAGAATATTTACTCACCTGACAGTAATTTTCCGGATATCATCGACAACGATTTGCTCGATTATGCCATCTGGAAAACCGACTCAGTAAACCGTTATGTTCAAAACAGGGGAGCCAGCGATCTTATGGATTTGTATACAAATGCCTACAACGATTTACAAGCAGAAGTAGATGCAAACAGAAATTCAGTATGCGCCTCTGTTTCCTTATCCATTAGCCAGAAATTGGTGATGACACGTGAAGCATTCCGAGGCACTTTATCCTTGTTCAATGGAAATGAGCAATCTGCCATCGAAGAATTTGAACTCAATCTCGAAATTAAAAACCAAAATGGCGAATTATGCAACGACCTTTTCCAGATTGAACCTGAGTCTCTTTCTCAGTTAACGGCTATCGACGGAACAGGTACGCTCCCAGCCATGGAAACCGGCACCGCTATTATTCTCTTTATTCCTGAAAAAGGGGCTGCTCCAACAATCACACAGAGTTATTCCTTTGGAGGAAGTATTTCATATCTTGATCCGTTTACCAAAACAACCGTTACCAAAACACTGTTTCCGGTAACCCTGGAAGTACACCCAAGTCCGGATCTTTACCTGCATTATTTCATGCAACGCGACATCCTGGGTGACGATCCGCTTACCGAAAATATTACTGAACCCGTTATTCCCGCCGAACTGGCTCTAATGATTGAAAATAACGGTTATGGCGATGCCACAAATATTCGGATTGAATCGGCACAACCCGAAATCGTTGACAACGAAAAAGGACTATTGATCGAATTCGAACTGATCGGTTCAAATCTTCAGGGAGTCCCGGTAAATATGGGACTTATCAATATAGATTTTGGAACGGTAACGGCGCAAACAACACGAATCGGACAGTGGTGGTTTACCAGTAGTTTGCTCGGACACTTTGCAAGCTACTCAGCCAATTTAACCCACACCGACAGTCGCGGAAACCCGGAACTTAGCCTGATAAGCGGAGCCACTTTGCACGAACTCACAAAGAGTATTTCCGTTTATGGTGCACTCGGCGATAACATCCCCGATTTTCTGGTAAACGATATTGCGGATGTAAAAGAAAACCCGGATGCCATTTACCTCTCACAGGGCCAAACGGTATTGGATGTGTATGAATCTACCGGCGGTAGTTTTGATCAGGAAGTGAAAGCGCCTACGTTTACCAACACGCTTACGGTTTCACCACGCTTCGAAGGCTGGAATTACCTGAAACTGGATGACCCGGGCAAAGGGTTGTTCGAAATAGCAAGCATTACCAGAAACAACGACGGACAGGAAATTCCACTAGAAAATGCCTGGCTGACATTTGTGACCATGCCCGACGGCAAGGAACACGTGTACGAGAATAAATTCCATATTGTTGATGATTTTGATGCAATGACTTCTCAAACCTACACCATTGCGTGGGTACCACTAGATACCGTCCCGGTTGAAGTGGTCGAAATTCAGGGAGCGCCCGAAAATCCGGCGACCAGCCCGGTGACTGAACTCATGGTAACTTTTAATAAAGAAATTGATCCTGCAAGTTTCAGTTTCGAAGACATTGGGCTTACACTCGAAAATGGGGCAAATCTTTCTGCAAATTCGATAAACATAACACGAGTCAACGCTCTTACCTACAATGTCAATATTGCCAACCTTGCCACCGGCGATGGGACTTATAAATTTACCGTTCTTACAGCGAACATCAATGACAATACCGGAAATACCGGCCGCGAGGATCACACATTAAGCTGGTCGCAATACCTGTCGGTTCCCGCCATCGAAGAATTTACAGGGGTTCCGGCAAAAAGAACCAACCAGTTATTCGATGCGGTTCAAATCCGTTTTAACATGGAAATCGATCCAACTACCTTAACCACCGACGACCTCGTACTCGAACGAAATGGCACAGTTGTTTCTGCCGCACTTTCTGTTCACCAGGTGGAAGGGAGCTACCTTAATTTTGCAATTGAAGGAATACCAGGAGCGATCACTCAAGATGCCGTTTACAAGCTGCTTGTCGATCTCAACAGCGTCAGATCGTTGACCGGCGTTTACGGAGAAAGCAAACAGTTTGCGGAGTGGGCCTTCGATTCCACGCCTCCAGGGCTTTTCGCAATCAGCGAATTAACAAACAAAAAGCTGGATGCCCAGCACGTTCCCGGCCTCCAAATTAACTTTTCCGAAGCGATGGAGGATTTTACCAAAGATGATTTTGAACTGCGAAAAAACAATGTAATCCTTACAAGCTCGAAAATAAACGTTCTGCCGGTAAGCGCTTCGGATTATCAAATTACGGGTTTCGATACACTTACATATGGAGAAGGGAGTTATACATTTACTGTTTTCGTCGATCAATTGGCTGATATCGCAGGAAATTACGGGATACAGGAAAATGCTGCATATTCGTGGAAAGTAGACCGGACTCCCCCACCGCCGGTAACAAATATTGCGGTAATCCCGGATCTTGGAATCAGCAATTTGGACCGTATCACCACTGGCGACAGCATTTCAATTTCCATGACCGTGCCCGAAGACAATACCACAATTTATCTTTTCGAAACCAACGGAACACTCAAAAACTTGTTGGCACAGGCGGTGGTAATTGATTCAGGCCAATTAATAATTCCTGTTCAATTCGCAAATTCAGGTCAAATTACCGCAGAAATTGTTTGTTCCGATAGCGTGAACAATCAAAGTTCGGCGCCCTTTAAGGTTTATCTCGACAACAGCGATTTGCAGGCCAACATTACTGGCGCTTCCTTAACAGCCAGCGCTGTTCATCCCGACTCGCTGATCGTGAATTTTTCAGATGCCATTTTTACTGACGATTTCGATTCGGCATGCATCAGTATTAAATACAACGATATTCTTATTGCTTCCGATCAGCTAAGCATCACGCAGTTGGATGCCAAAAAATTCGTTTTAAAAGATATCGAAAATCTGCCTTTACGCGATGGAAGGTATACGCTATCCATCGACCTGCGCAGGATCAGAGAACTGTTAAGCGGCAGGTACGGAGCTTCTTCGGTAAAAACAAACTGGGAAATAGAAATTCCAAACAGCTATCCTGTTGCCGATGCCGGAGCGGATGCGGCAGTTCGCCAAGGTCAGGTATACCAACTAAATGGCCTGGCAACATTCGACCCTGACGGCGATCCGTTGAGTTACAAATGGTACTTCCCAACTTCGCTGATTTTAAGCGATGTGAACACACTAACTCCTTTGTTTGTGGTTCCGTACGATAAGGTAGGTACTACGTATACTTTGATGCTCTCCGCCAGCGACGGAAAACTTACTCACACCGATAAAACAATAATTACCATTGAAAAAGCAGTGGTTGTGGATACGGTGACTGCAACTATTTGCAGCAACGAAGCCTATGAACTCGGAACCCAACTTATAAATGTTACTGGCATTTACACCGATACGCTTTTGACAATGGGTGGCGCCGATTCAATTGTGCATCTCTTCCTGACCGTAAACCCTGCCGATTCGGTGACGCTAACCAGGGTAGTATGTGAAGGTGAAAACATAGCAGTTGGAGACTCGGTTTACAATAGCAGCGGAATATATGTAACAACGCTTTCGAACCAATACGGATGCGACAGTGTCATCACACTCAATCTGACAGTAAATCCTGTTGACTCGGTATTTCTTAACGAAACAACCTGTGAAGGAGATTCGGTTTCGGTAGGCGACACTGCTTATTTCGAATCAGGTATTTTTAGTAAAACACTAGTTAACCGTTTTGGCTGCGACAGCGTGGTAATCCTGGACCTAAGCGTTCATTCACCGGATACAACACCTATCAGTGCAACCCTATGTTATGGTGAAAGTTATGAATTGAACGGGATTGAATATACACAAAGCGGTTTGTACAGCCAAACTTTACCTTCAGTAGCGGCTTGCGACAGTACGCTAATGCTGAATTTAACGGTTCTTCCCGAAACAACGACAACATTAAATGCAGCCATTTGCGCAGGTGAAAGTTACATTTTAGGGGATTCGGTGTATACCGCGAGTGGACAATTCAATCAAACGCTTAGGGCGAAAAACGGTTGCGACAGCCTTGTTATTTTAAATTTAAGTGTTAATACTGCACAGGAATACACCTTCGATGTTGGTATTTGCGAAGGAGAAACATACAACTTCAACGACAGTATTTATAATAGCGGTGGAACTTTCACCTTTGAATATCAGGACCAAAATGGCTGCGATAGTATTATTACCCTCATTTTGAGTGTAAACCCATCAGATGAGGTGACGATTTACGATTCAATGGCGGGCGGTTCAACTTATCTCTTCAGTGGACAGGAACTGTTTGAAGCCGGAGTATATTCCGACACCCTGACCAACATGTACGGTTGCGACAGTGTGGCACACCTGTATCTTTCGGTGGTAGGGAATGAAGCTCCGGTTATTCAAAATCATCAGGATGACGTAAATATCGAAGTGGGAGATTCAATATTACTTGAAATCGATTTGGCCGGCACAATTTTCTACGATGCCGACGATGAATCGCTGAATTATGGTTTCTCAATCGTTCCGGAACAAAACGGATGGATGGTTTATGAACTTGAGAACGGCTGGCTGGGCATACATCTGGCGCCTGAAATTCAGGATACCGGCTGTTACCGGGTTGTCCTTCAGGCCATCGATCCTTTGCAGCAAATGGTAACAGATACATTCAACATTTGTGTTACTAAAAAGTACGATGGAATTGATGACTGGAATTCAGCAAAACCTGTATTTAAAATCTACCCGAATCCGGCCCAAGGAAATGTAAGCATCGAACTGAACGTTGCGATTGATACAGAAATGGAAGTCCTGATTTTCGACAACATGGGAAGAAACCTGCTTCGAAAAACCTACACATCGCCTTCGGGTAAAGTTATCCTCGATGTTTCGGAATACACCAGTGGAATTTACCTGGTAACAGTATTAAACGGAAAGAAACATTATACGCGTAAATTAATAATCAAACAAAATGAATGATTCCAATACTTCCGGTACTCAATGGAACTTCACCGTTCATTGCCCAATCCGTAAAAATTCAAACTAAACGATACTCCAATGCGTAAGATGTATTTGTTCAATGTCGTCATGGCGATGATCATGACTTCTATTATTGCCTGCGATATTCTTCCCAATAAAAACGAAGACTGCGAAGCAAAAAGATGGGATGAAGAAGTAGAGGTAGTGGTTAGCCCAAAGTTTTTTGTGTATGCTACGAATATAGATGAAAACCATCCACTGTCGGCGGCGGTTAAAATCCAGTTTTCAGGGTCCATTCAAAAAGTACTTTGTTCAGGCGACTCAGGATTCAAAACTGCTTTTACAAGCGCTTTCAGCGGAAATCAACTGTCACTTTACGTTTACCAAAGCTTCGATGGCCAACAAAGTAAATTTTTCTTTGAAAACGACGAAGAGCATCTGAATGTAATTTGGCGGGTAAAAGTTTACTTCAATGACGGTTCTGTATTCGAAACCGACGAGATGATCCAGAATGTGTATTTTAAAGATTTGTTCGCTCTGAATCTTTCATCATACAACAAATACTTCGAGCTATATCTTCAGGATTCAAAGTGGGTTAACGTAAGTCAATAGCAGCTTGTTATGCGGTTACGGAAAGATGGTATAATCAATTTTAGTTATGGCATGTTGCATTAACATCACTTTTCCTGGTTTCATAGATTTTGCCAAATACATATCAATAATTACAATTGGAAACGAAGGGTTTTATCAAGCCAATGTTCTTTTAATGTCGTAAATTTGTTAACGGTTAAAATTTTTAAAATCAATATATCATGGAAGAACAGAAAGTTACACAGATGCCGCGCATTGGCGATATGGCGCCCGACTTTAAAGCCAACACCACTTTTGGCCCCATTCAGTTTTCTGAATACATCAAAGACAGTTGGACCATACTTTTTTCTCATCCTGCCGATTTCACCCCGGTTTGTACCACTGAAATGAGTGGTTTCGCTACCCGTGGCGACGAATTCAGAGCATTGGATTGTAAACTCATTGGTTTAAGTATCGATAGTATCCACGCACACGTGGCCTGGGTAAACAACGTTAAAAAAAATACGGGCGTTTTATTCGACTTCCCTATCATTGCCGATATCGATATGAAAGTTTCACAATTGTACGGAATGTTGCAGCCCAACGAAAGCGAAACCTCTGCTGTACGTGCCGTATTTTTTATTGACCCGACCGGAAAAATCCGATTGATCATGTACTATCCACTTAACGTTGGCCGCAACATGGATGAAATACTTCGCGTGTTGAAAGCGCTTCAGGTTTCGGATAAATACAATGTTTCACTGCCATTAGACTGGACACCCGGACAAAAAGTAATCGTTCCTCCGCCAAAAACGGTTGCCGACATGGAAGAAAGGGAAAAAAGCGATTACGAAATGGTAGATTTTTACCTCGCCAAAAAAGACCTTGACGTTTAATAAACAGATCAAAAAATACAGGCCTCACCTTCGGGTGGGGCTTTTTTGTTTTTCCGGGCCGGTAATTGTTGCGAACGGTGAGCAGTGAGCGAAAGGCGGAGTGTACTGAATGCCGGGGATTGACTTTTTCAGCATAACACCTGTACCCTATTTCATAAACCACACAAGGATCAGTCATATTTTGAAAATGCAAATGAAATTTCTTACTTGCAGTCACAAAACCAGGCAGTTTAAAGTATGAACTTTGCAAAAAAAGGAAACCGGCGATGGTACGCGGTATATACCCGTTCGCGGGCAGAAAAGAAAGTGGAACTGGAACTTCAGTTGCAAGGTATTGAATGTTACCTTCCGCTGCAAAAAAAGCTACGCCAGTGGAAAGACCGTAAGAAATGGGTTGAAGTCCCGCTCATGCCCGGCTATTGTTTTGTACACATTCATCGCGGCGAATACGACCGGGTGCTTCAAACCAACCACGTTGTTTGTTATATAACCTTTGAAGGAAAGGCTGCAGTGGTACGTACCGAACAGATTGAGGCACTGCAAACCATGCTACGGCAGAGTGATTTCGAAGTGGAGGTCAGTTACGAAAATTTTGAAAAAGGGAAAAGAGTCGAGATTATTGAAGGCCCGCTGATTGGGTTAAGAGGTGAACTGTCCGAAGTACGTGGAAAACACAAGTTCCTGCTTCGGATCGAACAACTCGACAAAAACTTTATTGTAGAAGTTCCGGCGGCCCAACTCAGCGCTATTCCCGAAAATGATCACATCCTCTCATAAAATAAGCAACTGAAATTCAATACTTTTTGATAAAAATAAAACTGAAACGCTACCCTCGCATATATTGTTAATAAGTGATCTTTTTCTTAACAAGTGATTAAAAAAATCATAAAAGGCAGACAATAAATCATATAAAACCCTTGTTTTGTAGCCATGAACGCAACTCGAATACCTATCAGGAAAATCATATTTTTTGTCTCCTTTATTCTTTGCCAACTCATGGTACTGGCTCAAGCACCTGCCAGTGGTATCATCATTGGAGGCAATATAGGTACTTCTAAAGTATTAACAGAGATTACCCCCGACTTTCATTCCATCAATGAATTCGAACATCATCCGGGAATGCTTTTTGAACCCGAAATCGGCAAATTGTTTGGAAATCATTTCGAGGCGGGGACCTCTTTTACTGTTTCTTCCTTCTCGGGGAAAAACGACGACACTCAATTCTCCGCAACAGGATATCACGCGGCAATGAAAGACCTCCTCGACGAACCGGTAAAATACAACACATCGCTAATGGGGCAGAAATTTTACTTTGGATATTATTTCCGTTCCTTTTCGAAAATCGATAAGCCTTATATGGTCGAACCCTTTGTTCGTTTGGGTGGTGGATATTTCTATTACACTTCCGAATTTAGCTACCAGGACCCCGAGCTGGGGACCATTTTTGGCAAAGGGGTGCAAGGTTATACCGATCTGACCACAGGAATTTTATTTACTGCAGCAGGCATAAAAATGTATCTTAACCCCAGTTTGTTTATTAACTCGAGTGTTAGCTTAAACTATGTGCATTACGACTTCCTGGATGCCGTACATAACTATACCCCCGATGGTTATCGCGATAGTAGCACCCCCGATGTCAGGGGACTTTACACCGATATTAAGATCGGGATCTTTTACCAGATCAACAGGAAGGGGACAAAAAGCGGAAGAGCCGGAACAGGCCCCGGCGTTTATTTGCCCTTTTCGAAATAATACCACAAACACATACTAATAAAATAAGGTAAAATTCAGGATAAAATCATAGTTGTCTGGGCTCTGTCAAACAAATGAATGAGTATATTTGTTACTCAATTAATACAAACTCGCACAAGCCAAATGTAAGTGAGGGGGCGAAGCTGTAAATAAAACCCTCTTTTATTCAACTACTTTTCCCCAAATAATTCCGATAACCCAACAATATAATCATGCTGGAATCCCTTATTACGAGCAAGACGCGTTTAAAGCTTTTACTCAAGTTTTTTCTGAATAAGGAAAACACAAGCTATCTGCGCAATCTCGAAAACGAGTTTGGAGAATCGACCAACGCCATCCGTATCGAGCTAAACCGGCTTGAATCGGCAGGTCTCCTGTCCGCCGAACACATTGGAAATAAAAAATATTTCAGGGCAAATACGCTCCATCCGCTTTATCCCGACATCAACAGTATTTTGAAGAAGACCATTGGAATCGACCGGATTGTGGAACAGATCACCTCGAAGTTAGGCGATTTGTATCAGGCCTATCTGGTTGGTGATCTTGCTCTTGGAAAAGACTCCCGTATTATTGACCTTCTTCTGATTGGAGAAAATATTGATCGGGACTATTTAAATACGCTCGTTGAAAAAGCCGAACGATATATCGAACGTAAGATCCGTTTTCTGATACTCTCCCGGACTGAAAAAATTGAATACCTTAAGAATCACCCGTCACTGCTTATTTGGCAGGCGTGAGAAATAGGCGGAAGCACAACAGTTTGAAAAAAATTGTATCAAGTCAGGGTCACGGGTTATTAGTTCCAGGTTTTTCCCGAATATCTGAATATCCGAAAATCCGGCAATCCAAAGTCAGGTTGCACGGGTTAAAGGCACCATTACCTCCTAACCCATATCCCCCAACCCACCTAACCAAACAGAAAATTAACTTCGAATAAATACCATTTTCTATGAAACCAATATTATCGCTGACACTGGCGCTATTTTTTATGTGTACCATCATAGGATCAGCCAACGCCCAGGATGTAAAAAGCGTGGATGTAAAAGCCGTCCCGCAGTCCGATATCCAAAAAGCTCAAAAAGCCATGCAGGATGCGGGTCTTTCAGTAGATGATGCCGCCAACATGGCACGACAAAAAGGAGCCACCGAACAACAAATCAATGAATTCCATTCACGGATTAACGAGGGGGGCACCGTGCAGGATGGCGTAATCAGCGACCCGGTGCAGGAAGCGGAATCCCAGGTGGAAGAACAGCAGAATGTGGAAAGCTCGACCCGTACAGCAGGTTTCGATATAAGAGGCCGGATTTTTGGGGCTTACCTTTTTAACAGCAAGAACCTCACCTTTGAGCCTCGTCTCAATATACAAACCCCAAAAACCTACGAAATTGGCATTGGCGACCAGGTGTTAATCCACATCTGGGGAAACTCGCAAAACAGCTATCAACTTACTGTCAACAACAACGGCCAGGTACTGATTCCTGACGTGGGTCCGGTGTATATCGCAGGATTGACCTTTGATAACGCCGAAGAAAAAATCAAACAGCGCCTCACCGAAATCTATGCCGATATGGGTGGCGCCAGTCCAGGAACTTTTGCACAGGTTAACATGGGGCAGTTGCGCTCAATACAGGTTAACCTTGTGGGTGAAGTAGTTACTCCCGGAACCTACACCCTACCTGTTACAGCCACCGTATTTAACGGGCTTTATCTTTCCGGAGGTCCGAATAACATCGGGTCTTTCCGAAACATCAAACTGATCCGTGACAATAAGATAGTACAGACCATCGACATTTACCGTTTTCTGGTGTATGCCGATCCGGAAGCCAACGTAACCTTAAAAGACGGCGACATCCTCTTTATTCCACCCGTGGAAAAACGTGTAGAGATTACCGGAGAATTCAAACGCGAGGGTCTTTTTGAACTTAAGGAAGGTGAAATGCTCAACGAACTCATTCGTTTTGCGGGTGGATTTACAGAGAATGCCTATCTCGCCAAAACACAAATCCTGCGTAAAACACAACAGGGACAGCAGATTCTCGATATTCGTTTTCCCGACATCTCCTCTACCCCGCTTGTTAACGGCGATGTGGTGCGCAACAGCACGATCATCGAAAGTTTTGAAAACCGGGTAACCATAGCAGGCTCGGTTTACCGTCCCGGCGAGTATGAGTTAACTGAAGGCCTTACACTTTCAGAACTCATTCTGAAAGCCGACAGTTTAACACCCGATGCTTTTCAGGCACGCGGGCTGATTACACGTTACAATCCCGACCTCAGCACCACCGCCCTCCAGTTCAATGTAAACGAAATCATGAGCGGAAAGTCAGACATCCTCCTGCAAAAAGAAGACGTGGTAACCATCAAATCGCATTTCGAACTAAAAGAAGCCGAATACATTACGGTTACCGGTGAAGTACTAAAACCCGGACAGTTTGCCTGGTCTGATGGACTAAACCTTGGCGGTGCGATCTTTCTGTCAGGTGGTTTTACCGAAGGAGCCGACTCTACCTTTATCGAAATTTCACGACGGCTGAGCTATGCTGAAGCTGCCACGCTTTCCGATACCATCGGACAAACGATTGTTGCCAACATGTCGCGCGGACTTGAAATTGGCAGGAACAACGCCAACCTGATACTTCAACCGTATGACCAGGTCTCGGTCCGCAGGGCGCCCAACTTCCGGCAGAACGAAACCGCCTTTATCACCGGCGAAGTAGTATATGCCGGAGCCTATGCGGTTACCAACAAAAAAATGCGGATCTCCGACCTCGTAAAAATGGCCGGTGGTATTACACCACAAGCCTATCTGGCAGGGGCCACCTTGAGTCGTTTCTCCGGGGAGCTCGGTAGCGAATCTGTAGCTATCGACCTCGTGAGCATTTTAAAACAACCTTACAACGAAGCCGACCTCTTTTTAAACAACGGCGACCGTTTAAACATTCCCGAATTCATGCAGACAGTAAAAATTACGGGAAATGTACAAAATCCTTATTCAGTAGTGTTTAAGTCGGGACAAAATGCCAAATTCTACATCAACCAGGCCGGAGGTTTTGCCGACCGTTCGGATAAAAAACGCACTTATGTACGCTACCCCAATGGTACGACTGAGGTAACTAAAGGAATCGTCTTTAAACGTTATCCCGAAGTTATTGCCGGAAGCCAGGTGGTGGTTCCGCAAAAACCCGAACGGACAGGTGACTCCAGCCGATGGATTGCCTGGGTAAGTGTTCTGAGTTCTTTGGCCTTATCGGCAGCCACTATCGTTAATTTAACGAAATAAGGTAAGGTACAGGGACAAGTTACAAGTTACAGGGTTCAGACAGGGTACAGGGCCTAAGGCATGAGACATATGGTTTAATGGAAAAGACTGCATTTCGTTTAGATTCAAAAAATGGGTAGATGTAAGAAACTGGAAGTTTGGCAATTGTCCAAAGATCTGGCAGTACAAATTATCCAAACAACTGAAAACGGACCTTTAAAAAATCGGGTTGGATTAAAAGACCCGTTACAACGCTCTTCCCTGGGTGTTCCTTCCAATGTTGCTGAAGGAAAAGAAAGCGGGTCAAATCCCAACGCTATAAGATATTTTAGAATCGCAAAAGGATCGCTGGCCGAATTAAGAACACAGTTAACAATCTATTCTGAATCAGACTTAATTGATTTGTCACTATTTGAAGATCTGCATTCAAAAGCTGAGCTAACTTATTGCAGCTAAACTTGAGAAACTCATTCAATCCCGTTTAAAAAACATTCATACTAAACCCTATACCCGATAAGCCATATCCTACCTAACCATAGTATCAACTTTTCAAATTAAAATCATAGCATGACAGAACAAACAAGCCATACACAATCTCCTCCCGACGACGAGATCGATCTCATTGCTCTTGCCAAAACTGTTTGGGACAGCCGGAAGTTTATTATCAAAACACTGGTTGTTTTTGTATTTCTTGGGGTAGCCGTTGCTTTGCTCACTCCCAAAGAATTCACCGCCTCTTCAACAATGGTGCCGCAGCTTTCGGGCAGTAGCAACAAACTTGGCGGACTCTCGTCTCTTGCGGCCATGGCGGGTTTTGAGCTCAACATGAATAGCGCGCCCACCGATCTGTCGCCCTATGTGTATCCGCAGATCGTCCAAAGCGTTCCCTTTCAGCTTGAGCTGATGAATACCGCTTTTCACTTTTCCGATGTGGATCGCCCGGTGACACTTTACGAGTATTTTATGGAATATTATAAACCAGGGTTCTTCGGTACCATTCAAAAATATACCATTGGTCTTCCCGGAGTGATTATCAAAGCCATTAAAGGAACACCCCAGGATACTTCTTTATCTTTAGCAACAGAGGGCGCTATCCGCTTAACCGTGGACCAGGATAAAATCAGACAAATTATTGAAGCTAATGTAACCCTTGAAACCAACGATAAAGAAGGCTATGTTACCTTAAAAAGCACCTTTGGCGAGGCTCCGCTGGCCGCCGAGATTGCTCAAAAAGCACAGGAACTTCTCCAGCAGTACATTACCGAGTTCAAGATCGAAAAAGCCGCGGCCCAGCTCGATTTTATCCAGCAGCGTTACGAAGAAAAGAAAGCCGAGTTTGAAAAAGCCCAGGCAGCGCTGGCTTCCTTCCGCGACCGCAACAAAAATGTGACTTCCGCGCTCGCACGCACCCAGGAAGAACGCCTTCAAAGCGATTATACCCTGGCATTTAACGTCTATTCCGAACTGGCACAACAGCTTGAACAGGCTCAGATCAAGGTCAAGGAAGACACCCCTGTCTTTTCGATCATCAAACCCGTGGTGGTTCCGATGGAAGACAATAACAGTGGTTTTATGACGCTCATAATCTGGACCTTTCTGGGGGGTGTCATCGCTATCGGCTGGATTTTTGGGAAGCAGTTTATGGCAACCGTAAAAGAGAAGTGGAACCAGGAAACCCCTCCTTCCCGATAAGTACATGGGCCCAATGGCGAACAGCAGGAAAAATGTTCAGAACGCAGTCCTTTTGGGGGATCAGGCGGTCTGAAAAAATATAAAGATGGCGGAGAATATTGACCCCTCCCTGTTTCCCTAAGGGGGGGGAGGAGTAAAAAGGCCCCGACAGGGAATTCCGGCTTTTAGTTCAGCAAGTAGGGATTAGGCGACCATCGCATCCCTAACCCCCTGTAGCCGGGGGTAAATACAATGCCAGGCACAAGACACAAGATGCAAGACACAAGACACAAGACACAAGATACAAGATACTTGATACCTGATACTCGATACTCGATACTTGGATATTGAGAATTATAAATTGTAATTTCTTGTTCAATCTAAACGTTA
>WOYV01000002.1 GCA_011620585.1 Draconibacterium sp.
GCGGTGAGTTTAAAGCGGCTGGCTGTCCTGTTCCTGACGCTGCCGGCCAGGACTTTGCTTCGCTCAACTTGAGTCTTGCAGCTCGTTTTCTGAGACTAACGACTAACTACATGTGACTTGTTGTCAAGGTTGTCAATGTTGTTAGAGTTGTCAGGGTTGTTTGTGGCCCTTATAGCAAACAATACTATTTATAATAATATTTACAGGAAATGATTTTAATTTCATTATCACTAATTGTATAAACAAGTCGATGTTCATCGGTTATGCGTCTTGACCAATAACCTTTCAACCGATATTTTAAGGGTTCTGGTTTTCCTGTTCCGTTAAATGGATTTTTTGAAGTTTCTTCAATAAGTTGGGAGATTTTATTGAAAATTTTCCGATTGGTTTTTGACCATTCAACCAGGTCCGACCATCCATTTGCAGTAAATGCAATATTTCGCATAGTGAAGAGGAGCGGAGTACCGGGTTACAGCTTCTTAACCATTTCTTTAAATTCTTCAGGAGTAAAACTGACGGAAGGTTCTTGTGCCATGCTTTCCATTAAATGTTTTTCATTTGCCGGGTTCATTGTAAGGTATGCAGTTTCATCCGGTTCTGAAGAAACAGTAATTGTAATCTCTTTTCCTTTAAAGAGTTTTTTGATTGTATCCATCAGATTTATATTAATTTCATTTGCTTTTAATTTATAGATAGCTTCCATCTTTCCTGAATTTTTACTTATTCTGTACAAAGTTAAATTTATTCATTGAATTTTAAAACAGTATGTGTACTGGTTCATCTATTCCGCTATTAAGCATTGTTGTTTCAGGTCTTGCAGCCCCGTCCGACCAGGGCGTGCCCGGCTGTATTCTCAGACGGGTCATCCGGGCGGATTGTGGATTGTAAGGTATTGTGCCGTCCCTGCGGGACTTCGGAAAACCATCCCTCTTTTGTTTCTACCATAATGTCGCCCCGCCGGGGCTGGAGGGCAGAGGGCAAGGGGCAAAGCGGCTGGCTATTGGCACTGACGCTGCCGGCCAGGACTTCGCTTCGCTCAGCTTGTGTCTTGTGTCTTGTGGCTCGTTTTCTGAGACTAACGACTAACTACTGATGATATGTTTATTCACCTGGTCGAGAATTGTTTTTGCCACTTGGATAGCTAATTTAATCTCATCCCTGTCGGGCATAAAATATTTTGGCCCCGGATATCTTTCGGTCTGGTAATAATCGTTAACCATAATAAGGTCTTTAATTTCAACATCTTTCCAGTCGATATATCCGGAAACATAGTTAAACAATACATCCAACGAGTGGGTTCGCGGAATTTTTTCACCATTAAATGCATAAATTGCCTTCATTGCTTTTTCAATAGCCTGCTGAATATCAACAGCTATAACATCGGTGTAGTGATTTTCCCTGTTAAGGAGTATTGCAGTTTCGATATCCCTGACTGCAAATTCAAACCATTCAGATGCAAGTTTTTTATTCGGCATACATTATATTTCCCTGGGTTAAAATCTCTTTATAAAACATATCTCCGTCATTAATCCGCTGAATAATCCGTTCCTGGCTGTCAACAATAATGTCGATAGGTATGTTGCTGCTTTTTATAAGGTTCCAAAGTTGTAGTTTGATATTAAGCCTGAAATTTCTTATTTCGGAAGGTTGGATATCTTTTATTATCAGTATGTCGATATCGCTTTCTTCATCGGGTTTTCCGTATGCATACGAGCCAAAAAGAATTATCTTTTCAGGCGAAGTTTTTTTTAGTTCCTCAACAATAAGCGGTATATATTTTTTACCTTTCATTTTTGTTTTACCAGTCATAACAAATATAGTGATTGTTTTTTAAGCAAAACAGGGAAGAAAAGAAGTTTTATGCCGCGGAAGCTACACGCGGGTCAATCGATTTGGACGGCCTTGCCGACCTGGTTTCCATACCCGGCTGACCCGTGCCACGAAGTTTGTTTTATGTAAGAATGTTCGTATTCCAAATCATGTTTGGTGCAAGCCCTGTGAAATGATGCCCCGCATCAAAATCTTCGATTTATTTCACAGGGTAAATTTTGTTTTGTGCAGGATTCCACGAGCAGAGGAACGAGGCGCGGCGGTCTTTTCAAAGTTTCGCCTGCGCATGTTAAGAACGTCAGCGGTGAGTTTAAAGCGGCTGGCTGTCCTGTTCCTGACGCTGCCGGCCAGGACTTCGCTACGCTCAGCTTGTGGCTCCTTGTTCCCTATGACTCACGATTTACAGGGAATTTTATTACTCTTCGAGGTCATTTTTAATTTCAGCCAGGGCAGCCAATAAAATGGGAATATCCTCTGTTCATCCCTTTTTCCGAAGAAGTAAACCCGTTTGGAGATTTTACTTCTACCGTTCTTTTCAGCATTGTTCTAAGATTTTCATCTATCAAACAGATGAGGCTATATGCCATTTCTTTGTCAAACATGAAGGCCTTCTTTTTTTATCCTTTTTTTTAAAAGTTGGTTCATCGATTCCCGTACCCGCACAATATCTATACGACTTCCGAGGATATTTTCGAGTTCTTCTTTCAGTGCAGCTATTTTGAACAGGCTCAATGGTTCTCCTTCGTAATAAATGTCCACATCGCTTCCTTCCTTTTGTTCTCCCCTTGCCACGGAACCAAAAATGCCCATTTGGGTAATCCCATAAATATCCCCTCTCCTTTTTTGAAAATCGGATAAAAGTTGAATGTATTGTTCCGTTGTTCTCATCCGTCGGTCAATTTTTAGCTAAAGTAGTTAATTTATTGATGTAATGTCCCGAAAGCGCCAATCTGCCGCGCGATTTTAGGTACAATCTCGCGGCAGCAAAGGGGGCGGAGTACAAAGTTTAAAGCACAAAGAGCAAGGAGCAGAGGGCAAGGGGCAAAGCGGCTGGCTATTGGCACTGACGCTGCCGGCCAGGACTTCGCTTCGCTCAGTTTGTGTCTTGTGTCTTGCCGTTCCTGGCGCTGCCGGTCTGGACTTCGCTGCGCTCAGCTTGCGGTTTATTCATCATTCGTCCGTATTCCAAATCATGTTTGGTGCAAGCCCTGTGAAATGATGCCCCGCATCAAAATCTTCGATTTATTTCACAGGGCAGTATTCCGCGAGACGAGGAACGAGGCGCGGCGGTCTTTTCAAAGTTTCGCCTGCGTTTGTTCAGAATGTCTTCCTTTTTGGTATTGTGCTAAAAGTTGGGAGTTCCCGTCGTTGCAAGCTCCTCGGGAAGTCGTGCCACGAATGTTGTTTTGTGCAGGGATGTCCTTGCTTTTAATATTATTAGGTGCAGGATTCCACGAGGGAACGCAGTGACTGAAGTGGTCTCATGCCCCTTGCACCTGCAAAGTTTCGTAGAGGTCCTCCCATCCCGGGTTCATCTCTTCAATGAGTTTTATCTTTCTGGCCCGGTTCCCTGCTTTCAACTGCCGTTCCCGCTCTCTGGCGTCTATAATGCAGTCGAACTCCTGGAACCAAACGAGCTTGTTAGCATTGTACCTTGCCGTGAAGGCATTGGGATATTTTTTGGTTTTGTGACTTTCCATACGACCCTTCAAATCACTGGTGACGCCGGTATACAAAACCTTATTGTGTTGGTTTGTGGTGATGTAAGTCCAGGCTTTCATGATGAAGATTGTGCTAAAATTGATGGGGCTGCCGCGTCACTCGTTCCTCGCTCCTCGCAGACCCGTGC
>WOYV01000045.1 GCA_011620585.1 Draconibacterium sp.
TTTTATGAAATGAATTGTTAAACTCTTCACGGTCATAAAATCCATCCATTGAATCCGAACCGTGAATTGTGTTATCTCCCCTGTAATGCCGTACTAAATTTAATTCGTACCCAAAATCAATATCATCTCCCTTTCTAAACCTTTTGGCTTTGGCAAAGGTCGAACTATCAATCTGGTTGGTATTTACCAATTTGTTTTTCTCATTAATGCTTGCCATTCCAATGGGAATAATCAGGTGATTTTCCCCTTCCTTGTTTAAAAACTCGTGCACACCGCTGTTTGCAAGATTTTGATACGTGTTAAACCCTTCCTCTATCAATGTTTCATCAACTTCAACATCAAGGTAAACTACACGTTCAGCAGTTTTATTTACCAGCAAATGATCCACTTTCCCGATGGTACGGTTATTTGCATCTTTCACATCCCAGCCTCGTACATCGTTATAATTTTCGGCCACTTTATAACCTGATAATTCATCGAGGTTAAAAAGATTCTTATTTGTATCTGTCATTTTTTTAATTCATTCACTTCAGCAGTTAACCCGGGATATTTTGCTTGTTGCATGTTTTGCAATGCAGTTGTAGATTGACCAGCCGCATTTCTGATGTTATTGGCATGTGATGTTTCGAAAGGTTCATTTTTAATCAGAATAGCTATCATTTACCTTTTCCAAATCGGATTGGATATCGTAACTAATTTCAGCAGCCATTGCATTTGTTGCAGCCGTTAATTTTAAAAACGCTTCATTTGTATAAGCATGATTCAGGCTCATTCGGCTTGTATCATTTTCCACAAAACTTATAAAAGCTGCCACAGTACTGTTATTTTCCTTCACACCCAAAAGGCCAGATTCGTTCACGCGGGAAACATAGTTTGATTCAGTTACTTCCTCTATCATGTTGCTGTTGTTGTTGTCACGAAATCCTATGTAATAAACAAGTATTGCAACTACGACAAGGCCTACGATTATCCACGGCCAATTCTGTTTTTTCTGTTCAATCTTAATTTCTGCCATAATAATTTTGTTTTAAAAGGTGAACTTTCAATGTTGAATAATTAGGTCAAAGTTCAGCACCTTTAAACCGAAAAGTGTTACATAACTTTGGTAAGAGTTTACATTAATCACACATTTCTCATGAAGAGTTCATCCCGAAAACCTATCTTTTATTTTTTTCCACCATCTAACTAAAAATAATTCACTGCCATCGCCCACCTTTTTGTTTTTCTCGCCAATGATCAGTGCAATTGGTTTTAGCTCTTCGAACTCTTCACAAACCACTTTTAACATGGCGGCAAATGGCAAAAACAGAATCATTCCGGCCAGTCCCCAAACGGCAGCACCAACAAACAAACTAAGTATGGCTGTTAAAGCATTAATCTTTAAACTACCCCCTACAATTAATTCGTGGAGTAAGAAAATTATCGGAAACTACTTGAACAACCCAAAATAGAATGGCGACTGCTACTGCCATCCAAATTGAATCGTAAGAAACAAAAGCATAGATTACAGGAATTACAGCTCCCATTGTAGTCCCAATGTATGGTATAATGGCAAGTGCTGCGCCTAAAAATCCGAAAAGGAAAGGATTGTCGATGCCAATAATCAGTAACCCAATGCTGTTGGCTAATCCTATTATAACCGTAAGAATTACCATTCCAAACAGGTATTTTTGTCCAACCTGCTGAACCGATTTAAACATTTTTAATACCCTTTCACGATTATCCTTGTGCGAAAATGCCAGAAATGCCTTAGTCAATCCATCTCTATAGATAAGAAATAGAAAAGTAAAAACAATGGTTGCCAGTATTCCGGCTATAAAAGTTGCTGTATTACTGACTGTTTTACTAACCAAAAACCCTGTTGAATCAGTAAGCCAAGCTTTCATCCGGTTAAAAAGTTCACCCTTTTCCAGGTTTTCAACAAAGTTCACATTCTGGTTGATATATACAGTAACGTCGGCAAATGCACGGATAATTTTATCTTGAAAATGAGTGAATTCTTGTGCTACATTAATAATTTGAGTTGAAAAAAAATAAATGACTCCTCCAATTATTAGTATTACAGAGAAAATGGAGAGAGAAGCAGCAAGTGTTTTGCCAATTTTCCATGTCTCAAACTTTTTTGCCAATGGAAGCAGAATGAATGATATTAGCAAAGCAACACTTAGCGGAATGAGAATAGGCTTTGCCAGAATCAGGATTGCAAACAATGCAAAAATTGTTGCGATTGCATAAAACAGTTTTTGAAAAGACAGGTTCATTTTATCTTGATAACGGATTTATCTGTTATCAAAGGTCAGGAGTTACTGTCGGAAAATATTACACAATTTTGACAACGCGTTACATCATTCCCACTTATTTCGTGTGCATAATGTAATGTTCCGTAGAAATTCTGAACACTCCTGAATATAAATTAAAGCACCATTGATTTGGATTGAGACGAATATATTTTAGTTTTATTTATTCTGCCAGGGTGAATTGCAAAACATTAGTTTCTGTAAAATAAGACCAAAGAATAATTTCAATCGAAAATGTTAAGGTTAATCTTCTATTTTGGGATGTTCCAGTTTGTACTTATTCAGGAGTGAATTCAATGATTCGTAGTAAGATTTTAAATGATTAAGAGTTATTTCATCATCATTTTCCGATGGAATAGTCACCGGCATTTCTGCTAAGTATTCCGACAGTTCAGGATACTTTTCCAAAATTGTCATCGAAATTTTCAGGATTTCCGAATTAAGTTCTTTTTCTGATTTCATAATGCTTTTATTTCTTTATTAGAATGCTTCCTTGATAATCGACTTTTCAGCTACATGAAAACCGGCTAATTTCTTTTCTATTGCATCCATCATTGGTGGAGGTCCACAAAGATAAATGTACGTTGCAGGGATGTTAACGTGTGCTTTCAGAATACTTTCGGTGATTTGTCCGTGTACATATCCATCCACTGATTCATCGGATAAAATGTTGATAAAATTGTCACCCAGTAATTTTTCAAATTCCGATTCAAGTATGATATCATCTTTGGTTTTATTAGCGAAGATAAGCCTGTTAACTCCTATCTCATTTTTCGATTGAAGATACCTGAGTATGCAAATAAATGGCGTAACACCTGCACCTCCGGCAATAAATACTCCTTCGCCTTTGTATGCTATTGCGCCAAAAACATCGTGCAAAATCAGTTCATCATCCTTTTTAAGTTTCAAAAGTTCGTTCGTTAAACCTTTGTGCGAAGGGTATGTTTTAATGATAAATTCGAGAAAATCATCGACAGGCAGGGAAGTAAAAGTGAAAGGTCTTTTTTCATCCTTCCATCCGGTTTTATTTATTGCAACGTCAGTGGCCTGCCCGGGAGTGAAATTGTACTTCTGAGGTTTCTCAGTAACAATTTGTAATACATCATGTGTGATGTGCTTAATTGATTTGATTTTCACCAGATGTTTTTCCATGGTAATCTGTTTTATTTTGAATTTGTGCTGCCTTATTTAATCTGCAGTATTTTATTTTCCTCCTTAATTCTTACAAATAACATGAGCGCATTTAGCAGTGTAAACGTAATTGCTGTAAAATATAGATGGAATATCAATGGTATAACAGCAATTTCAGCAACTACAATCAGGTAATTCGAATGTTTAAAATAGTTGTATGGGCCTTTTTTTA
>WOYV01000004.1 GCA_011620585.1 Draconibacterium sp.
CAACACTGCCTGAAACGCGTCGGTGGCCACCACGGTAATAAATCCCCCCAACATTGTATATACAGTTACCAGCGCCGAGCCGATCACCATTCCCCAGAAAGGATCGATGTTAAAGGTGTCGTTAAAAATTTTGCCTGCTCCGCTAAATTGTGCGGCAATGTATAAAACAAAAAAGAAAATGATGATTAACGACGAAAGGATGCCAAAACTGCCTTGTATCCCTTCGAATTTAGCTGAAAACAATCCCGGAACTGTGAGGGCTGAAGTATTTTCTGTCAGCTTTTGTAATGGTTCGGCCATGAATATCCACAAAAACAGAATACCGGTTACACAACCAAAAGCAACCCAGATGGCGGCCATTCCTTCGGAATAGGCCAGCCCGGTTAAACCCAGTAACAACCAGGCAGATTCGCCGGTTGCACGCTCGCTTAATGCCAGCGAAAAACCTGAAATTTTTTTACCGCCCAATACAAAATCACTGTTCGTTTTCGAACGTCGTGCCGAATAAAAGACAATCGCAATAAGGATGACGATGTAAGCAATAAAAACGAGTATCATACTTTGGCCTGATAGGTTTCAAAGTTTCTAAAGATAGAAAGAAATCACAGACCTGCAATTCAATGAAGGAGGCCTTTTCGGGTATTAATATTTTCTGCCGCACAGCTAAGCGCTTCCTTTTTGATTGAGGTTCTGAAAGCCTTCTCCCAATATTTCCTTCGTGTTCATGATCGTGATAAAAGCATCGGGGTCGATGTTGCTGATATATTCTTTCAGAACGGCTACTTCGCGCCGGCTCACCACGGTGTAGATAATCCTTTTTTCTTCGCCGGTGAACATTCCTTCTCCTTTCAGATACGTTCCACCCCGATTAAGATCTTTAATCAGTTTACTACGTATTTTTTCGTGTTGTTTCGAAATAATCAGCAAGGCTTTGTTGTAATCAGCACCTTCCAGCGTAATATCAATTACTTTTCCGGTAATGAAAATTACCACCCACGAGTATAGTGGGATAGCCCAGTCGCCAAAGGCAAACAAACCGAAAAGGACGATCACCGAATCGACATAAATCATTAGTCGGCCAATTTGAATATGCGTGTATTTCGCAATGATCATGGCAATAATATCGCTGCCGCCCGAAGTTGCCCGCGATTTAAAAATCAGGCCCAGGCCAAAACCGGCAAGCACACCTGCAAAAACGCTTGATAATAATACATCGTTCACCAGCGGGGCATCAGCAACCGGGCGAAACCAGGCGATCACGTCTGTAAAGGTAGCCGTTAGGATTGAACCGGTTATGGTTTTCACCCCGAACCTTGGCCCCAGAATTTTGATACCGGCAATGATGAGCGGAATATCGAGCATCAAGGCAAAAAGCCCGATCGGCACTCCATCTGGCCAAAACGAAAATACTCCCTGCGTGAGGTAGTGAACTACGATGGAAATACCGTAAACCCCTCCGGGAACGATTTTGTGCGGAGTAATAAAAAATACAAACGATGCAGCCAGGATAAACGAACCTACGAGAATAAAAAGGTAATCTCTCATCCATTTTTTGCTGAAAATCCGGTCTTTGGTTAAAAATGCCATGTCTTTCGAAATTTTCCGCAAAAGACATCAAATTGCCTGATTTAAAAGGTGATGAAAATCAGAGATGAATCCGAATTAACAGAGAATTAAAAGTGCGTATTGAAAAGAAATATCGCCTTCAACTTCTTTCTAATCAAGGACAAAACGATAGGTAATGGTTCCCTGCTGAACTGCAGGTGCTTTGCTGTCGACATTGAATTTGGCTTTTAGGGCGGCTTGTTTGGCTTCGTTCCAGAAACTCTGGTTCATGATAGTAGTACCCTGGAAACCAGGTTCAGCGCTTGTTACACGCCCGGTGTTATCGACTGTGATTTTAACGACTACAATACCGGCATCGTTTCCCGGATATTTGGGTTTGGGTAGGGATAATGCCGATCTTCCGGATAAACTGAAGGAAGGCCCCGGACCCTGGTTCCCGCTTCCGCTTCCTCCCGGGCCGTAAGTGTTTGCATTTGGGTCGCCGGTTGGAACACCCTGGTTTCCGCCGGGGAAAGTAACTCCCTGACTTTTGCCAGTCCCGGCTCCCGTGCCTCCGCTGCCATTTCCGCTGTTGGCAAAGGCTCCCTGGGTGCGCGAGTTGATTTCGCTTATTTTTCGTTGTTCTTCAGCCTGTCGCTGGCGTTCGGCTTCCTCACGCGCTTTTCGTTCAGCTTCTTCGCGGGCTATCCTGTCAGCTTCGGCTTTTTTCTGACGTTCGATTTCGGCCTGTTGTTTTCGTTCGGCGTCTTCGATACGTTTGCGTTCAGTTTCTTCCTGTTGCTTTTTTAAACGCTCTTCTTCCAACTGTTTCTGACGTTTCGCGTCTTCTTCCTTCTTTTTCTTTTCCGCTGCATTAATCGCCACCGTTTTCTCATAATCCTGGGTCATGGCAACCTGTTTATCGGTTTGTGTTTTTGGAGGGGTAGTGACCGCAGGCGGGGTGCTTTTTACAGGCGGGGGAGTGGCTTTTTCCTGTTCCTTTTTCGGAGGAGGAGGAGTTTGTTGTTGTTGACGGGCGGGTGCAGGTTCACGATCTCCCAATCCATTCTCGGAATCACCAAAATTTACCAGAACACCTTCTTCTCCCGGCAATGGTAGCGGAGTGAAGAAGCCAAGAAAAAGCAGGATCAGCAAGATGATCGTATGGAACACAATGGTTCCGATAAGACCCTTTTTCTTTTCGCTATAGTATTCTGTTTCCTTCATGGTATTTCCCGGGATGTTAGCTTATTCCGGTGCGGTGGCAAGAATCATCTTGTACTTGTTCCGACGTGCAATGTTCATCAGTTTTACCACTTCATTGATCGGGACGGTCTGATCGGCATGCAGCGAAATGTATATTTCGGAATTATTGTTTCCGAATTTGTTCCGTAAAAAAGGTTCGATTTCCTGGAAGCTTACCCGTTTTACGTTGTTGTCGTCGTTGATGTAATACTTCAGGTCTTTGGTGATCGATATGGTGGTAATTGGCTTTGCCGCTGTTTGATTGTTACTTTCAGGGAGCAACAATTTCAGTGCATTTGGCGCAACCAGTGTCGATGTCACCATAAAAAAGATCAGCAGCAAAAACACAATGTCTGTCATCGACGACATGCTGAATGATGCATTGACCTTATTTCGTTTTTTTAATGCCATTTGCTTGCTCTTATGCAGGTTCGTTTAAAAGATCCATAAATTCAGAAGTGGTGATCTCCATTTTAAAAACTACTTTTTCGACATTCGAAACCAGAATATTGTAGGCAAAATACGCGATAATACCAACAATCAGACCAGCAACCGTAGTAACCATTGCCTGGTAGATACCGGCTGAAAGCAGGGTTACATCGATGTTGTTACCGGCATTTGACATGTCGTAAAAAGCCTGAATCATTCCCATAACTGTTCCGAGGAACCCAATCATCGGGGCGCCTCCGGCCACTGAAGCCAGCACGGGCAATCCTTTTTCAAGTTTCGAAATTTCAAGGTTTCCTACGTTTTCGATAGCCGCATTTACATCGTTGAGGGGCCGGCCAATCCGGCTAATTCCTTTTTCGAGCATGCGTGACGCCGGATTTTGGTTGCTTCGGCACAAAGCAATAGCAGCATCTATTTTCCCGGTGGTAATGTATACTTTAACTTTCTCGAGTAATCCTGAATCAAATTTTCCGGCTTTCTTGATGGCAAAGTAACGATCGAAAAATATATAAACGGCTACTACAGAAAGAAATAGGATTGGAATCATAATCCAGCCACCTTTAAGCGCCAGATCAATAAATTTTGTTGAAATACCTTCAGGTTCAGCAGTCAGCGCTTCCATTTCCTGTGTAATATCGGCTTGGATCATCAATAAATTCAGCATATGATTTTAATAATTTTATACCATTCACTCCAACTAAAACGAGGTACAATATCAAATATTATACCTCGTAAAAGTAAAGATTATTTTGTATGCTTTATTTCTCAGCCCGTTTACGAACCGCTGAGTTATGAACAATCTCTATTTAATAGATTAGAGCCCGAATTCGATATAATAAACGGCTGCTCCCGAAAGATATCCAATAAGAGCTAACCAGCTGATTTTTTTAAGGTACCAGATGAAATCGATTTTTTCGAGACCCATGGCAGCTACACCGGCAGCCGACCCGATTATCAGCAAGCTCCCTCCGGTTCCGGCTGTATATGCCAGAAATTCCCAGAAAGCACCATCCTGGACGAAAAAGGCATCGTAACCGGTTACACCCAGTTCGTGAACCGGGTACATTCCCATAGCTCCGGCAACTAGCGGTACATTGTCAACAATCGATGATAGAACACCAATGGCCAGGTCGATCAGGAAAATGTTCCCCAATTTATCATCCAGATATCCGGAGAGCAGCGCCAGGTGACCTGCAGATTGCAATGCAGCCACTGCGGATAATATACCCAGAAAGAATAGTATGGTTGGCATGTCGACACGACGCAGTATTGAGGTCACTTTTAATTTGTTTTTTATTTCGCGTGGTTTGTTTTTATGGATTAATTCGCCAACTACCCAAAGAACTCCTAAGGAAAGCAACATTCCCATATAAGGTGGCAGGTGGGTAAGCGTTTTGAAAACAGGAACAAACAAAAGTCCCCCAACCCCAAGAATGAGGAAAAGAACCTGTTCGTTTTTGGTTGTATAATCTACGTCTTCTTCATCGACTACCGGGCGTGTTACATTCCCTTTCATTGTGAAAGAAAGGATTACAAGAGGAACTACCATACATACCAAACTTGGAAGGATAACTCCTTCGATTATTTTAAGAGCAGTTACCTGACCTCCAATCCACAACATAATGGTGGTTACATCTCCGATTGGTGACCATGCACCCCCGGCATTCGCAGCCAGTACAACCATACTGGCAAAAAACCAGCGGGTTGGTTTATCATCAACAAGTTTTCGTAATAAGGCTACCAGAACAATTGTTGTGGTAAGGTTATCGAGCAATGCCGACATGAAGAATGTTAAAAAACTCAGAATCCATAACAGTTTTACCTTATTGGTAGTATTGATTTTATCAGTAATAATCTTAAACCCTTCATGTTGGTCCACCATTTCAACAATGGTCATCGCACCCAACAGGAAGAAAAGAATTTCACTGATTTCACCCAGATGGTGGATGATTTCGCTTTCAACAATAAATTCCCGGATTGCGTGTATCCCATGCATTTCTGGGTTTTCTGCCATGAAAGCTCCCCAGGAAGGACTATAACCCAAATGAATGATTGATTCGCCTCCTAGAATGTAAATAACCCAAAGCAGGGTTCCAATAATTAAGGCAGAAGCTGCTTTATCTACCTTGAGCGGATGTTCCAGGGCAATTGCGGCGTAGCCCAGAACAAAAATCACGACCATCAGTATAAACATAGTTCTTGATCTTTATAAGGTTTAAGTATTTTAAAAGAACAACAAAAATAACTTATCGTGCTGTCTTTAAAAGGAATTTTATCAGCATTTCATTATTTTTTAATATTATTGAATGTCGTTCGAAGTCCGGGTTATCATCGGGAGTTTTTTGTCTTTTGGTCTGAATATGTTTGCAATTTTACGCATCAGGTCGTGGAAAGTATTGAATTCTTCGGTAACAGAAATACCCACCCCCTGAGTATAGGGGGCCGTTTCGTAAATAAGGTTGTTATTTGACCGGTTGTATGCTTTAAATTGAAGTTTTCCGCTGGGGACCAGTTTCACATTGATTTCGAAATCCCCAACGATCTGGCTGCTGTTCGTATTGTAATGGTTCACATTGTTGCCGATATTCCCGTTCAGGGTAACCCGGTCGTTAAATATCTGTGTGCTCAGCGCCAGTTCAATTTCGTCGTCGGTTACATCGTTGCCAGGGCGGTATTTAACGCCAACATCCCAATTATCGTTTATCTGCGATAACCAGTTGCTTAGTTGATTCGAGAATAGTTCGCTTGCTGTTGAGCCGATCATATTGGAGTTTTGCGCATTGAAAGTACCTCGTTTATAATCAGGAACATAGAATTTGCCCAGAACGATAAGCGAAAGCATTTGTTTGTTCAGTTCATCAGTGGTACTGAAATACTGCAACAATATATCCTTAATTTGTTCATCGGTGTTGGGTACGTTTACTTCAAAACTAATATTCGGGTTAATCAGTTCGTTTTCAAGATGAATGATGCATTCAACCTGCACGCGCTGGTTTTTACTGATTTCGTAGTCGGCGAGCAAATCAGACAAAGAAGCTTTTAATTTATATACGGCTTTTAAATCGATAATCGCATTATACGGATCGCCCGACCATACGATAGAACCACCCTGAAGGATGGAGAATCGTTTATTAATCACGTTTCGCAGGGTAAATAAGTAATCTCCCCTGGTGGGCTGATAGTTTCCTGATAAAAAAATGTTGCCTTCTTCGTTCATCTCGAAAATAAGGATTCCTTCGCCTTGTGCCTTGATTATGTCGCCGATCTGGGAATTGTAAATCAGTTGCACTTTGGCATCGGAGGTAGCTTCAATCGCAAAAACAATGCGAAGTTTATGCAAATTATCAACCGGTTTCTCCTCCTTAATTTCCTCTACATTGTTTCGCACAAATTCTATGAAGCCATATTGTTCAGCTTCACTTTCATCTTCCATCGAAATATTCAGGTCAGTGCCTTTTAGCGAAGTTACCGATCCATTCAGCAAGATGGTTTTAGCTACGCCGGTGATATCCAGCTTGCCCTTTGCCATGGCAACTCCGTAAAATTTCTCGTAATCGCGAGCCGTGGTATTCAACGCAATAATTTTATCTGTAGAAACGTGAAGGTCGTAGCGCGTATTGCTGAAATTGTCGTGTACGATGGTTCCGTTAAATATCCCTGTGTTACGATCCGGGTCGTAAACTGTAATATGATCGAACAGGATGGTATCGTTTTTAAAATATACCGTGTCGTTAAACGTGTACGGAACTTGTGTAGCATCCACGGTTAAACCGGCTCCGGCACCCATCAAAGCTCCATTCATCAGGATTTTGCGGGTGGTCCCTCCAATGTTCATTTTCCCGGAAGCATAGCCCTGGAATTTTGTAAGGCTTCCTCTAATAAAAGTTTCGAGTACAACCAGCGATAAGCTATCGACATTGGCATCAAAATTAATTTCTCCGCTCGTTGGTTGATATGTTCCGAGAGCATTTAAACGTGTCTTTCCCCTTCGGATGACTTGTAATTTCGAATCGATGATCTCGCGATTGCTGTTCCACTGACTGCTTAGGTAAACATTCCCCATTAATTGGTTGGAGTACCTCAGGTTTTCAACGACAAGGTCCGATAAAACCACCGGGTTGCCTAACAAATCGGACAATCCGAATCTACCGTTAGCTGTTCCGCTTAATCCGAGATTTTGACGCAAATAGGTGTCGAGATGGGCCAGTTCAAAATTAGTAACTTTGATATTAAGCCGATCGGTTTGACCTTTTTGAATGTTACCATCGATTGCCAGGATTTGGTTATTGTGAGAAATACTGAAATCTTCGACGTGGATAGAAGTAGTGTCGATAATTGCAGTGAAAGGCGAAATTTCCCAAATGGTATCTGCCACATAAATTTTTGAAGGAAGGCCGTTGATTTCAATGTGGGTAAAATCAGCAATGTCGGATTTGGTGAATTCGGTATGGGTTAGTATTTCTCCGCTGTAAGTGAGTTCGTTGTAATTACTCCAACTTATGGAGTTGTCGATTTTGTCATCCGCAATTCGTGAATCGATTTTGAAATTATAAAGCTTCATCGATGGATTGAGCTGGATTTCGCTAAAACGGAATTTCGAAGCATAATGTTCCTCCACTACCTTATTCCCGATAAAAATATCGCGGGCTTTCATCGTGTTGTAACGAATTCCGGGGATACTGCCTTCCAGTTCAAAATTTCTCTCCTTCGAATCGACCTTTCCATATAAGAGAAAAGGTGTATCGAATTCGACACCCGGCGCCAGAACTGCGGCCAGCGGGTTTATGTCTTTTAAAGTAAATTTAAAGTCGAATTTGTTTTGTAAGGTTGAATCGCTGTTGCTTGTTGTATACGATGGAATAAAGCGCTTGAAAGTTTGTTCAAAAGCATAAACAATACTCGTAATATGATAAAGGCCTTCTATTTCAATGTCCATAATTGGCGAATTGAGGGTTAAGGTATTTACTTCACTCTTACGATCGGTTTTTAAGATCATGCCACCCAGGTCGAGTTCCCCGTTGCGGTTTTTATAGGATCCTTGATCAATACGGATCTGCCCATCCATGTTATCGATCCGGTTGCCAGTAAAATTCGCGTTCATGTTAAAAGCAAGCTCCGCCTTTGGGAATTTATCGCTTAAATTCAGATTTCCGAGCTGAGCCTTTTCCAACTGCATCATAAAATTGAATTCAGGGATTTTAGAATTCAGGTCGACCTGACCAATGAAAGAAAATTGCAGGTTGCTGTCGTTTATGGCCAAAACTCCGTCAAACATTTTGTCCAGAAGCAATCCGTCGAAAGTAATGTCTGTGTAAGTGTAAGCATTCAGATCGATCTGTTTGATATCGCCTTTAAAAATTCCTGAAACCGTGTTTTTATCCCTGTCGTAATTTCCATCAGCCGATCCTGAAAAAGTCAGTTTCCCAAGTTTATCGTTTTTGAAAAGCGAACGCAGGTCGAAATTTTTGGTTGAAATATTGCCCCGGTAATAAATTGTTCCGTCTTTATTCGGAGCAACCAGCATGTCGGTCGATAGCACCCCCATTTCTGATTTTAATGTCCCGAATGTAACAAAGTCTGTCAGAAAGCCGCTGAAATTCCCGTGGAAACTCATAAGCCCTGCCTCGGTAAATCCATCCGGAAATTCAAGATAATTAGTAGCAGCTCCATTGGGCAGTCGAATATTCGACAAATCAGCAAAGCTGGTTTGCAATTCTTTCAGATCGATGAACAGGTACATGTTGTCCGGGTCGTCCGGACCGTTGACGTAAAAATCGATTACTGCTTTGGTTTCCTGCCCGGTAGAAATAGAAATATCCTTTCCTTTTACATCGTTTGTGTTTCCGTAAACCTGGCCCGAAAATTCAAGAATCTGGTCCATCCCCGCAATTGCGGGAACCACTGTTGCAATTTCGTGCAAATTTAAATGCGATTTCTCAACCCGAACATCGAATGTCAAGGGCGAAGCAAGCGAATCCTTTACTTGCGGAAGGTTTATTTTAACCGAAGCATTTTCAACAGAAGAGAACCGGCTATTTAGATTACAATTCGAAATTTCGAGCAAGGTGTCGGTAATTATAACATCGCCCGTGAAATTTTTCAGGACCATAAAGTCTTTGGCATTTAATCCAAATCGATTGATCCTGAACTGAGTAATTCCTTCAGAACTTCGAAAACCCGCGACATCTAAATTCAAGTCTCCGATTTTGAAGTTCCTGGTGCCTGAATTCAATTTGTTATTGAAATCGATATCCAGTTTTTCGAATGCGAACGACCTGCAACGGATGTCCCAATTAAATGAAGCAGTGTTAGTGTTTGTGTTTCCCATCGCATCGAGCAGAAAACTGAAGTTAAAGGTATTTGCCGAATCGCGGTCAATTTTTATCCTGTTTCCGCTGAATGTTAATTCGTCGATAACCAGCAAATGTTTTCTGAAACGGAGCGTATCGATACTGGCTGTCGCCAGTTTCGAAAAAATCAGGGTGTCGCTGCTTTGATCCCGGACCAGAATATCTTCCAATTTGAGTTTTCCCAAAATGCTGATTTCGACGCGCCCAATAGAAATGCCGGTATTTAAACGGGTGGAAAGAATTTTTGCTACACGCTGTGTAATGCGGGTTTGCACCCAGCTGTTTTGAAGAGCAATAACACTACCTGTCAGCAAAGCAATCAATACTGCCAGGGTGATAATGATTATTTTCCATCCTTTTTTGATAATTTTGCAAATTTTAAACGAACTTATATTTTTTCGGACAACAAAACACGGGAATAAGGAACGTTTTGTTAACGAATACTTTTTAATAACGCAAATATATAAACCCGTAGCGTCTGAACTTGTTAATTTAATTGAAACAGAAGAAATAATTTTATTTAAACAAAAGACAAGCCTGGAACCGGCAGAAAATGGATGTGTCAACGTTTAACCACAGATTTTAATACAACCACTGTTTAGAAGTGAATGAATTTATGAGCGAAAAGAACATTACAATACTTGGAATCGAATCTTCCTGCGACGATACTTCGGCTGCGATTATTCGCGACGGAGTAATCTTGTCGAATGTGGTGGCTAACCAGAAAGTACACGAAGAATTTGGCGGTGTAGTGCCCGAACTGGCATCACGCGCACACCAGCAAAACATCATTCCTGTGGTTGATCTGGCAATAAAACGCGCCGGAATTGATCGCAACGAGATTTCGGCGGTAGCATTTACCCGCGGGCCGGGTTTGCTTGGCTCGCTGTTGGTTGGAACTTCATTTGCGAAAGGGTTTTCACTTTCACTCAATATTCCTCTCATCGAGGTCAATCATTTGCAGGGGCATGTCCTGGCTTTGTTTATCCGCGAAAAAGAAGGGTTTTTCAATCCTCCTGTTTTCCCATTTTTGTGCCTTTTGGTTTCGGGAGGTAACTCACAGATAATTTTAGTAAAAGATTATCTCCACATGGAAGTGATCGGGCAAACCATCGACGATGCTGCCGGCGAGGCTTTTGATAAATGTGCCAAGGTAATGGGGTTACCGTATCCGGGTGGCCCGCATGTCGACCGGCTGGCAAAAGAAGGCAATCCACACCGATTCGAATTCTCGAAACCCCGGATACCGGGCCTCGATTATAGTTTCAGCGGATTAAAAACCAATTTTCTTTACTTCTTGCGTGACCAGATTAAAGAGAATGAAAATTTTGTGGAAGAAAACAAAACCGATTTATGTGCGTCGTTACAATATACAATTGTCGATATCCTGTTGAATAAACTGAAACGTGCAGCCCGGGAAACAGGTATCAGGGAAATTACAGTGGCAGGGGGAGTATCGGCCAATTCGGGATTAAGAAACGCTTTAACCGAGAATGCCGGAAAGTATGCCTGGAACCTGGTCATCCCAAAATTTGAATACACTATGGACAATGCCGCCATGATTGCGATTACGGGTTATTACAAATTCCTTCAGCACGAATTTATTGGGCAAGACGCGGTTCCTTTCGCGCGTACCCAACTTTAACCTGATTTCGGAAAATCCGTTTCTTACCTAATGAAATTCAGCAAAAAACTGGTTCACGGGACTTTGATTAAACGATACAAACGTTTTCTGGCCGATGTTGCTCTTGATGATGGCTCGGTTGTTACTGCGCATTGTACCAACCCGGGAACCATGAAAAGCTGTTTGGAAGAAGGTGCAGAGGTATTTCTTACCCCGGTAAACGACCCAAAACGTAAAACCCGGTTTACCTGGGAAATGATCAAAATTGGAGAAGGTTGGGTAGGTATTAATACTGCCAACCCAAATTTACTGGCATACGAAGCTGTTTTAAATGGCGAGATCGAAGAGTTGAGCGGATATACAAATGTTCGGCGCGAAGTGAAGTTTGGTGATTCGCGTTTTGATGTGTTTGCAGAAAATGATCACGAAAAATGTTTTGTTGAAGTAAAGAACGTGAGTTTAAAGGAAGGCCGATTTGCCTTATTCCCCGATGCTGTAACCACTCGTGGACAAAAACACCTGAAAACGCTGATGGAAGTAAAGGCTGCCGGAATGCGCGCGGTAATGTTGTATATTATTCAACGCAGCGATGTGGAGGTTTTTGCCCCCGCCGCAAACATCGATCCTGATTATGCAGTGGCTTTACGTAAAGCCATGAAGTACGGTGTGGAAGTCATCCCGGTTCAGGCTTTGGTTACACCTACTGAAATCCGTTTAATTAAGAAGTTGCCACTGGGATTTTGATCTGTAAAAAAGAAATACCGGGAATAAGGTTTTTAACTCATTTCCGGCTTTAATCTAAAGAATTCTCTGCGGCTTTGTCGCGGGGTTCCGCTTTTCCCGAATTCGAATTAAATATTTATTTCTGTTCTTCAATTTCTACCAGGTCGCCGTGAAATGAAATGGGCTGCCGGTCGGTGCTGTTAATATTCAGCGAGGTCGATCCGTTCTCGGAAATATGCAGGGTGAAGTCGAGCTTATCGTTTTTGTTCGATGTTTTAAACCGGATTAGCCAGGCTCCCTTTTTCTCATTTTCGACTTTGTAATCAGCTATCTCGCTTTTGAAAATTAACGGAGATTCGGCGCTCCCGTATTCAGCACGATAGGCTCTTCCAAAATAGGGCAGGTAGCAGCTCAGTTGCTTGTCGTTTACCACGATATTGTAAGAAGTGGTTAGTGAACGGCTTTTCCCTGATGATGGCATCATTTGTCGGGCGTCGAACTGCCACGCGTTAGAAGCGACCAAAGCTTTGGTCTTTTCAATTTGTCCGGCCTTCTGAGCCGCTTTCTTTTCTTTTCGGGTCATTGGTGCATCTTGTGCAAAAACGATACTGGCCGATACCATTAGAATGAGGAGTAATGCGATTCTTTTCATGCGCTTTATTTTGATTTTACCAAATGACAATTTACAAAGAATTTTTGTTTGCGAAGCATTAACTTTTACTTTGTTGATACTTCAATAATTTCGATGAATGAATAAATAAGTCGGTTCATATTGTTAGTTTTGACCGTTTTTTTAGTAAAATCATGGTGCGAAAACATCAACTGACGACTTGAACGTTTAATTTTCAGAACATGCAAAGTGTTGAAATTTCAGGAGAACTCGCCCGTGCAGCGCCAGGCTTACAACTTTCATGTATTGAATGCGATGTTATTGTAGAACTGAAGAATGAAGCGCTTTGGGAAAAGATCGTTTTAAAGATAAATGAATTGAATGCATTGTTGAAAGTGGAAGATATCAGTCAGTTACCTGCCATTTCAGCTTCGCGTATAGCGTACAAATCTTGTGGGAAAGATCCGGCACGCTATCGTCTCTCGGCAGAGGCTTTGTTACGCAGGGTGGTGAACCGGAGCGAACTCTACCAGGTAAACAACGTGGTGGATGCCCTGAACCTGGTTTCAATCTCAACCGGATTTTCGATTGGAGGATACGACGTATCTAAGATCAAAGGAACGGCGGTATTTGGAATCGGTAAAAAGGACGAAGCTTACGAAGGGATTGGAAGGGGAGAATTGAACATCGAATCGATGCCTGTTTTTAGAGACGAACTTGGCGCATTTGGGACACCAACCAGCGATTCGGTGCGAACAAGTGTAAGCGCTGAAACCCATCGTTTCCTGATGATGATTATCGACTACGGACCATCTGATTCTTTGACCGGGGCCACCGAAATGGCTAAAGAGCTTTTAACAGAATTTGCAGATGCAACAAATTTTGAGATCAAACTTGTTAAGATACAATGAAATGAGCCATGGTTAAAAAACAGCCCACTGGAATGAACTTATTTACGATGGCGAATTCCATGTGGCCTTAATGTAAAATATAAATAATAACACATGAAATATTTCGCCAAATTTTTACTTCATCTCCTGGGATGGCGTTGTGTCTACGAAGGAATGCCAAACGAACCCAAGTGTATTATTATAGGTGTTCCGCATACCAGTAGCTGGGATTTTGTGATTTCGTGGCTATACTACACTTCGGCCGGAAGAGCGGCAAATGTGATGGTTAAGAAAGAATTCTTTTTTTGGCCCATTGGAATTCTGATGAGAAAGATGGGGGCGCTTCCAATCGATCGCTCCCGCGGGGCAAACATAATCCGGCAAACCATTCAAAAAATAAAGGAAAACGATTATGTACATTTAGCCATCGCACCTGAAGGTACCCGCGAACATACTGTGCGTTGGAAAGCCGGTTTTCATATGATCGCCCGCGAGACCGGGATCCCGGTTTATCTTGGTAGTTTCGACTGGGGACGTAAGGTTATTACCACCGGCGAACGATTTGAGTTAACTGATGATGTGACAGCAGATATTAACCGAATGAAGGATTATTACCGTGCCAAAGGAATAAAAGGGAAACATCCGGAGCTTTTTTGCACCGATCACCAATAAACGATTGCCTTTAATTGCCAGGAATCTGAATCGGACTTGTTGTTTTCTTTTTCGCTTTCTGATACATGATAGACTGCTGGCCAGCCGGTTGCCGGCTTTGTTGTGATTGGTTGGCAGTATGTGTAGTTTCTCTTTCAAGCGACGCCAGTAAATCCTGAATTTCACGGTTAACCGGGTCCACTTCCTTCCCTTTTTTTAATTCGTTGACAGCAGCCTGTTTATTGTTTTGCGAAGCCATTATATAACGAGCGCGCAAAACAAATAAATCGCCGTAATTCTGAATGTTCTGTGCCATCCGGAGGTAGTTTGAAGCTGACTGAAGATCTTTCTCGTCGATAGCAATCCTGCATTTAAGCGCCACGGTTTCCAACCTGTTTTGCAGGTTTTGAGGAATACCTGTCAATATTTGTTTAGCTTTAGGGACATCTCCTATCAGGTAATAATTTCTTGCACTAAAAATAGTAGCAACAAAATCATTCGGTCGTTCTTCCAGGATTTTGGCATATATTTCGATGGCCTTTTTGTAATTTTTATAATTACTAAGGATTTCTGCCGATTGATAGTTCGAAGCGGTTAACCCTTTATTGTAAGCAATAGCCAGTTGAAATTCTTTTAATGCGTCATTGGCTTGCCCGAGGTATTTTAATGCATATGCTTTCTGAAAGTGGGCATCGCCGAAATCATCTTTAATCTCAAGAATCTCGTTACTTGTTTTTAATGCATTTTTATATTGTTTGGTAGAATTTTGTGCTGAGGCTTTCAGAAGCGCCGCCACTATTTGCCGGGGATTATACTCCAAAGATTTATCAGCATATACAATAGTGGAATCATATTGTCTTTTATTCATCTTAACCTGTGCCAACCCTTGCCAGGCTTCCTCGTTTTCGGGATAAACCTTTAGAAAGTTACGGAAGTGTTCTTCGGCTTCGTCCTGATTACCTTTGAGTAAAGCCTGATAACCATTGTAATCTTCATTCGATATTCTTTTAACGACTGCACCAATTGGTACTCCATCCACATCCATTGTATGAATGGTTTCCTTTGGTGGCCAGTAACCTTTTTCTAGTTGTATTGGCGTTATATGTGTATTTGCCCAAACTGCATAATCCCAGTCATCTTTGCTTTTTTCGTAATATCTGGAGTAAACAACTATAACCTGCGGATAATTTCGAAAGTAATATTGCGTAATTCGTGAGTGGTTGGTTGCTACTGTAATAGTGTCTTCTCCAACTTCATTTTTAATTAGCCAATCTGCTCCTTCACGAAGACTATGATAATAATAATCCATTTCATAATTTCCGTAAGCTCCTTTTACACCTCCCACTAACTGATTGTAATAGATGTACTCAAAGGGGTGATTTTTAAACGTATGTATTACAGGATGTATGAGCAGTATTGTAATTACCGCCAAGGTTACATATTTAGTGTATTTGTTTTTTTTCGAAAGAAGAAATTCGAAACCTCCTGTAGCAAGTACAACTAAAGGACTATATGTCCATAGCAAATGACGCCATCCTCCATATAGATTTGAATTTTTATAGATGGTATAAGCAATGGGAAATGCAAAAGCGAAAAGGAGGAAAGAATGGAGCAAATATTCAATTCGTGTATGTTTCTTTAACAATAGAGCTGGAAAGAATACAAGTAAACCCAGAAATACCACTAATGGCGAAGTGATAATAATATACTTTAAACCATAGTACCAGGGTAATTCTTTCGACATTGTCATTTTTCCTTCATATAATTGATTGAGGCCCACATCGTAATTTGTCATTTCTTTCAATGCTTCGATGGGATTATGAATAGGGTCACTCAACCCGTATGGCCATAACAAAATACCTAAGAAATATGCAGCGATCGATACGATTACCAAATAGCCAACAGCTTTTAATGCATTCTGAAATCCATTTTTAGAATAAAAATACCGTGATGTTAGATAATACATTCCTGTAAACAAAAAAAGATAAGGAATCATTACTAGTCCGCCGATACGAATACTAATGGAAGCAGCAATGCCAATTGCAATAAAAACTAGAGACTTTTTCTCTACTTTGGGAAGTTTTTTTACAAAGGCTAATAGAAAATATAAGGTAAACACATAGGTCGTTGCGAAAGGAATATCTTTGGGGTTATTCCAGGTGTGTCCCAGTATTTTAGGAGAGAAAGTCATAAACAAGAGGGCAAGCAATCCTGCTCTCCAGCCGAATAGAAGGCTTGCAGTAAGTCCTGTCATCAAGATTAACATCCATCCTGAAATTGAATTAAGAAGATGTCTCGATTCATAAATATTTTCAATATTGAACCATTTATTCAGCGTATATGCGATCGTTGAGAAAGATTGCCCGTAATACTTCTCAAGATTATACTCAGGGTTTAAGGCTGTCTTATCCTTTCCAAATGTGTTATAGTAGTTATAGATCAATTCTGCCTGATCTTCTTCAAAATATTCATCACCACTAATTCCTGAATTGAAACTAGAGAAAGCAAGCACCAGTAGAATAAGACCACTAACTATAAAAAAGAAATTTTTCAGGGAAATGTTGTAGATATAATTCATCTTTTGCTACTATTTTTGAGATTAAATCAATTAATAAATTTAATAATTTGATATGTGTCCTTTTTAAATTAGAGTATTTTTGTTATTCCTTTACTATTATTCAAAAATAATTTTCTTTTTTAGAAAAAATATTTGATGATCTGAATTTATGTTTAAAAATAAAGCAATGAGCACTGAAAACCCGCACATTAATCTTTTGATTCCACTTTATAATGAGGAAATTGTTTTCGATAGTCTTGTTGAGAGACTCGATTCTCTAATGAAGAGATCACCGATTGCCATTTCTGCTATTTTGGTCGATGACGGTAGTTCTGATCATACATCAAAAAAAATGAAAGAACTCGCGGAAAAGGATGCACGATTTACTTCGGTTATCTTATCACGAAATTTTGGTCACCAATATGCTTTATCGGCAGGGATGAGCTATGTTGATGCAACTGAAGCTGTTTTGATATTGGATGGTGATTTACAAGATCCCCCCGAATTATTAGACGATATGTATAAGTTGTTTAAAGAGGGATATGATGTAGTTTATGCGGTTAGGCAAAAGCGAAAGGAAGGTTTGCTGAAAAAAATGGCATACAAATACTTCTATCGTTTGTTGGATAAAATGTCGTATATAAAAATTCCACTTGACTCAGGTGATTTTTCGTTGGTTAGCCGAAGAGTAATCGATCAATTAAATCTTATGCGTGAGGAAAGCAGGTTTTTGAGGGGAATGCGCAGTTGGGTTGGGTTCAATCAAATTGGTATCAATTATGAACGCAATGAACGTGAACAAGGTGATTCAAAATATACCTGGGGTAAACTTTTAAAATTGGCGTTAAATGGAATATTCAATTTCAGCGAATTACCAATAAGGTTTATCACAGGTTTGGGATTGCTAACCATCTCTGTTAGTATGATTTATTTTTTTTCAACACTTATCCGTCGATTTGTTTTTAATGTTGTTCCTGAAGGCTTTACCGCCTTGCTATTTGTATTTATTTTATTTGGTGGAGTACAATTGGTTTCAATAGGAATTATAGGGGAATACATCATTCGGATATTTTTCCAAGTTAAAAAGAGGCCTCTTTTTATTGTTAAAAGTGTTATTAAAAGTAAATCGGAGTTAAGTCTGTTGGAATAAGTAGGTTATGGAATGTTTTGAATCTGATAATCTTAGATAATTTCAAATTGAGTTCATTTAAATTCCTATTCTTCTTTTTACGTTATAACTTTACGTAAAAATCAAAAGAAGAGTAATAACCTTAAATCGTATTAT
>WOYV01000094.1 GCA_011620585.1 Draconibacterium sp.
GCAAGCCGAAATAATTACCGAAGACCTGCGCCTGGTCCAGCGTTTCTTCAATCCTTTAAAGGCACTTTGGAAAGAGCGGGTGAAGCAGTGATCAGTGTTTAGTGTTCATGATTAACTTCTGCTTTTTAGTGTACGCAGATCATGGCCCATTGCTTTTTACTAACTCTATCAACATCAATCGCTTTCAATCTTAATATTTTTAAAAAAAAGTATAAAACGTATTGCAGATAAATTAAAATTCGTACTTTTGCGAGCCGTTTTTAGGGGAAAACTATGCTTTTCTCTCTGGAAACAATTGATAATTAAGGATTTTTGCATATTTTTGCAGTCCATTTTGAAAATTGATTATTAACTATATAAAAAACAGGTATTTATGCCAACTATTCAACAGTTAGTTCGAAAAGGAAGACAGAGCAAGGCTGAGAAAAGTAAATCTCCTGCCTTGGATTCATGCCCACAACGTCGTGGTGTATGTGTTCGTGTTTATACCACTACTCCAAAGAAACCTAACTCGGCTATGCGTAAAGTTGCCAGGGTAAGGTTAACTAACGGTAAAGAGGTGAATGCTTATATTCCCGGTGAAGGCCATAACCTTCAGGAGCACTCGATTGTGCTTGTTCGCGGGGGTAGGGTAAAAGACCTTCCGGGTGTTCGTTACCACTTAATCCGTGGCGCACTCGATACCGCAGGTGTTGAAGGACGTTCGCAACGTCGTTCGAAATATGGTGCTAAAAAACCGAAGAAATAATTAGTAAAAAACAAGTAATTAACACGTTATTTATTAGTGGTTTGGTTGAGTAAGGAATTCTCTCTATTGTCTTCCGGAGATGAACTGAAGACCGCCCAAGGGCAACCAATTTAGATAACACTAAAAAGTTTTAAAATGAGAAAGTCAAAACCAAAGAAGAGACATGTATTGCCGGACCCAAAGTTTAACGACGTTTTGGTAACCCGCTTTGTCAACGACCTGATGGTGGACGGTAAAAAATCTACCGCGTACAACATCTTTTACGATACCATGGATATGGTTGAGAAACGTATGAAAGATAGCGAAGTAGCTCCGCTTGATGTTTGGAAAAAAGCATTGGAGAATATTACTCCTGCCGTAGAAGTAAAAAGCCGCCGTGTTGGTGGCGCTACTTTCCAGGTACCCATGGAAATCCGTCCCGAAAGAAAAGTTTCGATCAGTATTAAAAACATGATATTGTATGCCCGAAAACGTTCAGGCAAATCAATGGCCGATAAATTGTCAGCAGAAATTGTTGCTGCATTTAACGAAGAAGGCGCCGCTTATAAGAAAAAAGAAGACACCCACCGTATGGCCGAAGCAAACCGCGCATTTGCACATTTCAGATTTTAGTTTAGAGTAAGTAGGATAGTACAGTAAAATTGGAATAGAAAATTGGTTTAAAATGGCTAAACAAGATCTGAAATACACAAGAAATATTGGCATTATGGCGCACATCGATGCCGGAAAGACAACGGTTACGGAAAGGATCCTTTTCTACACCGGGCTGACTCACCGTATTGGTGAAGTTCACGACGGTGCAGCAACCATGGACTGGATGGAACAGGAACAGGAGCGTGGCATTACCATCACTTCTGCTGCTACCACCACTTTTTGGAAACACAACAACATCGAACACAAAATCAACATTATTGACACTCCCGGACACGTTGACTTCACTGTTGAAGTAGAGCGTTCGTTGAGGGTACTCGATGGTGCTGTGGCACTTTTCTGTGCAGTTGGCGGTGTTGAAGCGCAATCGGAAACCGTGTGGCGCCAGGCCGAAAAATACGGCGTTCCGCGTATCGCTTTTGTTAATAAAATGGACCGTCAGGGAGCCGATTTCTTTAATGTTTTCACCGAGATTAAAGAAAAACTGGGCGCCAATCCGGTTCCGGTTCAGATACCTATCGGCGCTGAAGAAAAATTCGAAGGAGTTATCGACTTAGTTGAAATGAAAGCCGTTCGCTGGTACGACGACGAAAACATGGGTACCACCTACAGCCTCGAAGAAATTCCGGCTGATTTGGTGGAGCTGGCTGAAGAATGGAAAGAAAAGCTGGTTGAATCGGTAGCCGAAGTTGATGACCATATCATGGAACGTTACTTCGAAGATCCGGATTCGATCACCAAGGAAGAAATGCTTGCCACCATTCGTCGTGCCACGCTCGAGGGGGTGATTATCCCGATGTTGTGCGGATCGGCATTTAAAAATAAAGGTGTTCAGCGTTTGCTCGATGCCGTTTGCGAATTCCTTCCAAGTCCGCTCGATAAGGGTGAAGTAAAAGGTATCAACCCGTTTACTGATAAAGAAGTTGTTCGTACGGCTAATTCAGAGGAGCCACTGGCTGCTTTGGCGTTTAAAATTGCTACCGACCCGTTCGTAGGCCGTTTGGCATACATTCGCGTATATTCAGGTACTATTAATTCAGGTGATAGCGTTTACAATTCGCGTACCACTAAGAAAGAACGTATCTCGCGTTTGTACCAGATGCACTCGAATAAACAAAATCCGAAAGATTCTATTGAAGCCGGCGACATTTGCGCAGCTGTAGGTTTTAAAGATATTCGTACCGGCGACACGTTGGGCGATCTGAAAAACCCAATCATATTGGAAAGTATGGATTTTCCTGAACCGGTAATTGGTATCGCTATCGAACCAAAATCACAGAAGGATATCGATAAATTGGGAAATGGTTTGTCGAAACTGGCCGAAGAAGATCCAACATTCGTTGTGAATACCGACCCTGATTCAGGCCAGACTATAATCCGTGGTATGGGAGAACTTCACCTCGAAATTCTTATCGACCGTTTAAAACGTGAGTTTAAAGTAGAATGTAACCAGGGTGCTCCTCAGGTTGCTTACAAAGAAGCCATTACCAAAACAGTTGAGCTTCGCGAAACATTTAAGAAACAAACTGGTGGCCGTGGTAAATTTGCCGATATCATTGTTCGTGTAGAACCAGCTTCTGTCGGACATGTTGGTCTTGAGTTTGTGGACGAAGTAAAAGGAGGCCGCATTCCACGCGAATTTATCCCGCCGGTTGAAAAAGGTTTCAAAGACGCATTGTCAAACGGTCCGTTGGCAGGTTTCCCTCTTGATAGCCTGAAAGTTACGCTGATCGATGGTTCATTCCACCCGGTTGACTCCGACCAGTTGTCTTTCGAAATCTGTGCCCGCCAGGCATTCAAAAGCGCTGCTTCAAAAGCAAAACCAGTTCTTTTGGAACCGATCATGAAACTTGAGATCGTTACTCCGGAAGAATATATGGGTGATATTATTGGTGACCTTAACCGTCGCCGCGGCGAAGTTTCCGGAATGGAAACCAAAGGAAATGCCAAGGTAATCAACGCAAGAGTGCCGCTGGCCGAACAATTTGGTTATGTTACCGTATTGCGAACACTCTCTTCAGGCAGAGCAACTTCTTCAATGGAATTTAGCCATTACCAGGAAGTACCGCGTAACCTGGCCGAGAAAGTGTTGGCAGATGTACAAGGAAGAATTGATTTATTATAATAATTATAACAATTTTCTCTTATGAGTCAGAAGATCAGGATTAAGCTGAAATCGTACGATCACAACTTGGTAGACAAGTCGGCTGAGAAAATCGTTAAAACGGTAAAATCAACCGGAGCTGTTGTAAGTGGCCCTATTCCACTGCCAACTCACCGCAGGGTTTTCACCGTTTTGCGTTCAACCTTCGTAAATAAAAAATCGAGGGAACAATTTCAGTTGTCTTCATACAAACGTTTGATTGACATCTACAGCTCAACCGCAAAAACAATTGACGCCCTAATGAAGCTTGAGCTTCCCAGTGGTGTCGAAGTAGAAATTAAAGTTTGATAATTAAAAAGTAGTCGAAAAATGGCTGGTATTATTGGAAAAAAAATCGGAATGACATCCGTATTCAGTGTTGAGGGGAAAAACATCCCATGCACTGTGATTGAGGCCGGACCTTGTGTGGTAACACAAGTGAAGACCGAAGAAACCGACGGCTACCAAGCGCTTCAGTTGGCTTATGGCGACAAGAAAGAAAAGCACGCCACCAAAGCAGAAATTGGCCACTTTAAAAAGGCTGGTATTTCACCAAAGCGCAAAGTAGTAGAGTTTCACAACACCTACCAGGAAGAATTTGAACTGGGCCAGGAAATTGATGTAAGCATTTTCCACGAAAGAGATTATGTCGACATTGTCGGCGTTTCAAAAGGAAAAGGTTTTCAAGGTGTAGTAAAACGCCACAATTTCCGCGGGGTAAACGATGCCACACACGGTCAGCACAACAGGCTGAGAGCTCCGGGTTCTATCGGTGCCTCATCATGGCCATCTCGCGTGTTTAAAGGTATGCGTATGGCAGGCCGCGACGGTGGCAAAACCGTAACCATCGAAAACCTGGAAGTAATGAAAATTATTCCCGAAAAGAATGTAATTGTGGTAAAAGGTTCAGTACCTGGAGCCAGGGGTTCATACTTAATTATTAGAAAGCAATGGAACTAAGTGTACTGAATTTACAAGGAAAAGAAACCGGAAGAAAAGTCACACTGAATGACCAGATTTTCGGTATTGAACCCAGCGACCATGCCATTTATCTCGATGTAAAACAATATTTGGCAAATCAACGTCAGGGAACAAGCAAGAGCAAGGAACGTGGAGAAGTATCAGGAAGTACCCGTAAGATCAAACGTCAAAAGGGAACCGGTACTGCACGTGCAGGGAGCATCAAGTCGCCTGTATTTCGTGGTGGTGGTACAGTCTTTGGCCCACGTCCGCGTAACTACGGCTTCAAGCTGAACAAAAAAGTGAAGCAATTGGCTCGTAAATCGGCTTTAACATACAAAGCCAGTGAAAACAGCATTATGGTATTGGAAGACTTCAATTTTGAAGGGCCAAAAACCAAAGAAATGATAGCCTTGAAAAACAATCTGCAAATAGCTGAAAAAAAGGCACTTTTCGTTTTACCAGCTGAAAATAATAACATATATTTGTCCTCCAGAAATTTACAGGACGTATCTGTCGTAACTGCTTCTGAATTAAGTACTTATCAGATTCTTAACGCAAAGGCAATTGTTATTTGCGAGGGATCTGTTGCGAAAATTGAAGAGGCATTTAAACTTTAACGGAGAAAAGAAATGGAAATTTTATTAAAACCATTAGTTACAGAAAAAATGACCGACCAGTCGGAACGTTTTAACCGTTACGGTTTTGTGGTAGATCGCAAAGCAAGTAAACCTGAAATTATAAAAGCTGTTGAAAGCGTTTATAACGTGAAGGTTGAAAGCGTAAATACCATGGTATATGGTGGCAAAGTGAAATCGAGATACACCAAAGGCGGTATTATATCAGGAAAAACAAACTCGTACAAAAAAGCGATTGTTACCCTGGCCGAAGGTGATAGTATTGACTTTTACAGTAATATCTAATATAAAATGGCAGTAAGAAAATTAAAACCAGTAACTCCGGGTCAGAGGCACAAAGTAATTGGCGCTTTTGATACTATTACTGCATCTACGCCTGAAAAATCATTGTTGGAGCCCATTAAAAAGTCCGGTGGTCGTAACAACCAGGGACGAATGACAATGAGATATATAGGCGGGGGACATAAACGCAAATACCGTATTATTGACTTTAAGCGCAATAAAGACGGAGTTGCAGCTGTTGTCGATTCCATTCAGTACGATCCAAACCGTACTGCCCGCATCGCCCTTCTTAATTATAAGGACGGCGAAAAACGTTACATCGTTGCGCCTAACGGGTTGCAAGTTGGCCAAACGGTAATAAGCGGTTCGGGTGTTGATCCCGAAATTGGAAATACACTTCCCCTGGCTGAAATACCTCTGGGTACTTTGGTACACAACATTGAACTTCACCCCGGACAGGGTGGAATTATGGCACGTAGTGCAGGCACTTATGCACAATTGACCTCACGTGACGGAAAATTTGCAATTCTGAAATTACCGTCAGGCGAAACTCGTATGGTACTTACAACCTGTAGGGCTACAGTAGGTACAGTTGGAAATACAGAACACAACATCGAGAAATCGGGTAAAGCCGGTCGCTCTCGTTGGCTGGGAAGAAGACCTCGTGTTCGTGGTGTTGTTATGAACCCTGTTGATCACCCAATGGGTGGTGGCGAAGGCCGTTCATCAGGAGGACATCCAAGATCACGCAAAGGCTTACTTGCGAAAGGGTTCAAAACCCGTTCGAAGAAAAAAGCTTCCAACAAGTATATTGTAGAACGTAGGAAAAAATAGTAAAGAGGAATAATTATGAGTCGTTCATTAAAAAAAGGTCCTTTTATCGATTTCAAGCTTGAAAGAAAAGTGTTGGCTATGAATGATGCCAATAAAAAATCGGTACTAAAAACCTGGGCCAGGGCATCAGTAATTTCTCCTGACTTTGTCGGACATACTATTGCAGTACATAACGGCAACAAATTCATCCCGGTATACATTACCGAAAACATGGTGGGACACCGTTTGGGAGAATTTGCACCGACCCGCACTTTCAGGGGGCATGCTGGTAATAAGAAAAGATAGGCATTAATATTAAAAAGTAAGTACAATGGGTGCCAGAAAAAGACTAGCAGCTGACAAAAGAAAAGAAGAAAAAAAGCAACAATATTTTGCTGTTTTAAGAAACTGCCCTACCTCTCCCCGCAAGATGAGATTGGTGGCTGATATGATCCGCGGCATGGAAGTAAACAAAGCGCTCGACGTTTTGAAATACTCCTCAAAGGAAGCCTCAGGAAGGGTAGAAAAACTGCTTCTTTCAGCCATCGCCAATTGGCAGGCTAAAAACGAAGGAGTTCGTTTAGAAGAAAGTGAACTTTATGTATCTCGAATCATGGTTGATTCAGGCCGTATTTTGAAACGTTTACGTCCGGCTCCCCAGGGTCGTGCACACCGTATCAAGAAACGTTCGAACCACGTTACGATTTACGTAGATAGTAAAGAAAGTGTTGAAGAAAATCTTAATAATTAGTACATGGGACAGAAAGTAAACCCGATATCAAATCGCTTGGGATTCATCAAAGGATGGGATTCCAACTGGTTCGGTGGTGACAATTACGGCGACAAACTGGTCGAAGACCAGAAGATCAGGAAATACCTGAACGCCCGTTTGGCCAAGGCCAGCATATCAAGGATCGTGATCGAACGTACCTTGAAGCTGATCACCATCACTGTTCATACTTCACGCCCAGGTATTATTATTGGTAAAGGCGGTCAAGAAGTTGACAAGTTGAAAGAAGAGTTGAAGAAAATTACCAGCAAAGAGGTTCAAATCAACATTTTCGAGATCAAACGTCCTGAACTCGATGCCAAGATCGTTGCAACGAATATTGCTCGTCAGATCGAGGGTAAAATTGCTTACCGCAGGGCAGTAAAAATGGCCATCGCATCCACTATGAGAATGGGAGCCGAAGGAATCAAAGTATTGGTTTCCGGACGTTTAAACGGAGCAGAAATGGCTCGTTCTGAGATGTATAAAGACGGTCGTACTCCGCTTCATACTTTGCGTGCCGATATCGACTACGCACTGGCAGAAGCACTAACCAAAACCGGGCTCATTGGAGTGAAGGTTTGGATTTGTAAGGGTATGATTTATGGAAATCGCGACCTTTCACCTAACGTGGGACAAAAGTCTGCACGTCCGGGTGTACCGAAAGGCGGCGGCGGTAACCGTAGAAATAGAAGAAAATAGAGGTTTAACACTCAAAATCTGAAAAGGAATGTTACAGCCGAAAAAAGTAAAATTTAGAAGAGTACAGAAGGGCCGGATGAAAGGTAACGCACAACGCGGTAACCAATTGGCATTCGGTTCATTTGGAATAAAATCGTTGGAAGAGTCGTGGATTACCGGTCGGCAGATTGAGGCCGCAAGGGTTGCGGTAACACGTCACATGCAACGTCGTGGTCAAATATGGATCAGAATATTTCCCGATAAACCTATTACCAAAAAACCAGCCGAAGTAAGGATGGGTAAAGGTAAAGGCGCTCCTGAAGGATTTGTTGCCCCGATAGCACCGGGCCGTATCATCATCGAAGCCGAAGGCGTGCCATTCGAAATGGCAAAAGAAGCTTTGAGACTGGCCGCCCAAAAGTTACCGGTAAAAACAAAGTTTGTTGTACGACGTGATTATGTTGAAGAATAAAATTAGGTGAATCATGAAAATTACTGAAATCAAAGAACTGACGGATAAAGAACTCGTCGAAAGATTACAGATCGAGAAAGAAAATCTTGTTCGCCTAAAACTTAACCATGCCGTTTCCCCGCTTGATAACCCGAATAAACTGAGGGAAAGCAAAAGAAACGTTGCAAAGTTGTTAACTGTTCTTCGCGAAAGAGAATTAAACGCAAATCAGAAGTAATTCAACGATGGAAGAAAATAATGCAAGAAATCTCCGTAAAGAGAGAATCGGGATCGTTGTGAGTGATAAAATGGACAAGTCGATTGTGGTTGCCGAGAAAAGAAAGGTAAAACACCCAATCTATGGTAAGTTCGTGAATAAAACGACCAAGTTCCATGTACATGATGAGAAAAATGATTGCCACGTTGGAGATATTGTAAGGATCATGGAAACTCGTCCTTTAAGTAAAACCAAGTGCTGGCGTGTAATAGAAATTATTGAAAGAGCTAAGTAATCATGATACAACAAGAATCAAGATGTTCGGTAGCCGACAATAGTGGAGCAAAAGAAGTACTTTGTATCCGTGTATTAGGTGGAACAAGAAAACGCTATGCTTCGCTTGGCGACACAATAGTGGTTACTGTGAAAAGCGCTATACCGGGCGGCGATATCAAAAAAGGTACCGTTTCGCGTGCTATTGTAGTACGTACGAAAAAAGAAGTACGTCGCCAGGACGGATCTTATATCCGTTTCGACGACAACGCGGTAGTCCTGTTAAACAACACTGGTGAAATGCGTGGAACACGTATTTTCGGCCCTGTGGCACGTGAATTACGCGAGCACAATATGAAAATTATTTCACTCGCACCAGAAGTACTGTAATAAGAAAAATGCTCAAAATGCAAAAAAAGTTACACATAAAAAAAGGTGACACGGTAACTGTGATCTCCGGCAACAACAAAGGCCAAAAAGGCCGCGTGCTGGAAGTAATCAGAAAAACCGACAGGGCGATTGTAGAAGGTGTTAACATGATCAAGAAACATACCAAGCCTAACGCTGCAATGCCGCAGGGAGGTATCGTTGTAAGAGAAGCACCGGTACATATTTCCAACCTCATGCTGGTTGAACCGAAAACCGGAAAACCAACCCGCGTAGGACGGAAATTAAATGACGAAGGTAAATTAGTTCGTATTTCTAAAAAATCTGGAGAGGAGATCAAGTAATGGCTTACGTACCAACTCTTAAAAAGAAATATCAGGAAGAAATTATCCCTGCACTAAAGAAAGAGTTCGATTACTCTTCTGTAATGCAGGTTCCGAAATTAGAAAAGATTGTTCTTAACCAGGGTGTTGGGGCAGCGATCGCCGATAAAAAGCTGATCGAAGTTGCCACAACCGAAATGACCAAAATCGCCGGCCAGAAAGCCGTACAAACTGCGTCAAAAAAGGACATCTCTAATTTCAAGTTAAGAAAGAAAATGCCAATTGGCGTGCGCGTTACACTGCGTCGCGACCAAATGTATGAATTCTTAGATCGTTTAATTGCTGTAGCCTTGCCACGTATTCGTGACTTCAAAGGGATCGAAAGCAAAATGGACGGTCGCGGAAACTACACGTTAGGCGTTCCGGAACAAATTATCTTTCCCGAAATCGTGCTCGATAAAGTAAGCAAGATCAACGGGATGAATATAACCTTTGTCACTTCTGCAAAAACCGATGAAGAAGGTTTTGCTCTGTTAAAAGAATTAGGTTTACCATTTAAAAACGTTAAAAAGAACTAAGAATGGCTAAGGAATCAATGAAAGCACGCGAAGTGAAACGCGCAAAGTTAGTTGAGAAATATGCCGAAAAACGTGCCCAGCTGAAAGCCGATGGCGATTGGGAAGGTTTGCAAAAACTACCTAAAAATTCGTCGAAAGTTCGTTTACACAACCGTTGTAAACTAAGCGGTCGTCCGAAAGGATATATGCGTCAATTCGGAATCAGTAGGATTGATTTTAGGGAAATGGCCTCAAACGGTCTGATCCCCGGAGTTAAAAAGGCAAGTTGGTAATCGATTAAAGAACTTGAATAATGAGTAAAGTAACAGATCCAATAGCAGATTATCTGACAAGGGTAAGAAATGCAATCATGGCAAAACACCGTGTAGTAGACATCCCGGCTTCAGGCATCAAAAAAGAAATCACCAAATTGTTGAAAGACAAAGGTTATATCTTAAACTATAAGTTTGAAGATGAAGTAGGATTGCAAGGAAACATTAAGATTGCATTGAAATACAATCCGGAAACAAAAGTACCTGCCATAAAAGCGTTAGAACGCGTTAGTAAACCAGGTTTACGCCAGTATTGTGACACACACAATATTCCGCGTGTACTAAATGGTTTAGGCATTGCAATTATCTCTACCTCGAAAGGTGTAATCACCGATAAAGAAGCTCACGAGATGAATGTAGGGGGAGAAGTTTTGTGTTACGTATATTAATAGGGAGGAACGGTCATGTCAAGAATAGGTAAATTACCCATAACAATTCCTGCAGGGGTACAAGTGCAAGTTAGCGACGAAAACGTGGTTAACGTAAAAGGACCTCTTGGAGAATTGTCACAAAAAGTAGACCCTGAAATTGAAATTGCCATCGAAAAAGGCATTATCAATGTAAAAAGGGCCAACGATGCAAAACGGCAAAAGTCGATGCATGGACTGTACCGCGCACTGTTGAATAATATGGTGGAAGGTGTATCAAAAGGTTACGAAATCAAACTCGAATTAGTAGGGGTTGGTTACCGTGCCGAATTAATGCCCGACAATATACTCGACCTCGTGTTGGGTTATGCTCACCATACCTATATTCAACTGCCTTCTGAAGTAAAAGTTGAAGCAGTATCTGATAAAAGAAGCAACCCGATTGTGACACTGAAATGTCATGACAAACAACTTATCGGACAAGTTGCGGCAAAAATCAGATCATTCCGTAAACCTGAACCTTACAAAGGAAAAGGTATTAAGTTTGTTGGCGAAGTATTGAGGCGTAAAGCTGGTAAAGCCGCCGGAAAATAATTATTTAAAAAGATTAATTATCATGGCATTAACAAAAGTACAAAGGCGAACAAGAATTAAAAGTCGTGTGCGCACCGTTGTTTCAGGCACAGCAGAACGTCCAAGATTGAGTGTATTCAGAAGTAACAAACAAATTTACGCTCAACTGATCGATGATGTACAAGGAACAACATTAGTAGCAGCCGGTTCTTCAGACAAAGCACTTGCCAGTGTCGAAGGGTCAAAAACAGATAAAGCTGCGATGGTTGGTAAAATGGTAGCCGAAAAAGCTTTGGCAGCCGGTATTACCGAAGTTGTGTTCGATAGAAATGGTTATTTATACCATGGAAGAGTAAAACAATTAGCTGACGCTGCCCGCGAAGGTGGCCTTAAATTCTAATAAATTATGGCGAAAATTTCGAATAAGGTAAAAACAAGCGACCTGGAATTAAAAGACAGGTTGGTAGCCATTAACCGTGTAACCAAAGTAACAAAAGGTGGACGTACTTTCAGTTTCTCTGCCATTGTTGTAGTTGGTAACGAAAACGGTATTGTAGGTTGGGGCCTCGGAAAAGCAAGCGAAGTAACAACTGCCATTGCAAAAGGCGTTGACGCAGCTAAAAAGAACCTGGTTAAAATCCCGGTAATTCACGGAACAATTCCTCACGAGCAGACTGCCAAATTTGGTGGAGCCAATGTATTACTGAAACCTGCTTCTTCGGGTACCGGGGTAAAAGCCGGGGGTGCTATGCGCGCCGTACTCGAGAGTGTTGGTATTCACGACATTTTGGCAAAATCAAAAGGCTCGTCTAACCCTCATAACCTGGTAAAAGCAACAATGGCTGCTTTGCTCGAGTTAAGAGATGCTTATACAGTAGCAGAACACAGAGGTGTTTCAATGGAAAAAGTTTTTAAAGGATAACACGTTATGGCTAAGCTAAAAATTACACAAGTAAAAAGTAGTATCGGTTCAACCAAACGCCAAAAGGCAACACTCGAGGCACTTGGACTTAAAAAACTGAATCAGACCATTGAACACGAAGCTACTCCTCAGATTGTTGGCATGGTTAACAAAATGAGGCATTTATTAAGCGTTGAGGAAGTTAATTAATGATTCAAATTGTTCAGATGAAGTGAGGTTGTCGGATAACAAATGCACTTTATCTAACACAATTCGGAAAAAATATTTAATAAGATGAATTTAAATAATTTACAACCTGCTGAAGGGTCGACAAAACAGTCGAAACGTATCGGTCGTGGACAAGGATCAGGACGTGGCGGAACATCCACACGTGGTCATAAAGGTGCACAGTCGAGATCGGGTTATTCAAGGAAGATCGGTTTCGAAGGTGGTCAGATGCCTTTGCAACGTGTAGTTCCAAAGTCAGGGTTTAAAAATATCAACCGGGTTGAATATAAAGCAATCAACCTGGATGTTATCGAAGGCCTGGCTGTTAAAAATAACCTAAGCGTTATCGACAAGCAAGCGCTTATTGAAGCAGGTATCGCATCGAAAAACGACAAGATCAAAATTCTTGGCGGCGGAACTTTAACAAAAAAACTTGATGTTAAAGCCAACGCATTTTCGAAAAGTGCGAAAGAAGCTATTGAAAAATTAGAAGGAACAACTGAAATACTTTAGACCGTAATGAAACGATTTATTGAGACCCTAAAGAATATCTACAAGATAGAAGACTTAAGATTCCGAATCGGAACAACCCTGTTCTTACTGTTGATTTACAGGTTGGGCTCGTTTGTTTCATTACCCGGGATTGATCCGGCACAGTTGCAAAACCTGGAACAGCAAAGTTCTGACGGATTGCTCGGTCTGATCAACATGTTCTCGGGTGGTGCATTTGCACAGGCATCGGTCTTTGCTTTAGGAATCATGCCATATATTTCTGCCTCAATCGTTATCCAGTTAATGGGTATCGCCGTTCCCTATTTCCAGAGGTTGCAGAAAGAGGGAGAGTCAGGAAGGAGGAAAATCAATCAGATTACACGTTATTTAACCGTGTTGATTCTGATTCCTCAGGCATCGGCTTATCTTACCAACTTACATTACCAGTTGCCCGAAACGGCTTTCGCAATGAATGGCATTTGGTTTAATGCCCCATCAATTGTGATTTTAACCGCCGGTTCGATGTTCGTTCTTTGGTTAGGCGAACGTATTACCGATAAAGGTATCGGAAATGGTATCTCACTGATTATTATGATTGGTATTATTGCCCGTCTGCCACAATCAGTAGCTCAAGAGTTTGTCTCTCGTTTTGCTGCCGGCGGACTTGTAGTGTTCCTTGTAGAGTTTGTTATCTTGTTCGTTGTATTTATGGCGTCCATTGCATTGGTTCAGGGAACCCGCAAGATTCCGGTACAATACGCAAAACGAATTGTAGGTAATAAACAATATGGCGGTGTACGTCAGTACATCCCACTGAAAGTAAATGCCGCAGGTGTTATGCCTATCATTTTTGCTCAGGCAATTATGATGGTGCCTATCACTATTGTTGGCATTGCAAACTCTGAAAATCTGCGTGGTGTTGCGGCTGCTTTGTCAAACATTACAGGGTTTTGGTACAACTTTACACAATTTTTATTAGTGGTAGCTTTTACGTATTTTTACACCGCTATTACTATTAACCCTACCCAAATGGCAGAAGACATGAAGAAAAACGGAGGTTTTATTCCAGGCGTTAAGCCCGGTAAGAAAACCGTCGAATTTCTGGATACCGTGATGAGTAGAATTACCTTGCCGGGATCTATTTTCCTTGGTTTGGTTACTATTCTTCCCGCTTTTGCTATGATGGCAGGAATGAGCCAGGGATTCGCGTATTTTTACGGCGGAACTTCGCTGCTTATTCTGGTAGGTGTAGTTTTGGATACCTTACAGCAGATTGAAAGTCACCTGTTGATGCGCCATTATGACGGACTGATGAAATCAGGAAGAATTAAGGGACGTCCAGGTATGGGAATGTAAGAAAGTGAGAGACAGACAGATTTTACTTTAACAAAAAATTGTAATTATTCTTTATGGCAAAAATTGCATCCATAGAACAGGATGGGACGATAATTGAAGCATTGTCGAACGCGATGTTCCGGGTAGAACTCGAAAACGGTCATGTTATTACCGGTCATATTTCCGGTAAAATGAGAATGCACTACATCAAAATTTTGCCGGGAGATAAAGTTAAAGTGGAAATGTCGCCTTACGACCTTACCAAAGGTAGGATTACATTCAGATATAAAAACTAAGAGTATATATGTGAAACGAGTCGCGTTCGTTAAATAGCGGACGGGGTGAGTTTTCCCTGCCTGAACAGGCAGGACATCGAATACAAATTTTATAAAAACTATTGAGATGAAAACTCGTGTTTCAGTAAAAAAACGTAGCGACGACTGCAAAATTATCCGCAGGAAGGGACGTTTGTATGTGATTAATAAAAAGAACCCTAAGTTCAAGCAACGCCAAGGGTAACATTAATCTGTTAAAATTAAATTTATGGCACGTATTGCAGGTGTTGATATTCCAAATAATAAAAGAGGCGAGGTAGCACTTACCTATGTATACGGTATTGGCCGCAGCAGGGCAAACATCATTCTGGGAAAAGCCGGAGTGGACAAAGACCTGAAGGTACAAGAGTGGAACGACGACCAATTCGCCGCTATTCGTCAAGCAATTGGCGATAACTTTAAAGTAGAAGGTGAATTGCGTTCGGAAGTACAGATGAACATCAAACGTTTGATGGATATCGGTTGTTATCGCGGAATCCGTCACCGTATCGGGTTACCGGTACGAGGACAGAGCACAAAAAACAACGCTCGTACCCGAAAAGGCAAACGTAAAACTGTTGCCAACAAAAAAATGGCCACTAAATAATGAATTTGAGTTATGGCAAAGAAAACCGCAACAAGTAGTAGAAAAAGAACCGTGGTGGTGGAAGCCAATGGCATGGCCCACATCCACTCTTCTTTTAACAATATCATCGTAACGCTGACGAATATCAACGGAGAAGTGATCTCCTGGTCGTCGGCAGGGAAAAAAGGATTCCGTGGTTCTAAAAAGAACACTCCCTATGCTGCGCAGGTAGCTTCAGAAGAGTGTGCAAAAACTGCTTATGACCTTGGACTACGTAAAGTGAAAGTATTTGTTAAAGGACCGGGCAACGGTCGTGAATCAGCTATCCGAGCGCTGGCTACCATCGGTATCCAGGTAACCGAGATTGTTGATGTAACACCGCTTCCGCACAACGGATGCCGCCCACCTAAAAGACGTAGGGTTTAATTTTTAAAACGAAAAGGAAATGGCAAGATACAGAGGACCAAAATCTAAAATCGCCCGTAAATTCGGAGAACCCATCTTCGGGCCGGATAAAGTGTTCGAACACAAAAATTATCCTCCCGGAATGCACGGGTTATCTGCAAAACGCAAAAAAACTTCGGAATACGGATTGCAGTTAAAAGAAAAGCAAAAAGCAAAATATACCTACGGTGTACTGGAAAAACAATTCCGTAACCTCTTTAAAAAGGCCCAGGCTTCAAAAGGAGTTACCGGTGAAGTGTTGCTGCAGTTACTCGAATCGCGTCTCGACAACGTGGTTTTCCGCATGGGTATCGCTAAAACACGGGCAGCTGCCCGTCAGTTTGTAACACACAAACACATTACAATTAACGGAAACGTAGTAAATATTCCATCGTACCTGGTTAAACCGGGCGACGTTATCGGCGTTCGCGAAAAATCAAAATCGCTGGAAGAAATTACGACCTCACTGCATTCGCGCAGAAGTTCGCATTACGAATGGATCGAGTGGGATAATGGCCAAATGGCCGGTAAATTCCTGAATCGTCCGGAGCGCGAAGAAATCCCAGAAAACATCAAAGAACAACTGATCGTAGAGTTGTATTCAAAATAATAAATTTACTAGAATTATTATGGCAATATTAGCATTCCAAAAGCCTGACAAGGTGATAATGTTAGAATCCGACGACAAAGTCGGTAAATTCGAGTTTCGTCCCTTAGAACCGGGATACGGTATTACTGTGGGTAATGCGTTGCGTCGAATCCTGTTATCGTCGTTGGAAGGCTATGCAATTACAACCGTTAAAATTGAAGGTGTTGACCATGAGTTTTCTACGATAAAAGGGGTTATCGAAGATGTTACTGATATTATCCTGAATCTGAAACAGGTTCGTTTTAAAAACGAGGTGGAAGATTTTGATAGTGAAAAAGTATCGATCTCAATTACCGGACAGGAAGAACTCACCGCTGGCGACATTAACAAATTCATGACAGGGTTCAGGGTTTTAAATCCTGAACTCGTGATTTGCCGGATGGAACCCGATGTGAAGATACAAATGGAACTCAACATCAACAAAGGACGTGGTTATGTCCCGGCTGTCGAAAACAAACCGGTAGAAGAAGAATTCGGACTGATTCCGATTGATTCAATTTTCACTCCGATCAAGAAGGTACAATACGCCGTAGAAAACTATCGTGTAGAACAAAAAACCGACTATGAAAAGCTGGTGTTGGATATCACTTCCGATGGTTCGATCCACCCAAAAGACGCTTTGAAAGAGGCAGCTAAAATTCTTATCTATCACTTCATGCTATTCTCGGATGAAAAGATCACTCTTGACTCCGACGAGAAATTTGCAAACGAAGAGTTCGACGAGGAAGTTCTGCACATGCGTCAATTGCTCAAAACCAAATTGGTGGATATGGATCTTTCAGTGCGTGCATTGAATTGTCTGAAAGCAGCCGATGTGGATTCTTTGGGCGACCTCGTTACATACAACCGTAACGACCTGTTGAAATTCAGAAATTTCGGGAAAAAATCATTGACCGAATTGGATGATCTCCTCGACAACATGGGGCTCAACTTTGGGATGGATATTACCAAATACAAATTGGATAAGGAATAATAAGCAATGAGACACAATAAGAAATTTAATCATTTAGGACGTAAATCAGCGCACCGTCAGGCAATGCTGTCTAATATGGCTAGTTCTCTCATCGAATATAAGAGAATTACAACCACTGTGGCTAAAGCAAAGGCCTTGCGTATGTATGTTGAACCGCTGATTACCAAAGCAAAAAACGATACCACACACTCGCGCAGGGTTGTATTTAGCTACCTTCAGAGCAAAGAAGCCGTATCTGAACTATTCAGAGAAGTGGCTGAAAAAGTAGGCGATCGTCCGGGAGGATATACCCGTATTCTTAAAACCGGTAATCGTTTAGGCGACAACGCTGAAATGTGTATTATCGAATTGGTAGATTTCAACGAAGCGATGTTGGCGGCTAAAGAAGATGCTTCAAAAACCAAAAAACGTCGTTCACGTCGTGGTGGTGCGAAAAAAGAAGAAGCTGCCGCACTGGTTGCCGAAACCAAAGCTGCCCCAAAAGCTGAAGTAGTTGCCGAAACCAAAGCAGAAGAACCTGAAGTTGTTGCTGAAACTGCAGAAGAAACAGCAGCCGAAGCAGAATCTACCGAAGAAGTTTCTGACGAAGAAGAAAAGAAAGAAGAATAGAGTATTTCTTTACAATATTGAAAAGCCGGTTTGTAGAATGCAGATCGGCTTTTATATTTCCGGGCGTAGCGAATTCCAATTTGAGAATTGCCGCGACTATCTCGAGAACAGATTTTAAAATAATGTTTGTTCTTGGTGAGGTCTTGTTAATATTGACTTTTTTTGTGTTTTTTTAATTCCTGTGGAAAACAAAAAAGCAC
>WOYV01000103.1 GCA_011620585.1 Draconibacterium sp.
TCAATGTATTTGAGTTAGGGTATTTCCTGGTGTTGGCATGGCTGCTGGTTGGAGTTATCAATGAAGCCAACGAAGAACGCCCGGTAAAATTCGGGCAATCGCTTAAACTGGTAACTACCTCGTATGGCAGCGGGCTATTGCTGTGGGTTTTGGTTGTAATGTTTATAACGCTAAACCTCAGCTAATGAAAAACGTGATTCGTCTTTTTATAATAGTTGTTCTGTCAATTTCGGGCGTATGGTTAGGCAAAAAAATTGTTCAAACGTACAAACACAAAAAGGTAAGCGAACAGCAAATCCAGACCCTTCCTCATGCCTGTTTTGAATCGTTGGAAGGTAAAACAATTTGTATTGATGAATTTAACCCTGAGAAACCTTTGGTGTTGGTTTACTTTCATCCCGAGTGTGAACACTGCCAGTACGAAGCACAGGAAATAGGGCAAAATACAGAAGCCTTCAGCAATTGCCAGTTACTTATGGTTACTTACGACGATTCGTTGCAACGTGTAAAAAACTTCTGTGAAACTTACCATCTGTGGGAAATCGACAATATTGAAGTGTTAATTGACGCCGAAAACCAGTTTAAAAAAGTATTTGGTAAAGCAGTAGTTCCTTCGGTTTATATTTATAAAAACCGCAAACTAAAAAAACAGTTTTTAGGAGAGACCAAATTGGAGACGATTATTGAGATAATAAATGAGTAAACAGACCTTCAAGGTTACTAAAACCTTGAAGGTCTACTGGAATACAAACATCCTAAACAGTCAAAAATAAAACAGAAATTTATGTCCAAGCTATTTTTTTATCTCGGAGTAATGCTTGCAAGCTTTCTGTCTTTTAACGACAGTGATCCATTAACAAAATCATCAGATAAAAATAACGAAAGAATTGTTGAACAAGTAAATGTCGGAAGCAATGATCCCAAAGCAAAATAGAAAAGTAATAAGCAAATCTTTCGTTAAACAGTACAGCCAATTTTACTGCGGCCTGGCTTGCCTGGCATCGATAATAAAATATTACGGGGGAGAAACTACACAGGAAAGGTTACGTGAGATTAGCGGAACAAACTTAAACGGAACCAGCTTATTGGGTCTGTACCAGGCCGCACAAAAACTGGATTTTGAGGCAGGTGGCTACGAAGCGGATATAGAAAATCTGAAAGAATTAGACGAGCCGGTAATCCTGCACATTATTAAAGACCAAACATTGGAACACTTTGTAGTTTGCTATGGCTTTGAGAAAGGCAAATTTACCATTGGCGACCCGGCAAACGGAATTGAATATTATACTGAAGAAGAACTGGCAATTGTATGGAAAAGTAAAGCATTGCTGCAACTTGTTCCCGGTAAAGGTTTCGTTACAAAGCAAAACGAATCGAAAAACAAACGTACCTGGTTTCTGCAGCTGTTAAAACCCGATTACCCGGTTTTAGGAATTGCGGCTTTCCTCGGTGTGGTAATTTCAGCATTAGGGCTGGCAACCGCCATTTTCTCTCAAAAACTAATCGATAAAATCCTGCCCGAAAAGGATATGCGTACTTTAGTTTTTGGGCTGGTAATCTTTTTAATTATTCTTCTGGCAAGGGCGCTTATTTCATACGTACGCAGCATTTTTTTGGTGCGTCAGAGCCGCGAAATGAATGTTCGCTTAATTCACAATTTTTTCGGCAAGCTGCTGTTTCTGCCCAAACCTTTTTTCGACAGCACCTCCATCGGCGATATGGTAGCCCGCATGAACGATGCCAGCCGTATCCAAAAAGTAGTGGTGTTTTTAAGCAGCCAGGTGGTAATTGATGTTCTGGTTGTGCTGGTATCTGCCAGCTATATTTTTGTGTATTCGGTTTCAACGGGTTTATTTAGTTTGCTTTCTATACCTGTATTTGGGTTACTGGCATGGCGTTACAATAAAAAAGTAATTGTTGCCCAGCGCGAAGTAATGCAAAGTTATGCCGCCACCGAAAGCAAATACATCGATACCATTAACGGTATAAAAGCCATAAAAACTTTTAAGCGCGAAAACCTGTTTGCCAAAGTTGTAAATGCAGTTTATGGTTTTTTCATGCAAAAAGTTTTCAATTTGGGGCTTTTAGGAGCAAGGATCAACCTGTGGATAACGATTGGCAGTGCGGTTTTACTTTCCGGAATAATTTCGTGGACGGCCTGGCTGGTATTGCAGGAACAGCTTCTGCTGGGGCAAATGATGGCGATTATTACGCTTGTTGGCAGTTTGGGCACATCGGTAATAAGTATTGCCATGGCAAATATCCAGTTGCAGGAAGCCCGTGTAGCATTCGACCGTATGTACGAATTTACTTCCGCCGAACCCGAATATAGACCACAGGATCCCGTGCATGAAAATACTGAAGATGTTGTTCAAATTGAAAAGCTGGAAGTGAGAGATTTAAACTTTCGTTTCCCGGGGAAAAGCCTGTTGTTAAAGGATATCAATTTTGAACTGAAAAAAGGTGAAATCATCACTTTCTTTGGCGAAATCGGATGTGGTAAAAGTACACTGCTTTCTATCCTGCAACGTTTTCATAAAATTGAGTCGGGGAAAATTCTGGTGAATGGTGAAGACTGGAATTCGTTTTCAACACAAACCTGGAGAAAGTATGTTGCCACGGTAGAACAACATGTTGAGCTTTTTAATGCAACGGTACTCGAAAATATTTCGCTGGAAGAAATCCCGAATGCAGAACAAATTGTTGCATTTTGCCAACAATATGGCTTTCACGATTTTATTATGGAGTTTCAGCAAGGATACACAACCATTATAAACGAAAACGCTACCAATTTATCGGGTGGTCAACGCCAATTAATTGCGCTTGCCAGGGCCTTGTACAGCAAACCCAAACTTCTTTTGTTAGACGAAGCCACTGCCGCAATGGGAAGGCGTACTGAAAAATTTGTACTGGAACTGCTCAACAAAATAAAAAGCAAAATCCCTGTAATCTTTGTAACCCACCGTCCGCAACTCGCCGGCTACACCGACCGGATTTATGTGATCGAATCCAAATCAAATTCAGCTTCAGGGACACATCAGGAACTCATTTTAAAAAATAGGTTTTACAGGGATGCTTTCGAAGAAATAGTGACAGAACCTGTTCGATCTGCTTAGTTTCGATTATGCCAACGGGAATTTTTAAGTTATATTTGATTTATGGTAATTTATGATCTTATCGATACAAAACAACAAGAGTTTCACGACTTGTGCAAAACATACAGCGTGAAGCGTTTATTTACATTTGGTTCGTCGGTTACGGGGGGCTTTAATGTTGAAAACAGCGATATTGATTTGCTGGTTGAAATAGATGAAACGGATCCCGTGATAAAAGGTGAGAAAATAATTTTATTGTGGAATAAACTTGAAGATGTTTCTAATCGAAAAGTTGATCTTCTGACTACACTTTCTATACGGAACCCTTACTTAAAACAGAGCATCGATACTTCAAAAGAGTTAATTTATGAAGCTGGAAAGTAAAAAATACCTGCATGTTATTCTTTTTGCAATCTCACTTATTGAAGAGTTTATGGCTGATATCAAATCTTTTGGACAATACTTAAAAGATACTAAAACCCAAAGTGCAGTAGAACGACAACTTGGAATAATAGGAGAGGCTGTCAATAAATCTGACAAAATCGATCCAGAGAATTCACTGGGAAATATTTCACAAATAGAAGGCCTGCGAAACCGAATTATTCATGCTTATGAAAGTATTGATGCGACAGTAATTTGGGCAATCATGCAAAAATACTTACCAGTTTTAAAGGAAGAAGCAAAACAAAAAATTGTAAAGCAGTATGTTATCTATTCCGGTTTATGCTGACATTCAGCAGGCACACCAACTCATTCAGCAATACGCACACCGCACTCCCGTGATGAGCTCAATCAGCATCAACAAAATTGTGGGGGCCGACTTGTATTTTAAGTGCGAGAACCTGCAAAAGGTAGGCGCTTTTAAATTCCGTGGGGCCTGCAACGCGGTTTTTTCGCTAAGCGAAGAAGATGCTGCAAAGGGAGTCGGCACGCACTCGTCGGGGAACCACGCGGCAGCGCTGGCGCTTGCGGCAAAAATGCGGGGTATTGCAGCGCACATTGTAATGCCCATCAATTCGCCCGAAATCAAGAAAAAAGCGGTGGCGGGTTATGGCGCTAACATTACCTTTTGCCAGCCCACACTGCAAGCGCGTGAGGGTACATTGGCCCAGGTGATTGCAGAAACCGGCGCGACCGAGGTTCATCCCTACAACAATTTCCATGTAATTGCCGGACAGGGAACGGCTGCCAAAGAATTGATCGAAGACAAAGGAGGGTTTGATGTGATTATGGCGCCGGTAGGAGGCGGTGGATTACTGAGCGGCACAGCTATTTCTACCCGTCATTTACTGCCGAATTGCCTGGTAATTGCGGCTGAACCAGATGGCGCCGACGATGCCTTTCGATCGTTTCACTCCAAAAAGCTGGTTCCTTCCATTCAGCCAAAGACTATTGCCGATGGTTTACTTACTTCGCTGGGCGATCGCAATTTTGCGATCATCATGGATAAAGTGGATGATATTGTTACGGTTTCGGAAGAATCGATAGTAGCTGCCATGCGCCTGATTTGGGAACGTATGAAAATTATTATCGAACCTTCGTCGGCAGTGCCACTTGCCGCTATTCTCGAAAAGAAAGTAAAAGTAAAGGGACGGAAAGTGGGGATTATTCTTTCGGGCGGAAACCTCGATTTAGGAAGTTTACCATTCTGAATTAAGTAGTTCCTTCACTCAATGGGGGAAGGTTAGGATGGGGGTTTTCAAAACATCGGGCTCACAATGTGTGCCAGCGCTTCGCGGATTTTATTCGTTTGCGGTCGTTTTCTCCATTGCGCCAGTTTTATTTCGCGGCTGTGCTGCTGATCTTCCAGGAAATGTTGTTCCAGTTCTTTCGAAAAATTACGGTTGTAGATAAAAGCGTTGGCTTCGAAGTTTGTCTCAAAACTGCGGAAGTCGAAATTGCTTGTCCCAATGGTTGAAAAGCCATCGTCGACCAGCATGTACTTGCTGTGGATAAAGCCGTTTTGGTAGAAATACATCTGCACTCCCGCTTCAAGTAATTCTTCAACATAGGCAAAAGAACACCACTTCGAAACACGCGAATCCGATTTCTCGGGAATGATAATCCGGACATCTACTTTGCTAAGTGCAGCCGTTTTCAGCGCTTCGAGCAAAGCGGGAGGCGGCATCAGGTAAGGAGTAACTAAGAAAACCCGTTTACGCGCATTGGTAATGGCCGAGAAAAACGCCTGTGCAATACCTTCCCAGTCGTAATCGGGGCCGCCGGCACCGATCTGAACCGGAATTCCGGCATCCTCGGTAAACCGCCGGAAATAGGCGCGTCCTTTTAGCTCTTTATGGCTGACAAAATACCAGTCGGCGGCAAAAATCACCTGCAAGCTCGCTGCGGCATCACCGGTTATTTTTAGATGTGTATCGCGCCAGTGTCCCAGTTTCGGGTCGCCATCGATATATCGGTCGGCAATGTTCATTCCGCCAATAAACCCTGTTTTCCCGTCGATGATGGTAATCTTCCGGTGGTTTCGGTAATTCACTTTCGAAGTCAGTCGCGGAAAACGGACTTCCATAAAGGGATAGATTTCGATGCCTTTTTCGCGCAGTTGGCGAAAGAATTTTTTGCTGAGACTCCAGCTTCCAACATCATCGACAATTATCCTGACTTCGACCCCTTCTGCACGTTTCCTGAGAAGCAACTGTTTGAGTTGGTTCCCGGTTTTATCGTTGTCGAATATGTAGTATTCGAGGTGGATATGATGCTGTGCTGTTTCGATTGCTTCGAAAAGCGAAGTAAATGTTTGTTGGCCGTCTTTTAATATTTCGAGTTGATTGCCCGAAGTGAGCAAGGCGTTCGAATTGTTGAGCAACAACCTGATCAGGTGCTGGTATTCTTTTAACTCGGTGTTTTTTTGTGCCGGACCGAAACTGCGTAATTGTCGTGATGTGATGCGGCGCCACTCGCGTAAACCCTGCAAGCCGCGCTGCGAAAACATTTTACGCTTGCGATAGGTCTGCCCAAAAACAAGGTAGAACAACATCCCGAATACGGGAAGTAAAATCAGGGCCAGAATCCACGCAACCGTTTTATACGGCGAACGTTTTTCCAGAACGATCATAAACGCCACCGGAATGGCCGTAAGCAGGAACACGATAGAAAACCATCCAAGGAATTGGTTCCAATCAAACATTTTTCGAAATTTGTAGTCGTAAAAGTCTGAAATTTGCCGCATAAAAACAATATAAATGCACGGTGCCGGTTTTAATTTGAATAAATAGACATGAAACAATTCTTTTTTCTGTTACTGATTGTTTGGATCGTTGGCGCATGTTCTACACAAAGAAGCAGCTCGAAGTCGGGTAAAAACGGCGACGATATGATTATCATCGATACTACTGAATACGATGTGGAAACCTTCGACAAGAAATTCGACCAATGGTACCAGTACTATCAAAAACCTTCGATGTACAAGGCGCAGAGTTATTACGAAAGCTGGAACCGGCAATATGTTTCGGCGTGGAATGCCAAATGTTTGCGCGGAGGAAAGAACTGGACGTTTGAACCGGTGGTGGGCTATGAAAACACTGAAGATTATGGCTTTGAAATGAACCACAAGCTTTTCTATTATTTTATGTATGTCGAGAATGTTTTGAAAATACAGATTCTGCCAGGAGGCCCAAAGGTTTATCAACCCTGATTCGGATTGAGATAAATTTCAAGGCTATCCATCCCGATTTTTTCACGTTTAAAAGAGTTTCCTTCAATTACCGGAGCCGGCACACCGCTCCGAAATAGTTTTTGTCCGGTGTAAACGTGTGCTTCGTCCCAAAGCCCCTGGGCGATAAAACTTTGCAGCAACTCACGTCCACCTTCAACAATCAACGATAGCTTTTCTTTTAGATACAGGATTTCCAGAATCTGTGGCAGCACATTTTGCGAGTAATCTGCGCGAATGTATTCCAGGTTTGCTTTTTGTCCGTTTTTAAGCGAGTTAATAATTATTGTTTCGCTTTCAGAATTAAAAAGATTCAGATCAGCCGGTAATTTCAAGTTACGGTCGAGTACTATGCGAAGTGGGTTTTTCCCTTCGCAATGCCGCACGGTAAGCGAAGGATTATCCTTTTCTGCGGTGCGTGTCCCCACCAAAATCGCATTTTCTTCGGCCCGCATTTGGTGTACGCGAAGCAGGGCTTCGGGCCCGGTAATCCAGGTAGGTTCGCCAAAACCAGCAGCGTTGCGGTCGATATCGATAAATCCATCGGCCGATTGTGCCCATTTCAGAAAAATATAAGGGCGGTGTTTTTGGTGAAAAGTAAAAAAACGCTTGTTAAGTTCGCGACACTCCTCTTCCAAAACTCCGACTTTTACGTCAATCCCGGCTTTTTGCATTTTTTCGATGCCGCGGCCGGCCACTTCGGCAAACGGATCGATGGTGCCAATCACCACTTTAGGAATTTGTTTTTGTACAATCAAGTCGGAACACGGCGGTGTTTTTCCATGATGTGCACAGGGTTCCAGCGTTACATAAAGTGTGCTTTCCTTTAACCATTCCGTGTTTTTTACCGACCGGATGGCATTCACTTCGGCATGTGCTTCGCCGTATTTTTCATGATAGCCTTCGCCAATGGTCTTGCCCCGGTAAACTACCACACAACCAACCATTGGGTTGGGCGCCACAGAGCCGGCGCCTTTTCTGGCGAGTTCGAGGCAACGTTTCATGTATGAACTGTCGGTGGTCATGTTGGAAAAGTTATTTTTGCAGAATCAAAAGTACACAATGCAAACAACTATTCAATATCTCAGCGAGGAATTGGCGCCCTACTATCCAGGTTCCGAAATCAGGGGTTTTGTGCGCTTAATCATGGAGTCGGTATGCAGGTTGAGCTATACCGAAATGATCCTTCAGAAAGATCGCGTGCCCGATGAAGACAAGAAAAGACAACTCGGTGAGATTGTAGAACGGCTAAAAAAATACGAACCGATTCAGTATATTTTAGGTGAAACCGAATTTTACAACCTGAAAATAAAAGTGAACCCTTCGGTGTTGATCCCGCGCCCCGAAACCGAGGAACTGGTGCAGTGGATGGCAGAAACCGATCTTCCGGCTAATCCGAAAATTCTGGACATTGGAACCGGGAGCGGCTGCATTGCCCTGGCATTGAAAGCGATGCTTAGAAAGGCAGAAGTTAGCGGTATCGATATTTCTGAAGAAGCTTTACAAACAGCCCGCGAAAATGCACAAAATAATAACCTGGCAGTAAAATTTACCAAGGCAGATATCCTGGATTGGAGCACAGGAGTTTGGGGAGAACTGGATGTGGTAGTAAGTAATCCGCCTTATGTTCGCGAATCGGAAAAACAGATGATGCAAAAAAATGTGCTCGACTTTGAACCTACCGGCGCCCTGTTTGTAAGTGACGACGATCCGTTGGTGTTTTACCGTGCAATCGCCCAATTTGCCCAAACTCAACTTCGGAAGGATGGCTATCTTTTTCTCGAAATAAACGAATATTTGGGGGCTCAAATGATCGATTTGATGGAAGACAACGCATTTCGCAACATCGAACTCCGGATGGATTTGATGGGCAAAAACCGGATGCTGTGCTGCCAGAAATGACGGTTATCCTTTCAAACTAATTTTACGATTCCGACATGCCAAAAAATATTTTCAGGCGTTTTTACAATCGAGTAATTTTATATCTTGTGCCTTAAGACCGAGACAGGTGAAGAAGTTTCTACTGTATAGTATTTTGGTTCTGAATATAGTTGCAGTCGCCGGATTGCTAAGTTCCTATTTGTCAGTATATATCCCGCCAAATAAAATCTGGGTACTGGCCTTTGTTGGCTTGAGTTATCCCTATATTCTGGCGCTAAATTTTGCGTTTGTTATTTTATGGCTTTTCCTGAAATGGAAATACGCGTTCTTATCGCTATTGGGTATTTTGATAGGATTTCAGTTCATCCCGCGCTTTTTCCAGTTTGCAGGAAAAAAATCCAACAATACCGATATCAAAGTTCTTTCGTATAATGTGCGTCATTTTTCGGGCGACGGAAACGAAGATAGCAAGGCAAATGCAGAGAAGATCATCACTTTTCTGGAAGAACAGAATGCCGATATTATTTGCTTGCAGGAGTCACGTTTGCGAAGGAACAACATTTTCAACCTGGCAAAAACCGTAAAAGACCTCAAAAACATTCAACATTACCAATTTGCAAGTTCGAGTTCGAGTTTTGGATCGGTAACAATGACCCGTTACCCGATTGTAGATATGGGAGAAATACGTTTCGAGAAGTCGACCAACATTACCATCTTCACCGATGTCAAAATCGAAAACGACACCATAAGAATTTACAACCTGCATTTGCAATCGTACCAGATTGCCCCTGAGAATTATTCGGTTATCGAATCGCTGGATTTGCAGGAAGAAAAGAACCGACGGGTTTTCCGAAAAGTAGCCTCGCAAATGAAACAGGCTTTTTCGAAGCGCGCAGCCCAGGTCGAGGAAATCCGCCGGCACATCGAATCGTGCCCTTATCCGGTAATTGTTTGTGGCGATTTTAACGATACACCAACCTCGTATTCATACCATGTTTTAAGCGAAGACCTGAAAGATGCTTTTGTGGAATCGGGGCACGGAGTTGGACAAACTTACGCCGGGCAACTTCCATCGTTCCGTATCGACTATATTTTGCACAGCCCACGCCTGGAAGCGTACAATTTCGAAACTATCGATTTTGTGTATTCCGACCACTTGCCGGTGACCTGTGATTTTATACTTGCCGATCATTGACGGTTCAGTATATCGAGTGCGCTAACCCTGTCTTTTTTAAGTTGTTCAACCAGCGCTTCAATCCCGTTAAATTTTTGTTCGTCCCTTATTTTACCGATAAAGTACAAGGTAATTTTCTTTCCGTAAATGTTTTCTGAAAAATCGAAGATGTTTACTTCGATGCTGCGGTTATCGGCATTCTTGTTAAAAGTAGGGCGGGTTCCGATGTTCAGCATTCCCTTAAAAATTCTCCCGTCGATTTCAACTTTTACAGCATAAACACCATAACCTGGAATGATCTTGAATTTATCCGAAGCTTCTATATTGGCGGTGGGGAAACCCATTTTGCGGCCAAGCTGCTTCCCTTCCACAACGGTTCCGCGCAACGAAAATTCGTATCCAAAATAGTGGTTGGCTTTCGGAATATCGCCGGTTTGCAGTGCGAGCCGTATTTTTGTCGAACTGACGTTGTCATCTTCCACCGAAAGCGCTTCCATTTTTTCAACCCTAAAACCATACCGCCCGGCACAATGCTGCAAGTATTCAAAACCCCCTTCGCGATTCTTGCCAAATTTATGGTCGTACCCTACAACCAAACACCGGGTCTCTATTTTATCGACCAGGATTTCCTTTACAAAATCGGAATAATTCATTTCCGAAAACTCCTTGTTAAAGGGGTAAACGATTAAATGATCGATGCCAAATTTTGTAAAAAGCTGGATTTTTTCTTCAAGGGTAGTTAGCAGCCGTAAACTACTTTCGCCGGGTGAAGTAACCAGCCTGGGGTGCGGATAAAAAGTAAAAACCACCGATTCGCCATCTATCTCGCGGGCCAGCTCTTTCAGCTTATCCAACACTGCCTGGTGACCTTTGTGCAAGCCATCGAAAGTACCAATGGTAACCACTGGCGACTGTGCCCTAAATTGGTCCAGCGAGTAATGTATCTTCATCTTTCCTGACGTATATTTTGCTCACAAATTTGCTACAAACGTATTGAAAATTTTAACTCCGGCGAAACCGAAGTAAGACGAATAAAAAAAAGTGGGGTGAAATACGTGAAAACAAGCCCGGTGCGGAAAATATAAAATTTGTTATTTTCTTTCGGAGCTGTTTTTCCTGTACCCAATTTTATTAATTTTACGCCCTTTAATTAATTGGAATGGCAAAAAGATTTATATTATTTCTGAGCGTTATCGCAGTTGTTTTGGGCAGTTGTTCAAAACAACAAAATCAGTTTACTATCAGCGGTACCATCACGCATGCCGAAGGTGATACCATTTATCTCGAAGAATTGCACACAACAACGCTAAAACCGATCGCGAAAGTTCAGATCGATAAGAAAGGCCAGTTCAAATTTAAAGGCGAAACCAGCATCCCAACCTTTTATCTTTTAAAGCTTTCGGATCACAATTTTATTACACTATTGGTTGATTCGGCCGAACAGGTTGTGGTGAAAGCCGACGCTGCCAATTTTTACCGCGAATACAACGTAAGCGGTTCAAAAGGGTCGGAACAGGTTCAACAACTCGATTCAAAACTAAAACAGACCCGAAGTAAACTTGATTCGTTACAATCGCTAAGCAATGTTTACCAGGGAAATCCCGAATACGATAACATGCATCCCAAATGGGCTGTTCAGTACGACCAGATTGTTGAAGACCAGGTGGAATTCTCGACCAATTTTGTGCGCGAAAACCCATTTTCGATGGCCAGTGTACTCGCGCTCTATCAAAAACTTGACAATAATGATCCGAATTACATCATTCGCGATTTGCAGTTAATGCGTACCGCAGCGTCGGCACTATACAGTATTTATCCGAAATCGGAGCAGGTGCAGGCCTTGTACAACAACACACTTCAGTATGTTCGCCAGGAGAAGGCAGCGCGGGTACGTAAGATAATCGAGGAACAAGGACAGAACAGTCCTGACATTGTACTCCCGGATCCGGGCGGAAAGGAAATCGCTTTATCGTCGCTGCGCGGGAAAGCCGTGCTGGTACAATTTTGGGCCGCAGTCGACCGTAATTCAAGGATACAGAATCCGGTTTTGGTCGATTTGTACAAAAAATACAAAAGCAAAGGTTTTGAGATCTACCAGGTGAGCGTAGATCAGAACCGAGCCGAATGGGTGGACGCCATCGACAATGATAAACTTATCTGGATAAATGTAGGCGACATGAACGGCAGTAGCCTTGCACTTGGCCACTACAATGTTCAGTCGATTCCATACAATTACCTGCTTGATAAGGAAGGTGCCATCGTAGGCAAAAACCTGCAGGGACCGGCGCTCGACAAAGCGGTTGGGCAACTGTTCAAATAAATATTAAAAACAGCCAATTGATAGAAAAAGGAAAAATATATTTTGTTTCCGATATACACCTGGGTGCTCCGGCACTCAAAAACAACCGGGAACGCGAACTCCTTTTTACCCGCTGGCTCGATGAAATAAAAGACGATGTGGCCGAATTGTACCTGATGGGCGATATTTTCGATTTCTGGTACGAGTACAAAAAAGTAGTTCCTCGTGGTTTTACACGTGTACTTGGCCGCATTGCCCAACTAAGCGATCGTGGCGTCCCGGTGCATTTTTTCACCGGCAACCACGATGTGTGGATGTTTGATTACCTGGAGGAAGAACTGGGCGCCACCGTTCATCACGAAGAAATTATTACCGAAATAAATGGCCGCAAATTCTTTTTGGCACATGGCGACGGTTTGGATAAAAGCGACACCGGTTACCTCTTTTTAAAAAGGATTTTTACGAATAAACCCCTGCAATGGCTCTTCTCCAGGCTGCACCCAAATTTCGCATTTTGGCTCGCCCACAAATGGTCTGCATCCAGTAGGTTATCAAAATCTGATATTGAGCCTGATTTCATGGTTAATCAGGATGGAATTTATAAATTTGCGACTGATTTTTTAAAAACAACACGCGTTGATTATTTTGTGATGGGCCATCGTCACCAGATGGTTTGCCAGAAGATGGAAGGCGGTGCAACTTTTGTACTGCTGGGCGACTGGATCAACACCTACTCATACGGTGTTTTTGATGGAGAGACGTTTGAACTGAAGAAATACAAAGGATAAGCTTCGGCTGAGAGAAGGATTATGGCAAAAGAAAGGTACACAAGAATTATTGGGACAGGAAGTTGCATTCCGGCTCAAATAATAAAAAACAATTATTTTCTGAATTACGAGTTTTACACTCCGTCGGGAGAAAAAATTGTAGATAAATCCAACGAAGAGATCATCGATAAATTCAGGGAAATCACCAATATCGAGGAAAGACGATACGTGGCTGAAGACCAGATGACCTCAGACATTGCAGCAATTGCGATTAAAGATGCCTGTCAATCGGCCGGCATTTCAAAAGACAGTCTCGAGTTTATTATCGTTGCGCACAACTTTGGCGACATTGCCGAAGGAAACGTTCGTTCCGACATTCTTCCGGGGCTGGCCAACAAAGTGAAACTGAAACTTCACATTAAAAATCCGGCCTGTATTTGTCACGATGTAATTTCGGGTTGTCCGGGCTGGACGCAGGCGATGATTGTTGCCGATGCATACATTAAAAGTGGTTTCTGGAAACGCGGAGTGGTAGTGGGAGCCGATGTGCTTTCGCGTATTTCTGACCCGCACGACCGCGACACAATGATTTACGCTGATGGCGCCGGAGCTACTATTGTTGAAGCCGTTGAAAGCGACGAACCAACCGGGGTCCTGTCACATTCCAGCCGGTCCGATTCGGTTCAGTATGCCGGTTTGTTAACACTTGGGCCATCGAGCAATCCTGATTTCGAAGGGAACGAACGGTTTATAAAAATGATAGGTCACAAACTATATATTTACGCCATTACTACCGTTCCGGGCGTGGTGAAAGACAGCATCGAGAAAGCCGGAATTGGGTTGAACGATGTGAAGAAGATCTTTATCCACCAGGCCAACGAAAAAATGGATGAAGCCATTTTATCAGGCGTATTCAAGGCTTTTAACGAAAAAGAAATTCCCGACGGAATCATGCCAATGAGTATCCGAAAGCTGGGCAACTCTTCTACGGCTACAGTTCCAACTTTACTCGATTTGGTGATGAAAGGTAAAATGGAAGGCCACGAGGTAAACGACGGCGATTATACCGTGTTTTGTTCGGTAGGCGCCGGAATGAATATCAATTCGATTGTTTATAAGTGGTAAAGAAAGGATCCGATCCCTCCGAGGGATCGGATCCTTTTACCAATGTATTGGCGCCAAACCATTCTTTTCCAAAAACTCATTTGTGCGGCTAAAATGTTTGTTCCCAAAAAAACCACGGCTGGCCGAAAGCGGAGAGGGATGCACCGAAGTTAAAACCAGGTGTTTGCTTTCGTCGATCAACCGGCGTTTGCTGATGGCGTAATTTCCCCACAACAGAAAAACCAAATGATCTTTTTGTTCGCTGGCAATTTGTATGGCTGCATCGGTAAATTCTTCCCAGCCTTTTCCCTGGTGCGAACCTGCCTGGTGGGCGCGGACCGTTAAAGTGGCATTCAACAAAAGCACGCCCTGGTGGGCCCAATCCGTTAAATCGCCGCTTTGCGGAATTTCTTTTCCAACATCGGTTTTTAGCTCTTTAAAAATATTTTTCAGGCTGGGAGGGAAGGGAATGCCATCGTTTACCGAAAAACACAAACCATGTGCCTGCCCGGGGCCGTGATACGGATCCTGCCCGAGAATGACGACTTTTAACCGGTCGAACGAACACTGGTCAAAAGCATTAAAAATTAGTTTTCCGGGCGGGTAAACCCGGTGGGTTTTGTATTCTTCGCGCACAAATCCGATCAGTTTTCCGAAATAATCTTTTTCAAATTCTCCGGCAAGCCGTGCTTTCCAGCCTTCTTCTATTTTAACATCCATACCCGGAAACTTTTTTCTCAACGAAAATAAGCAAAACTGTTGCCTCTGAAAAATTGCTCATTACTTTTTCGAAATCAACCCACAGTCTTGTATTCAATTTTGTACTTTTAGCGTTCAAATACTTTTTACATGGAAATTGTTTATTTATTGCTTGGTTTGGCGGTGGGCGCCGCAGCCGTTTATTTTATTTATCGTTCGAAACTTCAAAAAGCCGGTTCTGAAGCTGAAAAGGCTGTGCTCGAAAAAGAAAACGAATTTCGCACTCAGGTAGTTGAAGCCGATAAACAGCGCCTGGTTTGGGAAGAACGGTACCAGAATTTAAAGACGAATTTCGACGAGCAAAAAGAAACGCTGGAGAAAACACGGAATGAAAACGTTACGCTCAGCGGCAGGCTCGAACGCGCAAAAGAAGAATACCTCAACCTAAAAGATAAACTCGAAACTCAGAAAGCCGAACTGGAAGAGCTGCAAAAGAAATTTACTACCGAGTTTGAAAACATTGCCAATAAAATCCTGGAAAAGAACAGCGAAAAATTTACCGCTGCCAACCAGAAAAACATTGGGGATGTGCTAAATCCATTAAAAGAAAAGATCCAGCTTTTTGAGAAAAAAGTGGAAGATACCTACCAAAAAGGATTAAAAGACCAGACCGAATTACGGGCCGAACTGTTGAAATTGTATGATCTGAATAACAAAATAAGCGAAGAAGCCAACAACCTGACCAAGGCATTAAAAGGCGATGTAAAAAAACAGGGAAACTGGGGCGAAGTAGTATTGGAACGTATTCTCGAACGTTCGGGCCTAAACGAAGGCGAACAAGGCTACCAAAAGCAGTTTAGCGATGTTACCGACGATGGTAAACGGGTGCAGCCCGATATTGTGATTAACCTGCCCGATAACAAACATATTATTGTCGACTCGAAAGTTTCGCTGATTGCCTACGAACGTGCGGTGAATGCCTCCACCGAAGAGGAACGCGTGAAATTCATAAAAGAACATTTACTGAGTTTAAAAAACCATATCAAAGGATTAAGCGAGAAGCATTATCAAACGGCCAGCAAACTGAATTCGCCTGATTTTGTACTGTTGTTTATCCCGATCGAGTCGTCGTTTAGCGTGGCGGTACAGGAAGACCAGGAACTGTTCTCGTTTGCCTGGGACCAGAAAGTAGTGTTGGTTAGTCCGTCGACACTGCTGGCTACCCTGCGCACGGTTTCGTCGCTCTGGCAGCAGGAAAACCAAACGCGAAACGCGCTCGAAATTGCGCGTCAGAGCGGGGCGCTTTACGATAAGTTTGTAGGTTTTATTTCGGATATGGAAGGAATAGGAAAGAACATAGAGGGCACTCGTAAATCATACGATTCGGCCATGAACAAACTGCAAACCGGCTCGGGTAATCTTGTACGAAGAGTAGAAGCAATTAAAAAGCTGGGAGCTAAAGCCACCAAAGAACTTCCACAACAGTTCACCGGCGAGGAATAAAAATTAGTGGCAAAATATCGTTTTAAAACCGGGTATCCTGCGTACTGCCCTGCATCATAAAAATCCACTGAAAGTTTTCGTCGATCATTTTCATGGCTTCCAGGTCTTTTTTGTTTTTGGTGAAAACCACGCCGTCTTCCCCGGTTACCATACTTTCCAGGGTCAGATGCCGTTTGTTGCTCGGTTTCTTTACATCCATAAACCAGATATTGCTCACGGTTACCTGGTACGAATTCCCGTTCTTCTCCACTTCAAAAGCCGCGTTCACCGGATATTTTAGGAAATCGGCAATCTTACGGCTTTTTAGGTCTTTATAATTCCAGTTAAGGTTGTAATTCACAATCACACCATTCATGGTGTTCTCGCCCGTTCTTTTGATTTGGAAGCCTCCTCCCGGAGAATTATACGATTTTAATTTTTGTTCGAGCGCGTCGAAATTCACCCCTGAATTGTAGGTTTTTTGAAAGTACACGTTTGTGTTACGAAGGAAGAAATTGCCTTCATCCGAATCGCGGTAAGGATCGCGGTTAAATTGTGCTACTGTGGATAAACTAATCAGGACCAGCAACTGAATCAGGAAGTACTTCATAGCATCGATTTTAAATTTGTTTTGGTTTAATAAATCAATTGCCCAAATGTACTAATTTATGTTCTTTATTGTTAAATTTGGAATTGAAAATAACCTTAAGACCGTAATATGAGATTAATCTTTACCGCAGGGATAGTGCTTGTACTGTTGCTTGCATCCTGCAATCGCTTTGTAAAAAAGCCAAAAGAAGCAGCTCCAACCGACACCGTACATGTGAAAACTGCCGACGAATTACTTGCCGAAGAAAAAGCGCGACAAGACAGCATTGAACAGGCCAGGTACGAACAAATGCAACTAACACCTTTTGGCGATCTGCGTTTTGGAATGAACAAGGAAGCCACAGTGTCAGCCAATGAAAAGCGGCAGAAACTTGGAAAATATTCCTATAACATTTCTTATTCTTTTACTCCCGACGATCAGTTGTATAAAGTACGGATGGTTTCGGACGAGGTTAAAGCCATTCGTTACGACCCGGATCTGAAGGCCAATTATCAAAATCTGTTAAAAATAATCTCAAACAAATATGGCGAACCTGCCACACGGAACGAATACCCATCGATATTCGATGTGCAGGATGTGAAAAAATACAGCATGAATACATGGAATGAAGGAAGAAAGCAAATACAACTTTCGCTGGTCGAAAACAATATAAATTCGTATGTGGTACTTTGCGAAATCTCGGATCAGAATATGAGTTCTGAAGAACAGGAAAGACTTAAAAATGAAAAGAACCGTGATGTGATTGAAGCATCAGAGAAGTTCTGAATCTTGTGATAATCATCGAATTCGATCAGAAACAGCCTGATCTACGTGGAATGATTCTATTTTACATAGTAAATGATTCAATTTATTTTCCTTAGGACAAACATTATTTGAATAATTATTAAATTTCCAAAAAAACCAATTATGAAACCTACATGACAATAAATTAACACCCAAGAGAATGAAAATTGGGTAT
>WOYV01000119.1 GCA_011620585.1 Draconibacterium sp.
TCCCCCGGCAAGAACCTGGTTTTCATTTTCACCCTGTTGCCGGGGTATAAATGAGAATTAGTTCATAAAAAACGTTCGTTAATTCATCCTGGCAGGGTGTTAATTCATGTCTGATGAGAATCTGTGTTCTTTCCAAAAATTCCTGATTTTGAAAATGCTCTGACTGGCTCTCTTGCAATAAAAACATAAACAACAAAAGACACGATAAACCCGAATACTGTTTTTTTTTCGTGTCTTTCGTGTTTTTCGCCGTTGTAAAAATATTGAATATCCGGCGATTCATCTGCAAAAATCAGTTTGTTTTCTTACAGGTTTTTTTTCGTAACTTTGGGGAAATTTTACAATATGACATTCGAAAAAACATATGAAATTAATAACAACGAACTGACGATTAAACTCCCTGAAAAATTCAAGTCAGTTAAGAAAGTTCGTGTAATTATAGAGGAAGTTGAAAATGAAAGGAGTAAAAAAATTCAGTTACTCAAAAAAGCTTTAACTGATCCACTTTTTAACGCTGATTTAGAAGAAATAAGAAATGATTTCCAGTATTCAGATAAGGAAGCGATATGAAATATCGCAAATGGGATATCCTGTGAAAAGTCGATTCAAAAAGAGATAATTGAAGCTCTAAAATTTCAGTTGGGGATCGAATAGACTTATATTGTCTTTTATTATTGTCGGGTATCTAAATACATATCGATGAATCCCGCATAATAATAGGGCAAATTAAACAATGTGAATTCTTTTCCGGCAGATGTTCTGATTTTGTTTCTGCTTTCGAAGTTTCTCCAAAACCGTATAGCAATTTTTGATGTTGAATCTTGCATGAAAAGTTGCAGCGACTTTAACCTTGAACTGTCACTGCTTTTGACTTCTATGGGTACAATTCCGTGATTACGGCTGATAAACAAAAAATCAAGTTCAGCCTGCGAATTTCTGGCCTCTCTTACCCAAAAATGACGTTCCTCCAGGAATCGGTTTGAAGCGCCCATAATTTCCTGCCCAATTATATGTTCAGCAATTAGCCCCCTCCAGGCATCTGAAATATCATCTTTATTGTATAATTCGTTCTGCATTGAAGCAGCATAGTTGACCAAACCTGTATCGAGCCACATAAGTTTGGGTTTCTTTTTCAAGTCCTTTTTTGCCGGCAGTTTAGTATCTGTTGTGGGATAAACCAGCTCAAGGAGGAGTGCTTTTTCCAGAGTCCGAAGAGTTTCCGCGATATCACGACTTTTATAGTTTGAATTGGCAAATTTCTCGAAAGTAATCCGCTGGGCTGCAAACTCCCATCCATATTTGATTACATATCTTAGGATTTCAGTTATTGCTGGCCTGGGAGCATATTTCTCCACATCGTCCCTGTAACCAGCTAAAAGAGTCTGGTAAATGTTATCAAGTGCAACAATATCTTTCTCATTTGCGAAATGGTCAATTACTTCGGGCATTCCTCCAATAATCGTGTACTGTTTGAATAATTCCATCAAACGGAAATGCAGCAATTCAGGTACAGAAACAGATGTTAGTTTTTCATTTAAAGGATCCTCCCCCAGGGCGCCTAAAAATTCTGAAAAGCTGCAAGGCCTTAGTGCAAGGTATTCAACCCTGCCGACCGGAAATGAGACTTGCTTTTGCATTAGGGATTCTAAAAGTGAGCCGGCTGCTACCAGGAATATTTCAGGCATTTCCTCATAAAAGTAACGTAATGATTTTATTGCAACAGATGAATTTTGAATTTCATCTATAAAAAACAATACTCTTCCCTGCGGCTTTTGCAATCTTCTTGAAATGAGAACCGATTCGAAGATCTGGATTACACTTGTTTCTTTTGAAAAAAAATTTAAATCCGCTTTTCTGTCCAGATTAAGCGAAATGTAAAGATCAAACTCTTTACCGAATTCATCAATTAATGATGTTTTTCCTACCTGTCGGGCGCCCCTGATGATAAGAGGTTTTCTGTTTTTCTTTTTTGCCCAATTTCTTAAATGACCAATAGCATGACGATTAAACATGATAAAATTATTGAAAGTAAATTCAAAGATATGATTTTTTGCATAAATCCAAAGTATAATATTGGATAATTCGACCCAAATCCAAAGTATAAAAGAATAAAAGAGGACACAAATCCAAACAAACGAGGGTATAAAATCAAAAAAATGTGTTGGAAAGGAGCCAATTCATAGTCAATGATTGTATTTTTAACATTCCTTTGTTCCCAAACAAAGACAGAACTTCTTAAAGGGGATATTAAACTCCCCGCTACTTCACGATTGTATCGTGTAGTTTAATGCAACAGGTTCAATCAAAAAAGCTACTCTTATGAGCAGCTTTTTTTCTTTTTATCCTCGTAACCGGGTTCGCTATCCAAACCTAGCAATTTATCTGCCATTGCATTGGCCAGTTTAATTAATTCTTCGCTGGTTTCGATTTTCAGATTTCCTCTTTCCTCAATCGGTTCGTAAACCATTTCCCACTTAATTTTCTCGGCAAATGTTTTTAGGTTTTTTACTCCACCTCCATTCCACGAATAGTTCCCAAAAATACCAAGGTAGTGGTTTTTTGGTGCCATGTGTTCTATGGTTGTCAGCAATATTTCAACGTTCGGGAACATCGCATTGTTGTAGGCTGCGCTTCCTACAATAAATCCTTTGTATTTAAATATATCGTTGATTATGTACGACGAGTGAGTTTTTGAAGCGTCGTAAACACGGATGTTTTTTATTCCGCGAACTGCAATTTGGCGTGCAATGGTTTCGGCCATTTTCTTCGTATTTCCATACATCGAGCCATAAACAATTACTGCTCCGCAATCCAGATCGTAAGAACTCCATTTGTTGTAACGCGTTAATATCCAGTCGAGATTACTTCTCCAGACAGGGCCATGTGTGGCTGCAATTATTTTAATATCAAGTGGTGCAAGTTTCTTAATTGCACGCTGGGTGTGCGGACAGTATTTTCCTACTATATTGGTAAAATAACGCATCACTTCAATTTCGTAGAAATCAAGGTTGATCTCGTCATCGAAAATTCCACCATCCAGTGTTCCGTAACTGCCAAATGCATCGCCCGAGAATAGAATTTTATTTGTTTCCTCGTATGTAACCATGGTTTCGGGCCAGTGTACCATCGGGATCATCTGAAATTGCAGGCGGTGTTTCCCTAACTCCAACACGTGATCGTCGTGTACCAGTAACGTATGTTTTGGTTTCAGGTAATAACTTTCAACATATTCGAAAGTTTTTTTATTGCCAACCAGCGTAATATCGGGATATTGATGAACGATGGCTTTTAAGGCCCCCGAGTGGTCGGGTTCCATATGATTGATTATGAGATAATCGACCTGACGATCTCCGATAATTTCTTCAATAGCATCAAGATAATCATCAATAAAAGCGCGTTCTACCGTATCAACCAACGCGATTTTTTCATCCACAATTAAATAACTGTTGTATGAAACGCCATGTGGAATTGGCCAGATATTCTCGAAAAGATGTGTTCTGCGGTCGTTAAAACCCAGGTAATAAATATCTTTGGCCAGATTGACTTGTAGCATAATCTTAGTTTTTCTGAATTACCGTGCAAAATTAGTGATTTTAGACTGAACGCTGTAAAAAAAATTGGCTGCCAGCTATTATTTATTTCATGCTTAATGAAACCTTGCTTTTCTCTTTTGTAAAGCATGTCACATAATGACTGAATTGATGACACAATGATTTTATTCTATCTTTGAAAACAAAAATTAGATTTATTATTCATGCCAATTGAACAAAAAAACCGTGCCATGGCGTTCCCAAGGGTTGGAAGAGCGATTATTATCGTTTTTGCCATTGCTTTTATTTTAGCCGGAGCTCGTGCTTACCAGCTCTACCATTATATTTTCGATGCCAATGTACAGTCGGATTATGTGCTTTTGGTACGCGAAAAAATGAGTTTCGAAGAATTGTATGCTAAACTTGAAAGCGATCAAATATTAAAGAATTACAAGGCTTTTAAATGGGTTGCCAAAAAGAAAGAGTTTAATAAAAGTGTAAAGCCCGGAAGATACGAACTGACTGCTGGCATGAATACCAACGAACTGATCAATAAAATTCGGAGCGGCAACCAGGACCCTGTGGATGTTACGTTTAATAATGTACGGTTTAAAGAAGAACTGGCCGGTAAAGTATGTAAATATCTCGAGGCCGACTCACTTTCGCTTCTTAACCTTTTTTCGAATATTGAGGAAATCACAAAATGGGGATTTGATGCTGAAAATTACAGGGCCATGTACATTCCAAACACTTATCAAATGTACTGGACAACTACTGCTGAAGCTTTTGCCGAAAGAATGAACCAGGAATACCTGCGTTTTTGGAACGACGAAAGAAAGGCAAAAGCCGAAAAAATGGGTCTGTCCCCGATCGAGGTTTCTATTCTGGCTTCGATTGTTGAATCGGAAACCGCTAAAAGCGATGAGCTAAAAACTGTTGCAGGACTGTATGTTAACCGCTTACACAAAGGCATTCCGCTACAGGCCGATCCTACAGTAAAATATGCGCTTGGCGATTTTTCGATCAAGCGCGTATTAAACAAACACCTCGAAATTGATTCGCCTTACAATACATATAAATTTGCGGGATTGCCACCCGGGCCTATTTGCTTCCCATCGATCACTTCAATTGATGCGGTGCTCAACTACGAAAAAAGCGATTACATCTATATGTGTGCCAAAGAAGATTTTTCGGGCTACCACAATTTTGCGGCAACCCTGGCGGAACATAACCGGAATGCAGCCAAGTACCGCGCAGCGCTCAATCAAAACAAGATATTTAATTAGGATTTGTCATCAGTGTTATCGCCAGTCAGAAGGTTTAAGAAAGATTCCCTTATTTACAGAAATGACTTTTTAAATACAAAATACCCCACCGGTGCATTCAGAATAATGCTATTTTTAAACCAAAATCAACCTTATGAAAAACTGTCTGATTTGCCGGAAAACTTTCATTTATTCTTTTTGCGTTTTTTCCTTTTTACTGTTGAATGGACATCGTTTGAATGCCCAGCAGAAGCAGTCTTCTGATCCTGAATATTATGTAGCCGCATATGTGTGGCCGTCGTGCCACCACGATGAACGTTTTGGCAATATGCTGTGGCCCGAAGGAATTGGCGAATGGGAAGTGATTAAAAAAGGCAACCCGCGTTTTGAAGGGCATTACCAACCCCGGCAGCCCTTGTGGGGCTACGAGATGGACGACGATCCGAATGTGGTGGAAAAATGGATTGATGCCGCTGCTGATCACGGAGTTAATATTTTTGTGTACGACTGGTACTGGTTCGATGGTGGCCCTTTCCTGGAAAGCGCCCTTAACGATGGGTTTCTGAAAGCCAAAAATAATTCGAAAATGCAGTTCTACATTATGTGGGCCAACCACGATGTACGACGCAACTACTGGAATGTGCACAAGTTTAAAGACGACACCTCGCCGCTTTGGGATGGAGCTGTAGATTGGGATAATTTCAAAATTATTGTGGACCGGGTGATAAAGCAGTATTTTAAGCAAACCAACTATTTCAAAATCGACGGCAAACCCGTGTTTTCCATTTTTAGTATCGAAAATTTGCTTCAGGGTTTTAACGGAAGCGTGGAAGAGTCGCGTAAAGCGCTGGATTATTTCAGGGAAGAAGTAAAAAAAGCAGGTTTCCCGGGCTTGCATATTCAGTGGAATCAGGGTGGTGGCTCAATCATGTCGAAAGAGGCAGCCAAAGAGTTTTCCGACAAAGTGGCTCAAATGGGATTCAACAGTGTTGCCTTATACAACATGGGAGGGACAAACGAAGATTACCTGGTTTACGGAGATAATTCTGTAAAAATCCGCACACAAATGGATTCCATACTGGATGTTCCGTTGTTTCCCTGTGTTTCCATAGGTTGGGACGATACACCACGGTTCCCTGCAAAAGGAACCCACGATGTAGTGTATTATCATAATACACCCGAAAGTTTTGCAGCCCTGTTATATAAAGCTAAAAAATATGCCGACAGCCATCCTGAACAGCCCAAACTGATAACTATTAATGCATGGAACGAATGGGTGGAAGGCAGTTACCTGCTGCCCGATATGTTAAACGGATACGGTTATCTAAATGGAGTAAGAGAGGTGATGAGCGGGGAATACGGAAAGTAATACTTTGTTTTTGAAAGGTGTAAACTAAATACAATTGACTTCGCGTTCGAGCAATACGCCAAATTTTTCGAAAACAGATTGCAAGATATGTTCAGAAAAATCCCATACTTCTTTTCCGGTGGCGCCACCGTAATTTACAATTACGAGCGCCTGGTCTTTATGCACCCCGACATTGCCTTCGCGCCGGCCTTTCCAGCCGGCTTGCTCGATTAGCCAGCCCGCGGCCAGTTTAGCTTTTTCATCGCCTGCCGGATAAACCGGTACATCTCCAAATTCATTCAGCAACCGATCGGCCACAGCCATTTCAACCGCAGGATTTTTAAAGAAACTTCCTGCGTTTCCGAGATTTTTTACTGCCGGTAATTTTGAGTTCCGGATTTCGATCACTGCTTCACGAATTGTCTTTAAACTAACTTTGCCCTTTTCTTTTACCTTTTCTTCCAGAAACCCGTATTTCAGGTTAAACTCCGGGAATTTTCCGAGTCGGAAAACCACGGAAGTAATAATAAAACGATTCTTTAAATAAGACTTAAAAATGCTGTCGCGATAAGCAAACTTACATTCATCAACCGAATATTCAGCCATTTGAAGGGTTTCGAGGTCAAAACCTTTCACGCGCTCCACCACGCTACAAACTTCCTGTCCGTAAGCGCCAATGTTTTGTACCGGAGCAGCTCCAACATTTCCCGGAATCAGTGAAAGGTTCTCGACACCTCCCAGGTTATATGTAACACAAAAATCGACAAACTCGTCCCAAACCTCGCCTGCACCTACTTCTATCCGGTAAAACGAACGATCTTCACCTACTGTTTTTATTCCGGGAACTTTGGGGTGGATTACCAGCCCTTCAAAATCGTCGAGAAAAAGAATATTGCTACCCTGCCCCAAAACGATCAGGCGTTGGTTTTTCCAGCTATGGTTACTATTCAGAAAAACCGCCAGATCCTCGGGTTCGGTAAATTCAAAGAATGTCCGGGCATTGGCTTCGATACCAAAAGTGTTATAATTTTTTAGCGGGTAATTTTCGAAAAAACGGATCATACTATTGGTTTTGCGCAAAGATAGCCGATTATACCAAACCATTCGGCATAAAAAAGCCGATCGTTTGTGCAAATGCAAAATATTTCGGCAAGCGAAAAGTTCTATATTTACAAGCGAATTGATTCTGCCAAATTGAAAACAACCAAAAAGAAAATCATCGTTTCAGTAACCAACGACCTGGTGTCCGATAACCGGGTGCACAAAGTTTGCACTACTCTTTTGCAAATGGGTTTTGATGTTTTACTGGTAGGCAGAATGTTACCACACAGTGCAGACATTCAACGTGATTATGGCATAAAACGAATGATGCTTATTTTTAAAAAAGGGCCGTTTTTTTACGCTGAATATAATTTAAAGCTTTTCTGTTTTTTACTCTTTGCGAAAAGCGATGTATTACTCTCCAATGACCTTGATTCGCTCGCTGCCAATTATTTTGCATCAACAATTAGAAACAAGCCTCTGGTTTACGATAGCCACGAATATTTTACAGAAGTACCGGAACTGATTGGGCGACCGCGAATTCGGAAAATATGGGAACGAATCGAAGCCGGAATTCTTCCTAAAATAAAATATGCATACACCGTTTGTGATTCAATTGCCAAAGTGTACCGTCAAAAGTACGGCACCGATTTTAAAGTAGTGAGAAATCTTCCACGTTCAAGAAAGTTAGCGTTAAAGAAAACAGAGAACGAGACTAAAATTGTTCTTTACCAAGGAGCGGTGAATGTAGCACGCGGACTTAAACAAGCCATCCTTGCAATGAAATACTTAGATGGTGTTGAATTTGTGATTGCGGGTGATGGTGATATTAAAACCGAACTGGAAGAATTAGTAAAAGCAGAAAAGCTTGAAAACAAGGTTCGTTTTACAGGTCGCCTGCCTCTTGAAAAACTGGAGGAGCTAACCATCCAGGCCGATTTGGGTTTATCGATTGAAGAAGACTTTGGGTTGAATTACCGTTTCACACTTCCCAATAAATTATTCGATTACATTCAGGCACAAGTTCCGGTACTGGTTACCAACCTCCCCGAAATGGCTGCCATTGTCGATAAATACCAGGTAGGTACAATTACCGATTCGCTTGATCCTGAACTTCTGGCAAAGAAAATAAAAGAATCGCTTTTCGATCAGGAAAAAAGAAAGATATGGAAAGAAAACCTTCCGGCTGCCGCGAAAGAATTGGTTTGGGAGAACGAAGAAAAGGTATTGGTTGAAATATTCTCCAATGTAATTGTTACAAAATAAGCGCTGTCCTAAAATCAAATATTGAGGTTTCTTTTAGATTACGTTTTACGCACTTCGGGGTGAGCTTGGCGCTTTTTGCGCGACCAAACTTTCTAGTTATTCTCTTCTAGCAAACTTTCAAATTTAATTTCTTCTTTGATTTTTGCCGAATCGGATAGTTTTCCATCGACACAGACCAGGGTGCGCGCCGATTTTTTGGCAATCACCGCATAATCGTGCGTAGCCATTAAAACCGTTTTGCCACGTTCGTTCAGGCGGATAAACAAATCGAGGATTTCCTCCGAAGTTTCGGGGTCGAGGTTTCCGGTAGGTTCGTCGGCCAGCAATAAATCCGGTTCATTTAATATTGCCCGTGCAATCACAATTCGCTGCTGCTCTCCCCCACTCAGTTCGTGCGGCATTTTATCAGCTTTATCAACCATACCAACAATTCCGAGTACTTCAATAACACGCTTTTTTATAGCATCTTTCTGTTCCCAGCCCGTGGCTTTCAAAACAAAAGCAAGGTTGGCTTCCACATTCCGATCGGTTAGCAAACGAAAATCCTGGAAAACCACTCCTATTTTGCGGCGTAGCTGAGCTGTTTCCCTGCTTTTAATTCCTTTCAAATCAAAACCAAGTACAGTAGCATTTCCTTCTGTCAGTGGCAATTCAGCGTTTAGCGTTTTAATCAAGCTGGTTTTGCCTGTCCCCACTTTCCCGATCACATAAATAAATTCACCTTCTTCCACTTCCAAATCAACCCCTGAAAGGATGAGAGTTTCGCGCTGGTAGATGTCTGCTCCGGTAAGTTTAATTACTTTTTGTGCTTCCATTTAGTTGAAATGTTGCGGCAAGTTAAATCGAAAATATTTACCCAACTGCATAATAAACAAAAGAAATAAACAGTTTCTTGTTAAGAATTACAAGAATTAGTGACCGTTCATCAAACCGATAATCTGTATTTTCGATTTTGATAAATTTCCTTTAAAAACATTAGGACCGGGAACAACAGCCGAAGGCTAATTCACTTAACATGAGAAACTAAAAGCATGAAGACAGTTCGGATAATACTCTTTTTCGCTTATGCCCTCTTTTTTTCGCACCCCATTCAGGCTCAACAAAGCGCCTATTACAAAGAAGTGCAGAAAAATATAGATGTGGCAAAGCAGCTTTATTCCAAACAAAAATACGTTTCGGCCTACCGCGAATTTGAAAAAATTCAGAATCAGGTAGAACCAAAATCAGAGCTGTATTCCGAAGCCGAGTTCTACCGTTCGGTTTCTGCGCTTCAAGCCGGTTACCGCGCTGGAGAAAAACTGCTCGAAAATTTCATCACCCACTATCCCGAAAGCCCATACATCAACACGGCCTGGTTTAATATGGGCAAAAACCAGTTCGAACGCAAACAGTACCTGCGTGCACTTCGCAGCTTTCAGAATGTCGACCGCCGCGATCTTTCGGATAACGACCGTATTGAACTGGCTTACCAAAACGGTTATGCCAACCTGATGCAGGACAATACAGCCGAAGCACTAAAAGATTTTGAAAAGATTAGAAACTCGAATAACCTTTACAGTAAACCGGCTACCTATTATTGGGCACACATTCAGTACCTGAATGAAAATTACGCAGCAGCGCTCGAAGGTTTTTCGAAACTTAACGGCGATCCGTCGTACTCTCAGGTAATCCCAATTTACGTGAGTCACATTTATTACAAACAACAGAAATATTCCGAAGTAGTTAATTATACGACCTCGATAATCGATGATGTTCCCGAAGAACAAAAAGCCGAACTTTCGAGAATTGTGGGCGATTCGTACTTTCATTTAAAAGAATACGGTAAAGCTATACCTTACCTGGAAACATATTTTGAAACACCGGGGCCAAAAACCCGCGAGGAGAACTATATTCTGGGTTTTTCTTACTACCACAATGCAGAATACGAAAAAGCAGCTCCGTTACTCGAAAAGGCCTGCACCGGCGAAGATGAACTGACCCAAAACGCTTATTATCATTTGGCCGACTGCTTTATTAAGCTCGATCAGAAAGAAAAAGCAAAAACAGCCTTCAGCGCCGCTTCCGAATTCGATTTCAATCCAAAAATCAAGGAAGATGCCTTGTTTAGCTATGCAAAACTTTCGTACGAACTTTCGTATTCTCCTTTTAACGAAACCATCAAAGCTTTTGATAAATACATTAGTTTATATCCCAATTCCGACAGAAACGCCGAGGCCTACTCTATTCTGGTGGAAGTGTACATGGTAACAAAAAATTACAAAGACGCGATTGCATCGATTGAAAAAATTAAAAATAAAACACCCGATATTTTAAGAGCCTACCAACGCGTTACCTTTTACCGCGGTTTGGAATTGTTTTCAAATTCGGATTACAACCAGGCCATCGAATATTTCGATTTGTCGCTCGATAACGGCAAATACAGCCGCGAGTTGAATGCCCGCGCCCAATATTGGAAATCGGAAGCTTTATACCGATTGGGAGATTACGACAACGCAGTAATCGCTTTTAACCGTTTTGAATCGATGGCAGGATCGACATCTGTTCCTGAAGCTGAAGGTTCGGACTACAACCTGGGTTATGCTTATCTGAAGATGGATGACAAGGAAACTGCTTTCACGCATTTTAAAAAATACGCACAAAAAATGCAGGGCAAGCGTACTCCAAAACTGGCTGATACTTTCAACCGCTTAGGCGATTATTATTTCATGAAAACAAACTACACCGAGGCTGTCGATAATTACCGGCGTGCCTACACCATGAAAATGTACGAAGCCGATTACGCGCTTTTGCAAATGGCTTTTTGTGAAGGATTACAACGCGCACAGGATGAAAAAATCGATAATCTGAACCGCTTGCTCACCGAGTTTCCCGAATCGGAATACCGCGACGACGCGCTTTATGAATTAGGACGTGCCTACGAACGGACAGGGAAAAATTACGAAGCTGTTCAGCAATACCAGCAAATTGTGAGCAACTACCCCGGAAGTTCGTTTTATCGGAATGCACTTTTGCAATTGGGTTTGGTGAACTACAACAACGGCGACTACAATAAAGCGCTGCAGCAATACAAGGAAGTAGCCGAAAATTACCGGGGCACACCCGAGGCCGAAGCCGCACTTTCAGGAATTAAAAACTGCTATGTTGAATTGAACAACGTGGATGCTTACTTTACTTACGCACGCCAGTTTGGAAGCGGTGCCGATGTGAGTGCAAGCGAGCAGGACGACCTCACCTACCGTGCAGCCGAACGTTTGTATATGGATGGCGATGCAAAAGCCAAACGCCAGCTCGAACAGTACCTTCGCCAGTTTCCAAACAGTAGTAATGCCGTTAACGCACATTTTTACCTGGCCGAGTTGCAATACAAAGACAGTGAGTTTGAGCAGGCCAACGAACACTATACATTTGTTGCCAATCAGCCCGACAACATTTTTAGCGAACAGGCGCTTTCCCGAGCTTCAGAAATGCAGTTTAATACCGGAAATTATGCCGAAGCGCTTTCGATGTTTAACCGTTTGGAAAAACTGGCCAACAGCAAATGGAACGTATTGCGCGCCAACATCGGCCAAATGCGTTGTTACATGATCGATAAAAACTACCCGCAGACGATCGTAGCAGCTCAAAAAGTAAAAAAACTTGACATAAGCAGCGATGCACTGAAATACGAAGCCGACTATGCAATCGGTAAAGCCTACTACGAATTGGGCAATCTGAACTCAGCCATCGATCCTTTAAAAGACGTGGCCAACGACACCAAACTGGAACAGGGCGCCGAAGCCAAATACCTGCTGGCCGAGATTTATTACAAAAACAACAACCTGACAAAATCTGAGCAGGAAATTATCGACTTTGTGGATAAAGGAACTCCTTACACCTACTGGCTGGGTAAATCTTTCCTTTTACTGGCAAGTATCTACGAAGATAACAACGACCAGTTTCAGGCAAAACATACGCTGAAAAGTTTGGCTGATAATTACAATGAGGAAGATGATGGCATAGTTGCCGAAGCCACCCGTCGCCTGAACCTCATACTCGAAAAAGAAGCACAGCAGCAACAAAATGCCATCGACAGTTCATTCCAGATGCAAATCAAACAAAACTAAATTCAGAGTACCATGCAGAAATCTTCAAAATATATTCTCCTGATCCTGTTTTTAACAACGGTTTTTGGTGCACAGGCACAAACACGGCGCGATTCGCTTCAACGCGAAGTGGAGGTTACCAAAACCTACACCCCCACCGTTTCGGATGCCAACAAACTGAACAGCATGCCCGAAACCGATGAGACAGAACACCAGAAACCCACTTTTAATTACCGGATCAACAGCCAGCCCGTTTTTAGTACCTTCCCGCTTACTCCGCTAAAAGCAGCAACCATCGAAACCACCCCACATGTTCAGAAAGGTTATGGTTTGGTTCGCGCCGGGTTTGGAAATTACTACAAACCTTATGGCGAAGTTTTCTTTAACAATCTGAATTCAAAAAACTCTGTGTTTGGCATCCATGCGATGCACCTCTCCTCTTTCAGCAAAATCAATCTTAAAGGAAGAAAACATGTGGATGCACCATTTATGAATAATCAGCTTGAATTATTTGTAAAAAACAGCGTTAGGAATTCGATTCTTTCAGTTGATGCGAACCTGAAACACGATGCCTTTCGTTATTACGGTTATCCGCTCGATCCTGTTCCCGATCTTTTGTTGGAAGATGATCAGCAGATCAATTATTTTGGAACCAAACAATCTTTTGTACGAGGCGGTTTTCATATCAACCTGGATAATCCCGGAGCAGAAATGGATGAACAGGAAGTTGGCTTCGACTTCGACTACCATTACTTTGGAACCAAAACCGATCAGCGCGAGAATTACGTGAATTTTACCGTTGATTACCGTCAACCTCTTGTTACAGGGGTTGGTTTGATCGAAGGTGGAGTGGAATTTACAAATGCCAGCCAGATTTATTTACCTTCTGATACAACCCTGGGTAAAAAATCGACAACGGTTTTATTTGCGAAACCGGCCTGGTATATTGGCAATAAAAAAGCCAATGCTACCCTTGGCGTAAGTACCTGGTTTATTATGCAGAGCGACATGGACACCGAAGCTAAAATTGCCCCGAACATCAGGGCAAACTGGGCGCCGGTGGAAGAGATCATTACCCTTTTTGCAGGAATCGACGGCGAGTTCATCAACAATTACTATTCAAAAATTGCCTACGAAAACCCGTTTGTCGATCCCACTCACAATGTTCGAAATTCGATGCAGCGCATTCGCTTTTACGGAGGTTTCGATGGAAAGCTTTCGAAAAAAACAGCCTTTAAAGTTTCGGGCGAATATGCTGTTATTGCCGATCAGCCGCTATATTTTCTGAACGAAAACTACTATCTGACCCCGCTGGTAAATCCAAATCCATTAATTGTAGACAATACTTTTGCAGTTTTATACGATGATATGAACCGCATGAAGTTGAATGCCGAAATCTATCATGCGTCGTTGGATAAGCTTGATCTTTTGCTCTCGGTGAATTACTACAGCTACAAAATGAGTGAACAGCAAGAAGCCTGGAACCTTCCACAATGGGATGCAACCGTTTCGTTAGGATACAAAATCACAGAACAATTAAGTGTAAAAGCTGATTTATTTATGATGGGAGAACGGAAAGCGTTGATTTTAGAATACCCCGGCCCTTCATATCTTGCAGTTGCAATTGGCCCCTCCAGAAAAACATATACCCTTGATCCGGTCTTTGATATTAATCTGAATGGTACCTATCAACTCACCAATAAATTTGCCTTATTTGCCCAACTCAATAACCTGGGATTCCAGGGTTACGAACGCTGGTTTGGGTACCCGGTCCAGAGCTTTAATTTCCTGGCCGGCATTAGTTACGCGTTCTGATCAATCAATTCGGAAAGAAGAGGGGGCCACAGCGCTCCCTTTTTTATTTTAAGCAAGCGCTATATCGCTCATTTTCAAGTTAATAACTTGTTAAAAAATACTCCTTTAAAAGGCTCCTAAAACGCCAACTCTTTCACGATTTTTTCTATCTTTGTCGGGTGATTTCAATACAAGTTTTAAAACGTCAAAAAAGCCTGAAAATCAATTAGTTTCCTTTTGAAGGGTTAAGCATCTTCAATACCTGGGAAACTATTTTATTTTACAGATTCTGTTTGAAATAAAGAAAGAAGAGAAATGAGCGAAATTGGGAAAAACGAAATCCAGGATAAAGGCAATAATGGTAATGGCAATTATGGCGCCGACAGTATCCAGGTTCTCGAAGGTTTGGAAGCAGTTAGAAAACGTCCGGCGATGTATATCGGCGATGTTAACGAAAAGGGGCTTCACCATTTGGTTTACGAAGTAATCGACAACTCTATTGATGAAGCGTTGGCCGGTTACTGTCAAAATATTGATGTATTTATCCACGAGGATAATTCGATTACCGTAAAAGACGACGGAAGGGGAATACCAACCGAAAGACATACGAAGGAAAACAAATCGGCACTCGAGGTGGTTATGACCGTTTTGCATGCCGGTGGTAAATTCGATAAAGATTCATACAAAGTTTCCGGGGGTTTGCACGGGGTGGGTGTTTCGTGTGTAAATGCACTATCAAAACACCTGAGGGCAGAGATCCACCGTGAAGGCAAAGTGTGGATACAGGAATACCAGAAAGGAAAACCAATGTATGATGCAAAAGTTATTGGCGAAACCGATCTCACTGGAACCATTGTAACCTTCATCCCCGATGACAGTATATTTTTGGTTACCACTTACAAATACGAAATTCTGGCTGCACGTTTGCGTGAACTGGCATTTCTGAATGCGGGAATCCGACTCAATCTTACCGACGAACGAGAAAAAGACGAAAACGGTAATTTCAAATTTGAAACTTTCTATTCTGAACAAGGTTTGAAAGAATTTGTAGAGTACCTCGACGGAACGCGTGAAAAACTGATCGACGACGTAATTCACATCACTACTGAAAAAAATGGGATTCCGGTAGAACTTGCCCTACAGTACAATACATCTTTTTCGGAAAATATTCACTCGTATGTGAACAACATTAATACCATTGAAGGAGGAACTCACCTCACCGGATTCCGGCGTGGATTAACCCGGACACTGAAAAACTATGCCGATCAGTCGGGGATGCTGGCCAAATTAAAAATCGACATCAACGGCGACGATTTCCGTGAAGGATTGACGGGTATTATTTCTGTAAAAGTACAGGAGCCACAATTTGAAGGACAAACCAAAACCAAGTTGGGTAACTCTGAGGTTAGTCTTTCTGTCGATCAGGCAACCAGCGAAGCGTTACAATACTATCTGGAAGAAAATCCTAAGGCAGCGCGCCAAATCGTGAATAAAGTGATACTGGCTGCCACTGCCCGCCACGCAGCACGTAAGGCACGCGAAATGGTTCAGCGTAAAAATGCTTTATCAGGAGGTGGTTTACCGGGTAAACTCAGCGACTGTTCCGAGAAAGATCCGTCCAGATGTGAAGTTTTCCTTGTTGAGGGAGACTCGGCAGGCGGTACCGCCAAACAAGGCCGCGACCGCCGTACACAGGCCATTTTGCCTCTTCGTGGTAAAATCCTGAACGTAGAAAAAGCCATGCAGCACAAAATCTTCGAAAACGAGGAAATCAAAAATATTTTTACTGCACTGGGTGTAACCATAGGCACTGAAGAAGATTCGAAAGGCCTGAACCTTGATAAACTGAGGTACCACAAGATTGTGATTATGACCGATGCCGATGTGGACGGTAGCCACATTGCTACCCTGATCATGACTTTCTTCTTCCGTTACATGAACGACTTGATTAAACGTGGTCACCTGTACATTGCTGCACCACCGCTCTATTTGATAAAAAAAGGCAAAAAAGAAGCCTATGCCTGGAACGAACAGCAGCGTTTGCAATACATTCAGGAATGGGCCGATGGTAACGAAAGCAACATTCACACCCAGCGTTACAAAGGGTTAGGTGAAATGAACGCCGAACAGTTATGGTCGACAACCATGAACCCGGAACAACGCACCTTACAACAGGTTACTATCGAAAATGCAGCCGAGGCCGATCATATTTTCTCGATGCTGATGGGTGATGATGTCCCGCCTCGCAGGAAGTTTATTGAAGACCACGCTACTTATGCGAATATCGACGCGTAATTAAGATATGAGACTTTAGCGCCGGGCAGTGAAATTTCCCGTTCATGCTGAAATTTCAAATAAAATATGGATGAAAACCGGGTTAGCCCCGGTTTTCTTATCTCAATACTTAATACCAATTACTAAAATCTTTTGAATGAATATTTGTGTTTTTTGTTCGTCGAGTAATGCCATAGCAGAAGTATATTTCCAGGAAGCTCATCAGCTTGGAACCATGATTGGTAACAGTGGACACGCGTTAATTAATGGTGGCGCCAATGTAGGTTTAATGGAAGCCGTAACGGTTGCAGCCAGTAAAGCCGGGGCAAAAACAATAGGAATTATTCCCGAAAAAATGATCGGACGGTCGCTCGCATCAGATAATTCACACAAAGTCATTATTACTCCTGATATGATGGAACGAAAAGCCAAAATGCGCGATATGTCGGATGCATTTATTGCGTTGCCCGGTGGTTTCGGAACACTGGAGGAAATTTTGGAAGTTATGACACTCCGTCAGCTTTCGTATCATACAAAACCTATTGTTTTTATAAATACAAACGGTTTTTTCGACGATCTTTTTCGTCAGTTTGAACGTTCGTACAACGAAATGTTTGCAAAAGACGTATACAAGAGACTTTATTTTGTAGCCGGAAATGCGGAGGAAGCCATGCATTATATTTTAAAGTACGAGGCTGAGGAACTCGATTCGAAATGGTTTGTGGTTCCCGAAAAGAAGTAGGGGAAAAACAGATAAGTTGGTATTATCGTTGTTTGGGCCCGCGAAAAAAAACTGACAAACTTGCACTAATATCTGAATTTGCTTTTCACTTTTTAACAAAAGCCAGGCTTGCTTGTTAAATTATGCAAAATAGAACACCTGAAAAGTATATGCAGCCACTAGTGGCAATAAATTTGCTGAAGGAGAACGCAATTATTAATTAAAAAATGAAAAGACCATGAAAAAATTTGGAAGAGTTTCATTGACATTGTTACTGGTGATCGCCGGAGCTTTTGTGGCAGTTTGGGCATATAGCACCTTTTTCAACGAGCCCCAGGTAATACATGTAAAAGACGAACAGGCCGCATTAAAATATACCGGGTTACCCGCCGAAGGCGAGCAAACACTTCCCAACCTGACGTATGCTGCAGAAAATTCGGTTCATGCCGTAGTACATATTGCAACACAGTCTGTTCGAACCGGCGAATGGTCAAGTGGCAATCCTTTTCTCGATGAATTTTTTGGATTAAGAAGAAGTGAACCCCAGGTACGACAGGGTTTTGGTTCGGGCGTTATTTTAAGTAACGATGGCTACATTGTTACAAACAATCATGTAGTGGAAGATGCTCAGAATGTAAAAGTGATTTTGAACGACAAACGTGAATTTGAAGCAAAAGTAATTGGTACCGATCCTTCAACCGACCTGGCGCTGCTTAAAATTGACGCCGAAGATTTACCCTTTCTTACTTACGGAAACTCGGAAGACCTGAAACTCGGGGAATGGGTACTAGCCGTTGGAAACCCTTTTAACTTAACTTCTACCGTAACTGCAGGAATCGTAAGCGCACGCGCCCGTAATCTCGGCATCAATCAGGATACCTATTCCATTGAGTCATTTATCCAAACAGATGCTGCCGTAAATCCCGGAAACAGTGGTGGCGCGTTGGTTAATCAGCAAGGTAAACTGGTTGGAATAAATGCTGCGATTGCATCACGAACCGGTTCGTACACCGGATATTCTTTCGCCATTCCGGTGTCGATTGTGAAAAAAGTTGTAGCCGATTTAAAAGAATTTGGAGAGGTTCAGCGTGCCTTACTTGGTGTAAATATTGGGGATGTAAATGCCGAACTGGCAAACAAATTGAACCTCGAACGTGTTGAAGGTGTTTACGTAGGAGCAGTTACTGAAAACGGTGCCGCCAAAGAAGCAGGGATAAAAGCAGAAGATGTAATTATTTCAGTGAACGGTGAAAAAGTAAAAACGTCGGCCGAATTACAGGAAAAAGTCAGCCAGTTCCGTCCGGGTGACGATATCAAAGTTACTGTACTTCGCGACAACAAAGAGAAACAATTTACCGTTACTTTGCGTAACAGACACGGTGATACTCAAATTGTGAGGGATAACACCGTTATTTTAGGAGCCGAATTCGAATCGGTCGACGACAATGTAAAACGCGAACTCGATATCAATTCGGGTATCGTGGTTACAAGTGTTAAAAATGGAAAACTAAAAGATATTGGTATAAAAAAGGGTTTTATCATCACTGCCGTGAACAAAAAGCCCATTTATGAGGTCAATGATTTTAAGAGAGAGATAGGAAATGCAAGAGGAGGAATTTTTCTGGAGGGGGTTTATCCCAATGGTGAATATGCATACTACGTTTTACCCGCAGGTTACTAATAAACCCTGTTTGCACTTTTAAGTTTGCATTAATAAAAATTCATTGATTTTTTCTCCTTGAATTGTAAGTATTTATGTGCTATATTTGCACGATTTTTAAGAAAACTATATGAGACAGCTAAAGATCACAAAGTCAATCACTAACCGTGAAAGTGCCTCTTTAGACAAGTATTTACAGGAAATCGGAAAGGAAGAACTGATTACTGTCGAAGAAGAAGTGGAATTGGCCCAGCGGATCAAGAAAGGTGATCAGGCTGCTTTGGAAAAACTCACAAGAGCAAACCTGCGTTTTGTGGTGTCGGTGGCAAAACAGTACCAAAATCAGGGACTGAGTCTACCCGACCTCATCAACGAAGGAAACCTTGGATTAATTAAAGCAGCTGAGAAATTCGATGAGACCCGCGGTTTTAAATTCATTTCTTATGCAGTATGGTGGATTCGTCAATCGATTCTTCAGGCCTTAGCAGAGCAGTCGCGTATCGTTCGTTTGCCATTGAACCAGGTAGGTTCACTGAACAAGATTAACAAAGCTTTTTCAAAATTTGAGCAAGAACACGAACGCAAGCCCTCACCCGAAGAATTAGCCGAATCACTGGACTTACCTGCCGATAAGGTTGCCGACACTTTGCGTGTTTCTGGCCGTCATGTTTCTGTTGATGCACCGTTTGTCGACGGTGAAGACAACAGTTTGCTCGACGTGCTGGTAAACAACGACTCGCCAAATGCCGACCGCAGCCTGATCATGGAATCATTGTCAAAGGAGATTCATCGCGCGTTAGCTACATTGACCGAACGTGAGAGCGACATCATTCGACTGTTTTTTGGCATAGGGTGCCAGGAAATGACATTAGAGGAAATCGGTGAACGATTTGGATTAACCCGCGAAAGGGTACGTCAGATAAAAGAAAAAGCTATTCGACGATTAAGACATACATCGCGAAGCAAATTATTAAAATCATATCTGGGATAAAAAATCGAAAGGTTGCCAACAGCGGCAACCTTTTTTTATTTTTACTAATCATTAATCCATTCCGGCATTTCAGGTACTATCCCACTTTCAATTGAAGTTGGCTCAGCGCCCCCACCCTTTTGATCTCCTCCTTTTTGCTTACGATAAGCAATTAAAGCCCAAGCCATAATAATACTGGTTATTATTATCACCAGAAAAAGTATCCCGTTTTCAAAACCTTCATACCTCAGAGAATCCGGAATCGCAAAAAACAAAAGGATAGAAATCAATCCGCGTGGTGCAATAAAGGTTTGTGGCATTATTTCTTTACGCTCGACAATAAAGAGCAATCCAAAACGCAAAATATAAGTCACCAGTATAAATAAAATACTGATCAGCCAAACATGCCAGCTTAGCAACGAGGCAAGTGGTAGAGTCATCCCGAATACCACGAAGAAGAAAGTGCGAACCAGAAACGAAGTTTCCACCGTAATCATTTTAAACTGATCGAACAGCGTTTCCATGCGTTCGTCCTTCAGCCACTTTTCTAATTTCCAGAAGAGTAATACTTTGTGATTGCGCAACAATAAGCCAAACATCAGAATAATGATTAATGACGAAAGATGAAATAACTTACCTACCGAGTACAACAAAACAAGTACTGACAGGAAGAGGAAAAATTTAGTTTCACCCCTGATATTCTGAATAATGTATAACAGCACATAACTCAAGGTAACAGAAATAAAAAGGGTAAGAAGCAGGTTCCCGGTAATTACCAGGCTTAGTTGCCGTATTCCTTCTACGTCCACATTTTCAACAATCATATAAAATACCATGATCCCAAGTATATCGGAGAAAGTACCTTCGTAAATCATGAATTCTTTTTTGTAAGCGCCGAGGTTGGCAACGCTTGGGATAACAATCGCGCTACTCATAATCGACAAGGGAAGCGCATAAACCAGGGCTTCTATAAATTGCATGTCAGGCTTAAAAGCCAACAGCAAAAACGATAAAGCCACGGACGTAAATGCCAGCGAAAGCGCGGCAACTGTAAACGATTTCCAAATAACCGGCCATTTTTCCCTGGTCAGTTCAAGGTCGAGTGCAGCTTCCAGTACAATCATTATCAACCCAACTATTCCCAGAATTTCGAGCGAACTGTAATAATCGGGGTCAATATTAAAATAGATGAGTAACTGTTTTAAACCAATCCCCATAAGAATCAGCACCAATACGCTTGGGATGTTTGTTTTACGTGATAAAATATTCGTAAAAAACGATACGATGATTATCACACAAAGTCCTATCACAAAAAGGTATGAATTCATACAAAACAGCAGTTTAGCTTATTAATATTTCAGCAAAGTTTGAATAGGAAAGATAAGTTAAAAATATCCAATTTCCAGCATTCAATACCAAAAGTAATTATATGACGATGTAGAAAACCGTGCGACAATTTCATCTTCAGCTTTTTATAGGCGTAACCGTTAATTTCAAATAAAAAACCGGGTTGGCTTTTGTAGCAGCCAAATCCCGGTCCATCACGATTTTCAAAAAAGCGAATGCTCCGAAAAGCACTCAGAAATATTATTCGGCTGTGAGCATTATAAATGGCGCTTTGCCTGTTTCGAATTCATCTATAAAAGCCCCGTCGGGTTGATAAGTTTGGGCTGTTCCGTTCGACGTAACGCTTTCGGCGATAAAAGTAAAAACCTGGTGATTATACCAACCCACACCATTAAGGCCTGAGAGGTTTTCGACCAGATTATTGGGTTCAAAACTTTTGGAAGCCACATCGAAAATGGCAATTGCTCCGCTGAGGTTCCAATTCGCATCGTAGGCCGAAGTCATCACATATATTTTGCTGAAATCGGTATTCGCCGACAGAATATTTACATACGAAGTGCTCACCCCATCCAGTTGGTAGGTCCCTTCATATTCATCGCTACTTGTGTTGATGTACCCTAATCCGGTATTTTCGGAATAGTCGCTGTAAGTGCTAACAAGCGAAACGTACAGATTTTCCTGTTTGTCTTTTACAAAATACGAAGTAACTGCAGGCGTTTCGATGTACGAAACCTGATCGTTGCCGAGGTCAACTATAGCGACACTGTCCTTATAATTCAGTGCCGCGTACAATTTGTTATTGGCAATCGCCATTCCTTCAGGCCCGCCCGGAAGTAAAATCTTTTTCTCTACTGTTTTACCCGAGATGTTGTATTTGGCAATGTACGACAACGACTCATCGGCCCAAATGTCGCCACCCCAGCACGTAATGTAGAGGTAGTTTCCGTATCCAACACCAAATCGAGGTTTAACGATATCGGCGCTTACACCATTTTCGGTTTGAGAAAAAGTTTCCGCATCGACCCAAAGCAACTCGTCGGGATTATTTCCGAGCATGTAAATTTTTCCATTGTAAGTGAACGCATGCTGGATGTTAGAAACCAAAGCTACATCATTCACATTCTGGTAATAATTATTGAATACCGTTCCGGTTTCTTTATAGAAAGCGGTAATGGTACTTTTGGCTCCGGCATAATCACCGTAGTTGATGATATAACTAACGGCAGGTTCCACTTCTTCCGGAACAGGATCGTTTTTAGTACACGAAAATAAACCGACAGTAATCGGGATCAGTAATAAAAGATTGAATTTGTTTTTCATCCGTTTATATTTTTAATTTTTAAATGGTAACTCATGTAACTCGCATAATCATTGTATTGTATCTGATTGGAAGTTTTTTATGTTGCTCGTTTCATTATAAATTTTGTTTTTTGTATTAATTGAATTGATATGTCACATTAACCCGGTAACTGGTCCCCGGCATTGCGTAGCCCCAGCCCGACTGATAGGAGGTATTCAGTATATTTTGGATCATTCCGCTTAGCAGAACCTTGTTTTTGGCATTTATTTTAAATTCATACAATGCATTCGCATTCAGCAGGAAATATGGCTCCAGAACATTTTTATCATCCTCATCGGTGTATTGTTCACCTGTGTAAGTTCCATCCACTCCAACGATTAATTTATTCCAGCTTGTGTTTAAAAAGAAATTGCCGCTGTGCAGGGGCACGTATTCCATCTGCCGTTTTAAGGAATTGGTTTGATTAAGCGATTTCACTCTTTGCGTGGAGGTAAAAGTGTAATTCAAGCCACTGGCAAAAGGAAGATTAAAAAGATTGAATTTCCAGCCGGTCATAAATTCAATTCCCTGGCTCACTACATTCTGCACATTTTCAGCATACCAGAACGAGCCACCGTTTTTCCACAATATCCAGTCATCAATATTTAATTGAAAAACATTCACTTTTATATTTCCTGAAAGTGACTTGTTACAGTAGTCCCAGCGCGAGCCCAATTCATAGCTCATTCCCTTTTCGGGTTTCAGGTCGGGATTGCCGCCCGGCACCCAAAAACGGTCGTTAAAAGTGGGGACCCGGTAGCTTCTCGAAATATTTCCTGTAAAATTGAGTACCCAGTTTTCTTCCGATAAAGCCAGCCAACTTGCCCCAACCGATGGGGTGAAAGGCACCTTGTAATTGCTTACAAATCCCTGCCGGAGGTTGACCGTAGCAGAAATTGTATTGAGAATGCGCTGAAAAAAAGAGGCGTAAATATCCATCCGATTCTCATGATCCAATGAGCTTTCGTAAGCGTAAACCATTGGATTGATACGCATTACTTTTGTGCCGATTTTGTAGGAAGTATTTACTGAAAAGCCGTGTTCAAGTATGGCTTCAGCAATCCAGCGGCGAGTGCGTATTGTATCCGTGGAGTTTCCGTTATTTACGGCATTGTCGCTGACGTAACCTCCGTTCACTTCGTACTTCAACCTGTTTTTATGATTTTTATAGCCAGCCCAAACACGGACATGTTCATCGAGGTATTCTTCCACGTAATCCGGATTGTTTAGATTGGTTTGCATGTTTTGCTGGTTTTGTCGCCAGTCGTGTTCGAGCCACACATTCGCGAAGAAATATTCACCCGGCTCCAGGCGGTAATTTAATTCCTGGAGCACCCCGTAATGTTCGAGGCTGGCATTTCTCTGAACATCCTCTTTTTCAAAAATTCCGTTTTCAAAATCGCGGTAAGTGGTGTTCAGAAAAGAAAAATTGTTGGTTTTGTAATAATAATATGCGCGTGTTACACTCTCGAACTTCCCGTTTCCGGCAAAAAGTTTTGTTCCGTATAACTGCTCGCCAAACGAACCGTTCGACAATCGTGCCTCGGCCCGAAAACCTTCAGTCCAGTTATGGTCCAAGCCCAAATGAACTGCGCCGCCAATGCTTCCCGAACCGTTTACAGAGCTGGCGCTGCCAAACTGAACGCCCACGTTATCAAACAAATAAACAGGCACGTTACTAAAATTAGATTGCCCCAGCGTGAGTGAATTGAGATCGATTCCACCAAAGTTGACGCTGGTGTGACCCGAACCGGTTCCCCTGATCCGAATAGTGGACAAACCACCGGCATCGGTTTTAAAAGCAATCGGAAGTGTTTTTGAAAGAAGCTGTTCCAAATCGTCGCCTTTTGTGAGTAAAAAAGCCTCACTGCCAATCGACTCGATTTTTGAGCCGGCCTGATATTTTCGCAGGCTGCCATAACTCACAATCTCGTCCAAAACCACAGAGTCGGAAACAGAAAGCATCTCTTGCGAGAATGCAGGCAATACTGCCAGAAACAAGAATCCTATAAACACAAACCTCCCCATCACATACTTTTTAAGGAGCTTTGGATAAACCGGTGAAAAATACTTTTTGAATATTTCTCAAGCTTTTATCCCGAAGCTTAAACATACCAAGAATTCAGGCAGGTCTTCTGGCTCATCCCGGTTGTTGGGCCTTCCCATCTCGCCTTGCGCGAGACAGTGGCTTGTAGTTCAACAACACTAATCGAATTAACGATTGGGATTTACAGCTGCGGGTACAGCTCCGGTTTTGCACCGGATTCCCTCTTAATCGGTTTCACAGGCTGTGAAATTCCGAACCAAAATTCGTGATCAAAGATAGGGACAAAGATTTTAGATATACAAGCGTTGTTTACTCTTTTTAGGTTTTGTTGATAAAGAATTTAAACTGCCATGCCTCGACATCTGGCAAAATATTGACTATTTTGTAGGCAAAAGTTTGTCCTTGAAAATTCAAATACTTAAAAAACGAAACTATGAAATCCAAAAACCTTTTATTTACTGTCAGTGCGCTGTTTATAATTGTATTTCACATCAAAGCCCAGGATCAAAGTACAACCACAACTCCCCGGATCGACATGAAAAGGGACCTGTTGCTCGTGCAATACGATTGTAAAACCGATGTCGACGATCTGCATTCGGTAGCTGCTTTTCGCACGATGTTGAACAATGCCGCTTGTTCAAAAATAAATTATCATGCTGTGGCCGGCGCTTACGGGATACAAGATGGTTTGTATGTCCCACCAAACGATTTGTTTCAACTTTCGTTCGGGAAAAACTGGAGTGATGCACACAGCGATTTTAAGACAGCAATTCAGCAGGTAAAAAAGAAAGCGTTTGCTACACTAAAACAAGGAGGTGACATTTGGATTGCTGAAGCCGGACAGTCGGACTTTACCTACGCAGTACTAAAAACTATTCAAGATGAGTTCCCAAACACCGATACAAAAAAACACATTCATGTGGTTCAGCACAGCAACTGGAATGAGGATGTAACCACACCTGAACAGTTGGCATTTGTAAAAGCAAACACCGACTATCATAAAATACCTGATGGAAACGCGGTTGGAAACGGCAGCCCGGGATTTCGGTCGCCCGAATTTACAGAATGGCAAAGATATATTAACGATCCGGCGCTGATAAAAACATGGAAACTAGCGATTGAACTGGGAAATCGATACAATGGAAAAGACGGGCGCTACAATAATGAAGCCGTGGCAGCCGGCGGACTCGATTTTTCTGATACTGCCGAGGTATGCTGGATCCTGGGATTGGAAAATTTATCGGATGCTGAAGCTTTTTTCAATAATTTCAGAAATTAATTCTGAGTCTTAATCGATAGAAAAAATATCTTTTGGATATTCAATATCTACTAAAAACAAGCCCTGTGCTGGGGCCGAAGCACCGGCTGCTACGCGGTCCTGTTTACTAATAATTTGCCTGAACTCTTCCACTGTAAGTTTGCCTCTTCCCACTTCAAGAAGGGTGCCTACAATGGCGCGAACCATGTTCCTGAGAAATCGGTCTGCTTTTATAACAAACAAGAGGCTGGCTCCTTTCCTTTTCCATTCAGCTTTGAAAATTTTACAATTGTTGGTCTTCACATCGGTATGTAAGCGGCTAAAACTGGTAAAGTCATTGTAATCGAAAAGCGTTTGCGCTGCTTTATTCATTGCGTCCATATCCAAAGGCAAAGTATATTGGAAACACGTTTCGGTTGTAAATGGATTTTTTTCGGTCGAAATAAAATAATGATACGTACGCGAAGTGGCGCTAAAACGCGCGTGTGCTTCGTTGTTCACCAGCCAAACCTTTTGAACGGCGATGTCTTCAGGCAAAAAACTGTTCAATTTATAAATAAGGTCGTAGTTTGGGGGAATCGGGTTCGTCAGATCAAAGTGAAGCATATAAAACGAAGCATGCACACCGGTGTCGGTCCGACCGGCGCCTACCACGGCAACCGGTTCCCGCAATAAAGTAGTGAGTGCATTTTCCATTACACCCTGCACCGAAACGGCATTGGGCTGAATCTGCCAGCCGTGGTAACGGGTACCTTTGTAACTACATTGCAGGAAATATCGCTGTGCCATAAAATGTCTATAAATTTTATTATACCCCCACCATCGTTTTTTCGATCGACTTTCTTTCATAAAAAATGATGATCAGTATCGCCAATGCTGCACACAAAATTGTGCAAACTACCGAACCTTCGAAACCAAAATCACCTCCGCTCATCATTGGTTTACCAATTGGCGTTGCCGATAAACCGGGATTCATGCTGTGCAGGGCCGCAAAAAGCGCCGAGCTGATCAGCAACGCCACGTATTTATTTGTAACCGTTAAAAGATTGTTCAGAATATAACCCCGCATCATCAATTCTTCCATGATGGCCACTCCAATAAAACTGATAAAACTAAAAACAAGGGAATTAAACTTATTAACTCCATCAGCATCTTAACTGCCGCATTAAGTTCCCGGCCTTTTGCAATTTCATCGATACCAATCCCAGCCAAACGCATTCCGATAAACTGGAATAGGCCCATTCCAAAAATTACAGCTACCAGGTATAAAAAAATGCGTAAAGCCACATGCAAACGCGGGTTGTCCGCCTTTTCCAATGCTTCAGTTTCTTCCAATATAACAGAAATTAACTGTTTAAAATGTAAACCTACAAAAATCAGAAGACAATTTGGAGGACCATAAATGTCAATGATTTCTAAATACTTTCTTAATAAACTGTTATTCTTTGTTAACCGTACTTTTATATTCCGCTTAACTTAATTTTTTTTAACAAATGAATAGGGGAATAAACATCATAATGCTTTAAATTCGTGCCTTCGTAAAATCAGCGAAAAATTTATAAGCATATGACACAAGCTGTTGACATAAAAGAATTGAACGAGAGAATTCAGAAAGAGAGTTCTTTTGTCGATATGATTTCGATGGAGATGAACAAAGTGATCGTAGGTCAGAAACACCTGGTCGAGAGTTTAATGATTGGACTTCTATCCAACGGGCACATTTTGCTCGAAGGGGTTCCCGGGCTGGCAAAAACTTTGGCGATCAAATCATTGGCACAGACCATCAGTGCTAAATTTGCGCGTATACAGTTTACACCCGACTTGCTGCCGGCAGACCTTTTGGGAACCATGATTTACAGTCAGAAGAAAGAAGAATTCAGCATTAAGAAAGGGCCCATTTTCGCCAACTTTATTTTGGCCGATGAGATTAACCGTGCCCCCGCAAAAGTTCAGTCGGCGCTTCTCGAAGCCATGCAGGAACGCCAGGTTACTATCGGCGACAATACATTTAAACTCGATGAGCCTTTCCTGGTTATGGCTACACAAAACCCGATTGAACAGGAAGGGACTTACCCGCTGCCCGAAGCGCAGGTCGACCGTTTTATGCTGAAAGTGGTGATCAACTATCCCAAAAAGGAAGAGGAACGCCAGATCATCAACCAAAACCTGCTCCGCCTTTTTCCTGAAACATCAACTATTCTAAAGACAGAAGATATTATAAAAGCCCGCGATGTAGTAAAAGATGTGTATATGGATGAAAAAATCCAACGTTACATTGTCGACATTGTGTTTGCCACCCGCGAGCCCGAAGAATATAAACTCGGGAAGTACCAGGATATGATTTCGTATGGAGCCTCTCCAAGGGCAGGAATCAGTTTGGCACAGGCTGCCAAGGCTTTTGCTTTCATTAAGCGCCGCGGTTATGTAATTCCTGAAGATGTGCGTGCGGTTTGCCCCGATGTGCTCCGTCACCGAATCGGCCTGAGTTACGAGGCAGAAGCAAATAACATTACTTCGGAAGAAATTATTACCGATATCCTGAACACGGTGGAAGTACCTTAAAACAGCCCCCTCCAACTCCCCCAAGGGGGAGAATAAGAAGTAAAAACAATGCAAGATGAAGTATTTGAGCATAGTACCTGTTTTTTAATTTTTCCCCCTCGGGGAAAAGACCCGAAGGGAAAGGGGGCTTTATGGAAACGACTGATTTATTAAAAAAAGTACGGAAGATTGAGATTAAGACACGTGGACTCTCGCGGAATATTTTTGCGGGAGAATACCACAGTGCGTTTAAAGGCCGGGGTATGGCCTTTTCAGAAGTACGCGAGTACCAGTTTGGCGACGATATCCGCAACATCGACTGGAACGTTACAGCCCGATACAATCATCCGTTCGTTAAAATTTTTGAAGAAGAACGCGAACTTACGGTGATGCTCCTGATTGATGTGAGCGGTTCGCGCGAGTTCGGAAGTTTCGAGAAACTAAAGAAAAATGTGATCACAGAACTTTCGGCGGTACTTTCATTCTCGGCTATTCAGAACAACGACAAAATTGGAGTGATCTTCTTTTCAGACAGAATAGAGAAATTCATTCCACCCAAAAAAGGGAAAAGCCATATTTTAAGAATCATTCGCGAATTGATCGATTTCGAACCCGAACACCGGAAAACAAATGTTGCCGCAGCAATAAAGTACCTTACCAACGCGATCAAAAAAAGGTGTACTGCTTTTGTGATTTCCGACTTTATCGACGACAACCCCGAACTGGAACAGGCGCTTTCGATTGCCAATAACAAACACGATGTGGTTGCCCTGAAGATTTACGACGAGCGTGAAACTGAGCTTCCATCAATTGGGATGATCAAACTAAAAGATGCGGAAAGTGGCGAATACATTTGGGTAGACAGCAGTTCGCGAAAAACACGCCAGGGTTACCAAAAGTGGTGGCTCGATCATGCAAAAAAAACCGATGTAATGTTTAAAAAGTGCCGGGTCGATTATGTGTCGGTGAACACCAACGAAGATTACGTGAGATCGCTGATGACATTGTTCAGAAAAAGGGCTTTGAAGTAAAACAAATGAGATTAGAATTAAAAATATTAGGTTTATTGATGTTGGCATTGCTAACCGGAAATACCCGGGCCCAGCAAATAAAAGCCACGGCCAGTCTCGATTCGGCCAACATTTTACTGGGCGACCAGGTAAAGCTGTTTCTCGAGATCGACCATCCGAAAAGTGTTGACGTTTCTTTTCCACAGGTGCCCGATACCATTGCCGGGCTCATCGAAGTTTTAGGACACACCGATATTGATACTTTTGAAGGCAATAAAGCCGATAATATCAAACAAATCCGCTCGTATACCATCACCTGTTTCGACAGTGGCAGTTACCGGATTCCGCCCTATTGGTTTGGCATCAATGCCGATGGAAACATCGACTCGGTTCCGAGCAACGGAGTTACTCTTAATGTGCACTCGATGCAAATTGATACCACCAAAGGCCCAACCGACATTAAAATGCCTTACGGAGCCCCGCTAACCTTAAAAGAAGTAACACCTTATATTTTGGGAGTGATCCTTATTGGCGCCATCATTTTCTTCCTGCTTTATTCGATTAAACGGAAGAAAAAGAACAAGCCTCTGTTTGTACTTCCGAAGAAACCAAAACTGCCGCCACATGTGGTTGCGTTGCGGGAGCTCGACCGGATAAAAGACGAAAAAATCTGGCAAAAAGGGAAAAAGAAACTATACTATTCAGAACTCACTGATACCCTTCGGACTTACATTGAGGAGCGTTTCGAAATACGCGCAATGGAACAGGTTACCGACGAAATCTTGCAAAGTTTCCGTCAACAAAAAGGTTTGTTAAGCGATAAAGCTTTGGGTAACCTGAGTCAGATTTTACAACTGGCCGACCTGGTAAAATTTGCGAAATACGAGCCACTCCCCGACGACGATAATCTTTCGCTGGTAAATGCTTACTTTTTTGTAAACGAAACCAAGGAAGAAGAACTTAAAAAAGGTACAGGCGAAGAAAAAGGCAAAGGTAAAGACGATAATAATGTTGAAGAAGTAGAAATTAAATAGGAGAAGATGTTTGAAGGACTGACATTTAAAAACCCCGAATTGTTCCATATTTTATGGGTGTTGATACCCATGACTTTGTGGTACATCTGGCGACAGAAACGAAGTACTGCCAGCATTCAGGTATCTACTACTGCTTCAGTGTTCAAAGCGCCAAAAACAATACGACATTACCTGCGGCACCTGGTCTTTGTTTCGCTTTTATTCTCAATTGGCTTTTTTGTGGTGGTACTCGCAAGGCCGCAATCTTCCAGAAACTGGGAAAAACAAACCACCGAAGGAATTGATATCGTGATTGCACTCGATATTTCGAGCTCGATGCTTGCCCAGGATTTTCAGCCCAACCGACTGGAAGCGGCCAAAAATGTAGCCATGGAATTTATTTCAGGTCGCGAATACGACCGGATGGGATTGGTGGTTTTTGCCGGTGAAGCGTTTACACAATGCCCGCTGACCACCGACCGTGCTGTTCTGCTCAACCTTTTTAAAGACATCGAAAGCGGCATGATCGAAGACGGAACAGCAATTGGCAACGGACTGGCAACCGCAGTAGCCCGTTTAAAAGACAGCGAAGCTATCAGCCGGGTAGTTATCTTGCTTACCGACGGTGAGAACAACCGCGGAGAAGTAGCGCCGGTTACCGCTGCTGAAATTGCGAAAACCTTTGGGATCAGGGTCTACACCGTTGGTGTGGGAACTATCGGGACTGCACCCTACCCTGTGCGTGTTCAAACGCCGTTTGGCGAACAGGTCCAGGTACGCGACATGGAAGTAAAAATTGATGAAAAAACGTTGCAGGAAATCTCGACCATCACCGATGGAAGATATTTCAGGGCAACCAGCAATACAAAACTCGAAGAGATTTATAAAGAAATTGATGCACTCGAAAAATCGAAAATCGAAGTACGCGAATTCAGTAGAAAATCCGAAGAATTTCTCCCCTTCGCGCTTTTGGGTGCTTTGTTTTTAATATTAAGCCTGGTGCTTCGCGAAACTATATTTCGTAGCATCCCTTAATTGTGTGAAAGTATGGAAATGTTTAGGTTTGGAAATGGCGAATTTTTGTGGGGCTTGTTGATCATTCCCGTGCTCACCATGATTTTTACCTGGTCGAGAATAGCACGCCGGAGTGCCCTGAAAAAATTTGGGAACGAGGAAATTCTCAGCACACTGATGCCCTACACATCGAAAGGCAGGCCAATATTGAAATTCATCATTTTAATGCTGGCATTGGCGTTTTTCATAACAGGAATCGCGCGTCCGCAATTTGGATCGAAATTAAAAACCGTTAAACGCGAAGGGGTTGAACTAATCATCGCGCTTGATGTTTCGAACAGTATGATGGCAGAAGACATTCAGCCCAATCGGCTCGAACGGGCCAAAAGAGCGATTTCAAGATTGGTTGACCGCTTAAAAGATGACAAGATCGGGTTGGTTGTGTTTGCAGGCGATGCCTACACGCAACTACCCATTACCACCGATTATAATTCGGCAAAATTATTTCTGAACGCTGTAAATACGCAAATCGTTCCAAAACAGGGAACGGCTATCGGATCCGCTATCGATCTGGCACACAAATCATTCACTCCTGATGGAGAAGCCAACAAGGCTATCATTGTAATTACCGACGGCGAGAACCACGAGGATGATGCGGTTTCGTCGGCCAAAGCTGCGGTGGATGATGGAATTGTAGTTCACACGATCGGAATGGGGCTACCGTCTGGTTCGCCAATCCCGGTATTAAGGAACGGACAAACCGATTATTTGAAAGACCGCGATGGAAACGTGGTGGTTACCAAATTGAACGAACAAATGTTGGAACAGATAGCCGCAGCCGGAAAGGGAATTTATGTACGTGCCAACAACGCACAGGTAGGACTGAATTCGCTGTTCGACGAGATCAATAAAATGGAAAAACAGGAAATGGAAACACGCACTTACTCGGAATACGACGACCAGTTCCAGTATTTTTTTGCGGTGGGTTTGTTCCTGCTCTTGTTAGAGTTTGTGATCCTCGATCGTAAAAACAAGTATTTAAAAAACATTCACCTGTTTAAAACCAGGTAGGTTGAAGTTGGACAAATGAAGAAAAGAAGACAATGAAACGAATTATTTATATAGTATTTCTGATTTTGATTGCCACTCATGTTTTTGGGCAAAACGAACGAAAGTTTGTTCGCAGCGGAAACCGGCTGTTTATGGACGGCGTTCGCGACACCACCCGCATTGATTCGGTAAAATTCAGCAATGCTGAAACCGAATACCGGAAAGCGTTGAATAAACGCCCAAACGATCAGAAATGGAATTACAACCTGGCAGATGCGTTATACAAACAACAGCGTTTTGACGAAGCTGGCGCTAAATTCTCGGAGTTAGCCGGGAAAATGGAAGTGCCAGTAGATCGTGCCCGCGCAAACCACAACCTCGGCAATACGCAATTGATGCAGCAAAAACTCGACGAAAGTATCGAATCGTATAAAAAGGCGCTGCGCGACAATCCTTCCGATCTGGAAACCAAATACAACCTCGCCTATGCTCAAATGCTGAAAAAACAGCAGGAGCAACAACAACAGAATCAAGACAAAAACAAAGATCAGAATAAGGATCAAAATAAAGATCAAGGCAAGAATCAGGACCAGAACGAAGACCAAAATAAAGATCAGCAGCAAAACCAGGGCCAGAATAAGCAAGATCAAAACAAGGATCAGCAAAATAAAGATCAACAACAGCAGCAGCCTCAGCAGAATAAAATCTCAAAACAGGATGCCGAGCAGTTATTACAGGCTTTGCAAAACGACGAACGCGATATTCAGGATAAAGTAAAGAAAGAAAAGGCAGCAAAAGCCAAACGAACCCGAACGGAAAAAGAATGGTAAGTAAAGATGAAGAACTACTTACAAAGAATGTAGTTAGATTTGAGATGTTAAGCTTGCGGCACATTGCACGGGGTTCATAGCTAAAAATTAATAATTTTGTAAGCTGAAAATGATTAGGACACTCGCAACATACATTTTATTACTGAGTCTGGCTCTGGCAGCCCGGGCCGAAGACACGCGCTTTATCATGTCGGCGCCAACGGCTGTGGAAAACGGACAACAATTCAGGTTGAGTTTTACCTTGAACCAACGCGGGAAGAACCTGCAGCTACCTCCCGGATTATCGGATAATTTCCAGATTCTGATGGGGCCAAGCACCAGTCAGTCAACAAGTATTCAAAGTATAAACGGAAGGACAACCACCGAAATAACCTATTCGTTCACCTATATTTTAAGGGCGAGCAAAGAAGGTAGTTTCGAAATCCGCCCGGCATCGATTGAAGTTGGAGGGAAAGTGATCGAATCGAATTCGCTGAAACTCCAGGTGGTAAAAGCACAGTCGCAACCGGCACAGCAAAATAGTGGCAGTGGCGGTGCAGCTCAGCCGCAAGGCAACACGGCTGCCGATGTCGATCTTGGGAAAGACAATCTTTTTGTGCGTGTCGACCTGAACAAACGAAGCGCTTTCCGTGGCGAGCAGATTATTGCCACCGTAAAATTATACGTAAATCCGAACATCCCGATTGCCGGTTTCGATGAAGTTAACCTGCCCACCTACGAAGGATTTTATACACAGGACATTGAGATTCCGCAACAGATTAACTTTACGCGTGAAGTTTATAATGATAAAATTTACCAGGTGGGTGTGCTGAAAAAAACCATCCTGTTCCCGCAACAAAACGGACAGATTAAAATAGACCCCTTCAGCATGGCCTTACTGGTTCGTCAGCGCACTGCAGCCCGTAGTTTCTTCGACGATTTTTTTGATAACTACCGAACCGTGAAAGCCCGGATGACCAGCGACCCGGTAACGGTGAACATAAAAGACTTGCCTCCTTCTCCTGCCAGTTTTATGGGAGGTGTTGGCGAATTCAACATCAGTTCCGACATCAGCAGCGAAAATGTTACAACAAACGATGCCGTCACGCTGACTTTAAAAATTACTGGTAACGGGAACATTCGGCTCGTTCGCACGCCTGAGCTGAAATTACCGAGCGATTTTGAAGTGTACGACCCACGTGCCACCGACAATGTAAAGGCCGGGAATAACGGAGTTTCAGGGACCAAAACCATCGAGTACCTGTTCCAGCCCCGTTTCGAAGGCGATTACACTATTCCGTCGATCAGCTTTGCGTATTTCGATCCGGCCAGTGGAAAATACATTACCAAATCAACTCCCGAATATCAGCTTCATGTAAAAAAAGGAAGCCAGGAACAATCCGCTACCGTAGTAAGTTCTTTACGAAAAGAAGACGTGCTGCTAATTGGTCAGGACATTCGTTTTATCAAGCAGGGAAAAGCAAATCTCCATCCAATGGGGGCTACTTTCTACGGTAGCAACTTGTTCTATCTCATATATTTGGCAAGTGCTTTGGCATTTGTTGTATTATACCTGGTGTACCGTAAAAAAGCACGCGAAAACGCCAACATCGCGTTAATGCGTAATAAAAAAGCCAACCGTGTGGCCACCAAACGTTTAAAAGCGGCTTCCGGTTTTATGAAACAAAACAACAACGAAGCCTTCCACGACGCTATTTTGAAAGCTTTCTGGGGATACCTGAGCGATAAATTAGGGATTCCGGTAGCCAAGCTAAACCGCGACAACGCACTGGCCCGCTTGCGCGAAAAGAATGTGACTGAAGAAGTAATCAATGATTTTGTAGATGTGATCGATCAGTGTGAATTTGCACGTTATGCGCCTTCGGGCGGATCGGAAGCACGCCACGAATTGTATAAAAAAGCGGAGTCGACCATGAGCCGCTTCGAGAAACAGATTAAAAAATAAGAACTTGATTGATTCAATTAAGAAACAGATGAAATTTAGGATCGCAATCATATTATTCCTCTTCCCTTCTTTCCTGTTTGCTCAGGAAAGCAACAGTGAATTATGGGAAAAGGCAAATAATTTTTACACAACAGAGGAGTACCAGCAGGCTGTATCGGTTTACGAACAAATTCTGCACAATGGAGAAGAATCGGCCAAACTCTACTTTAATCTCGGAAATGCATATTACAAAACCGGCGATGTAAACAACGCCATCCTGAATTACGAACGTGCCAAAGTACTGGCCCCGCAGGACGAAGACATTGAGTTTAACCTGAAAATAGCCAACCAGTTTGTAGTCACAAAAATTGAAGAATTGCCACAACCTTTCTTTTTGCGATGGAGAACTTCAGTGGCAAATAAATACCCTGCCGATACCTGGGCAATCATCAGTGTTTCGGCATTTCTCCTGTTTCTGTTTCTGCTCGGCTTTTTCTTTTTTAGCCGCAGCGTAGCTGTTAAACGACTGGGCTTCTGGATCGGAATTGTAGCAATCGTGTTTTCGGGATTTACCTTTTCGCTTGCTGCACAGCAGAAGAAAAAGATCAATACCCGCGATCACGCCATCGTTTTTTGTCCGCGCGTAACCGTAAAAAGCTCGCCATCAGAAACAGGAACCGATCTGTTTCTGATCTACGAAGGGCTGAAAATCCAGGTCACCGACAGTTTAAGTAACTGGAAAGAGATTAAATTAGCCGATGGGAACCAGGGCTGGTTACCCGATTCCTGCATCGTAAAAATCTGATACTAAAAAATTTCGGGTATTGCTTAGCCGAATAAATTGCTTGGCGGCTCGCTGAATAGAAATAAACATGAGCATGAAAAGCATTCCCGCAGCTGCACGGATTTCACGCTCGTTTAAAACCGAAATAGTGTAACCTTCAACGGTTTCGCCAAATTGGATCAATTTTTTCATTTTTGGGTTATAAAATGTTACAATATTTCAAGAGGCGAAATATAGCAGATTTTTGAGAAGTTCGAGATTCAGTTTCAAATAAAAATGTATGAATCAAAATTATCCCGAAACCGCTATATTAATTATTTAAAGTAAAGTGATGTTTCCCCGTGACGATCTGAGTGATTAAATGGTGAGTCAGTAAAATACCATTTTAACGATACACTGAAACCAATCCTAAATTATGTTCATCGGGAATTAAACACCGGAAATCAGACAAAATTGTGTTTATTCGCTTATGCTTCGGTTATTCTGAATTGTTGATCCAAGTATGGTTTTATTGAAATTTAGCTTTCGCTAAATCGTAAGATTTTACTATCTTAATCGCCCTTTTAGGGATGATGTGTAACATAAAATACATAGTAATCTATGTGATATTTGTTACACAACGAAAGCGGCAAATTTCCTTTTTTTACAGGGGCCAAAGATCCATCTTTAAAAAATTGAAATACTTGAACTTTTTAGGACAATTCCATCAACTTTTCAAAGGAGTGGTTGTTAGAATTTGTGACCTTGGAAAAAATGAAAAAATAATCGAATAAATAGGATACTTATGTTTGATCTTGATCTAATTAAAAAAGTGTATGCCGGACTGCCTGAAAAAATAAATCAGGCGAAAAAACTGCTAAACCGTCCGATGACCTATGCAGAAAAGATTTTATATTCACATCTGTTTGAAACGCAGGATATGGCATCTTTTGGCAGAGGAAAAGATTATGTTGATTTTGCCCCCGACCGTGTAGCCATGCAGGATGCCACTGCCCAAATGGCTTTACTTCAGTTTATTAATTCAGGGAAAAAACGCACCGCAGTTCCCTCCACAGTTCACTGCGATCATCTGATTCAGGCACAGGTTGAAGGAAAAGCGGATCTGACTGTTGCAAAAAGTGCCAACAAGGAAGTGTATGATTTTCTTGAATCGGTTTCAAATAAGTATGGAATCGGATTCTGGAAACCCGGTGCAGGAATTATCCACCAGGTAGTACTCGAAAATTATGCTTTCCCCGGTGGAATGATGATCGGAACCGACTCTCACACCGTTAATGCAGGTGGTCTGGGAATGGTTGCCATTGGCGTTGGTGGTGCCGACGCCGTTGATGTAATGGCCGGCATGGCCTGGGAACTTAAAATGCCAAAAATGATCGGGGTAAAACTTACCGGACGTTTAAATGGCTGGGCAGCTCCAAAAGATGTGATCCTAAAAGTAGCCGGAATTCTAACCGTTAAAGGCGGTACCGGCGCTATTATCGAATATTTTGGAGAAGGCGCCAAGTCGCTTTCTGCAACCGGAAAAGGGACCATTTGTAATATGGGTGCCGAAGTGGGGGCAACCACCAGTATTTTCGCTTACGACGAAAGCATGGAACGCTATCTGAAAGCCACCGGCCGTGCCGATCTGGCCGAATTAGCCAATACCATTAAAGATAATTTGGATGCCGACCCGGAAGTGTACGCCGATCCTGAAAAATACTATGACCAACTCATCGAAATCAATCTTTCGGAACTTGAGCCCCATGTAAACGGGCCGTTCACTCCCGACCGCGCCACTCCTATTTCTGAAATGGGAAAAGTTGCCGCCGAAAATGGCTGGCCGCTTGAAGTCTCGGTGGGGTTAATCGGGAGTTGTACCAACTCTTCGTACGAAGATATTTCGCGCGCAGCTTCCATTGCCCGGCAAGCCGAAGAAAAAGGGTTGATCACCAAAGCTGAATTCACTATTACTCCCGGTTCGGAGCAGGTCCGTTATACCATCGAACGCGATGGTTTTATCGACACCTTTGAAAAAATTGGAGGGAAAGTATTTGCCAACGCCTGTGGACCATGTATCGGACAGTGGTCGCGGGAAGGAGCCGACAAACAGGAAAAGAACACCATCGTTCACTCCTTTAACCGGAACTTTTCGAAACGCGCCGACGGGAATCCAAATACACACGCCTTTGTAACCTCGCCCGAAATGGTGACTGCCCTGGCTATCGCCGGTCGTCTCGATTTCAATCCGGAAACAGATACATTGGTCAACAAAAACGGGGAAGACGTAAAACTGGATCTTCCCAGTGGATTTGAACTTCCTCCCAAAGGGTTCGATGTGGAAGACCCTGGATTCCAGGCGCCTGCCGAAGATGGATCGAATGTAACAATTAATGTAGCCGACGATTCAAAACGTTTGCAGTTGCTGTATCCTTTCGAAGCCTGGGATGGCACCAATATTACAGGCGCAAAGTTGCTGATCAAAGCACTGGGGAAATGTACCACCGACCACATTTCGATGGCCGGGCCATGGTTGCGTTTCCGTGGTCATCTCGATAACATTTCGAATAACATGCTGATTGGTGCGGTAAACGCGTTTAACGGAGAAACCAACAAAGTGAAAAACCAGTTGAACGGCAGTTACGATGAAGTGCCAAAAGTACAACGCGAATACAAAGCTGCAGGCATTCCAACAGTTGTGGTTGGCGACCAAAACTACGGCGAAGGATCGTCGCGCGAGCATGCTGCCATGGAACCACGTCACCTGGGGGTGAAAGCTGTTATCGTCAAATCGTTTGCACGTATCCACGAAACCAACCTGAAAAAGCAGGGAATGTTGGGTCTTACTTTTGCCAAGGAAAGCGATTACGACCTGATTTTCGAAGATGATTCATTCAATTTTATCGACCTGGTTGATTTTGCACCAAACAAACAACTCACGCTCGAAGTGGTACATACCGATGGATCAAGCGATACAATTAAATTGAACCACACCTACAATCAGCAACAAATTGAATGGTTCAAGGCAGGGTCAGCATTAAACCTGATCAGGCAGCAAAATGCATAAACAGAATTAAGGGAAGCTCGGTTACCCCGGAGTTTACCGGGGCTATCCGAACTACGACTTATTACATAAAAACCAAATATTAGATAACCAGTAAATTAATTAAAAAAACCATGCAAAAAATCAAGGTACTTAATCCGGTCGTGGAGCTCGACGGCGATGAAATGACCCGGGTAATCTGGGATTTCATAAAACAAAAGCTCATTTTACCCTATCTCGATATCGATCTGAAATATTACGATTTGGGAATTAAACATCGCGATGCTACCAACGACCAGGTTACAATCGATGCAGCGAATGCCATTAAAAAATACGGTGTAGGTGTAAAATGTGCAACGATCACACCCGATGAAGCACGAGTGGAAGAATTCGGGTTGAAACAAATGTGGAAATCACCTAACGGAACCATCCGGAATATTTTAGGTGGGACCGTATTTCGCGAACCCATAATCTGCAACAATGTGCCACGCCTGGTACCGGGTTGGACAAAACCAATTTGTATTGGCCGTCATGCTTTTGGAGACCAGTACCGTGCAACCGATTTTCTGACTAAAGGAAAAGGGAAACTTACAATAAGTTTTACTCCCGAAGACGGCGGCGAACCAATCTCGCACGAAGTGTTCGATTTTGAAGGCGACGGCTTGGCCATGGCCATGTACAACACCGATGAATCGATTATTGGTTTTGCCCGCTCGTGTATGAATATGGCTATCGAGAAAAAATGGCCTTTGTACATGTCGACAAAAAACACGATTCTGAAAAAATACGACGGTCGGTTTAAAGATATTTTTCAACAGATTTTTGAAACTGAATTCAAAGAAAAATTTGAAGAAATTGGGATTACCTACGAACACCGTTTAATCGACGATATGGTAGCCGCAGTCATGAAATGGGAAGGCGGTTATGTATGGGCATGTAAAAACTACGACGGCGATGTACAAAGCGATACAGTTGCCCAGGGGTTTGGTTCTCTGGGTTTGATGACTTCTACTTTGGTAACTCCGGACGGACTTACAATGGAAGCAGAAGCTGCACACGGCACAGTAACCCGGCATTATCGTCAGCACCAAAAAGGAAACCCAACTTCAACCAACCCGGTCGCATCCATTTTTGCATGGACAGGTGGACTGGCATTCCGTGGAAAACTTGATAATAATCAAGAGCTTATCCGTTTTGCCAATGCGCTTGAAGAAGTTTGTGTTGAAACCGTTGAATCAGGAAAAATGACAAAAGACCTCGCCTTGCTCATTCATGGTAAAGATCTGACCGAAAATGATTACCTGACGACCGAACAATTCCTGGAAACACTAAACGTGAATCTTCAACAAAAATTAAATTAGTATAGCTCGAAAATAAACCGAAATTAGCTGTTTTTTGTAACTTGGTGCACTTATGACGAACACGATCAGGATAGTGGATGGAAAGCTGTTGGTGCCGGATCAGCCAATCATCCCTTTTATCGAAGGAGATGGTATCGGTAAGGATATTACCGGGCCTTCGCAGAGGGTGATCGATGCTGCAGTGGCAAAAACCTATGGCAATAAAAAGAAGCTGATCTGGAAAGAAGTACTGGCCGGAGAGAAAGCCTATCATGCTACCGGGAACTACCTTCCTGAAGAAACACTGGAAGCATTTAAAGAATACCTGGTTGGGATTAAAGGACCTCTGCAAACTCCGGTAGGTGAAGGCATCCGTTCGTTGAACGTGGCTTTGCGGCAAACACTCGATCTTTATGTTTGTGTTCGTCCGGTTCGCTGGTTCAAAGGAGTCCCCTCTCCCATTCGTTACCCGTCGATGGTGGATATGCATATCTTCCGTGAAAATACCGAAGACATATACGCCGGTATCGAATACATGGCAGGTGACGAAATCAACAAAAAATTCCGCGATTTTCTAATCAACGAAATGGGTGTGGACAAAATCCGTTTCCCCGAATCCTCGTCATTTGGTGTAAAACCCATTTCGAAAGATGGTTCGGTCCGTCTTACAAAAGCAGCTATCGAATACGCCATTCAACGAAATCTTCCATCTGTTACCATTGTTCACAAGGGTAATATCATGAAATACACAGAGGGAGCTTTTAAGAACTGGAGTTATGATCTGGCAGAAAGTGAATTTGGAGATAGTACCTTTACCTGGCGACAATACGAAAATATTAAAAAGGAAAAAGGACAGTTAGATGCTGATAAAGCATTGGAAGGAGCTAAAAAGTCAGGCAAGGTAATTGTTAAGGATTGTATTACAGATGCCTTTTTACAGGAATCGTTATTGCATCCGTGGGATCATTCAGTGATCTCGACTATGAACCTGAACGGTGATTACATTTCAGACCAGTTGGCTGCCATGGTTGGAGGAATCGGAATTTCGCCCGGCGCCAATATAAACTATCAAAGTGGTTATGCCATATTTGAAGCCACACACGGAACAGCGCCTAACATTGCCGGAACCGGTAAAGCCAATCCGGGATCGCTGATTCTTTCGGGGGTGATGATGTTGGAATACCTGGGCTGGAACGATGCAGCCGAGCATGTTTATGATGCCATGGAGCACGTATTTGCCAAACGCCGCGTAACATCCGACCTTCATTCACAAATGGAAGGCGCTACACTGCTGACCACTTCAGAATTTGCTGACGAGATCATAAAAAACATGCATTAAACCAAAAAGAACAAATTAAAAACTATAAACAGATGGAATACATTAAGTACAGATTTTATCAAAAAGCAAACCGTTGCGCCGCCGAGTTCCAGCGTCTTAAAAAAGATCACGCCGACGTAGTCCTCGGACAGGTTACTCTTGGACAAGTCCTTACCGGAATGAAAGGCATACCTGCCCTGGTTACCGACACGTCGAAACTTGACCCGGATGAAGGGATCCGTTTTAAAGGTTATTCAATTCCTGAGCTTCAGGAAAAGTTACCAAAACTCAGCGACGACGATGAACCGCTGCCGGAAGCACTCCTGTATTTGATGCTGATTGGTGAAATACCAAACCTGGAGGATACGCTTAACTTGTCGAAAGACCTGGCAACCCGGGCTCACGTACCACAGCATACCTTTGATGTGATTGATGCACTTCCAAAAACAGCCAAACCGATGACACAGTTCGCTGCTGCTATTCTTTCCATGGCTACAGAATCTATTTTCCAGAAAGCATATCGTGCCGGTGTAGGTAAAAATTTCTACTGGGATGCCACTTACGAAGACATCATGAACCTGATTGCACGTTTGCCGCACATCGCAGCCTATATTTACCGTCGTATGTTCCATGGCGATAAGCACATTGATCCTAATCCACGTTTGGACTGGGCCGGTAACCTCGCTCATATGATGGGTTTTGATTCAGAAGATATTCGACGGCTTTTCCGTATGTATATGTTAATTCATGCCGATCATGAAGGCGGTAACGTTTCTGCTCACACTGCCCACCTGGTTGGTTCGGCATTGAGCAATTCATATTACGCTTATGCAGCAGCGATGACCGGTCTGGCAGGCCCTTTGCATGGTTTTGCCAACCAGGATGTTATTTTCTGGATATTTGAAATGATCGAACAACTTGAAACAGATACTCCAACTGACGAACAGGTTGCAGCATATTGCAAACGTACTTTGGAAGAGGGTCGTGTAATACCGGGGTACGGACATGCCGTTTTGCGTAAAACAGATCCGCGTTTTACTGCTCAGGAAAAGTTTGCAAATAAATATGTCAAAGACGACAAGCTGATCAACCTGGCTAACCAGTTGTATCGTGTTGTTCCGCCAATTCTCGGTTCAATAGGTAAAATCAAAAATCCCTGGCCCAATGTTGACGCATATAGCGGTGTTTTGTTGTATCACTACGGAATCAAGGAATACACTTTCTACACCGTGCTGTTTGGCGTATCGCGTTCACTTGGCGTGTTGGCTTCGTTGGTTAACGACCGTATTTACGGTATGCCTATCGAACGTCCGTCATCGTATCCGTTAAGCTGGTTTAAACAACAAGCAGAAGGAACTCCCGGAGACTGCTAAGAACTCTTGTTCATTATATATTGAAAAGCCGGTACTAACCGGCTTTTCTTATTTCACCCCCTTTAAGGATTCTAAACACCTGCCAGACAGGGTAATTAAAGTCACATATCATGCCCGAGAACATAACAAAAATCAGTCGATTCAGATAACCTTAAATATTACATTTTGTTTAAACAAAAAACTAATATCACAAGCTTATGAAAGTCGTTGTCCTGGTCGCAGGAATTTCCGGAGACACCGCTGCCGCGTTTCTAAAGAAAAAATTAGGCAAAAGCTGTGGCCATTCATCCCGAAGAAGATAAAAGCTCTAATACTGCATTTATCGATATAGAATACACCTCGGAACATAAGCGTGGCCAAAGTGGAATAGTGGAGTACGATTACCTGGTGAATGCCACTGGCCCAAAATTGAATTTTGAAGCTACAGAAGGACTGGGACCCGGCAAAAACACAGTTTCGGTTTGTAAGTGTGATCACGCTGCCCACGCCTGGGAAGAATTGGGCAAGAGCATCGAAAAGATGAAGAATGGCGAAAAGTAACGTTTCCTCATCGGAACCGGAAGTCCAACTGCTACTTCTTCGAATATGCACTCAATATTGCTTTCGGATTAAAACAACGCAAGCTTTCACATATGGCCGAAATAACCTGGATCTCGAATGAATACGAGGTCGGTGACTTCGGAATAGGTGGTGCGTTTGTTAAACGTGGAGGCTACATTACCCCGACCAACGTTTTTACTGAATCGGTTTTTGCTGAAAACAATATTAAATGGACTAAATGCCGGAGGATATAAATTTGCACCAATGGTTTTATGAAAGTAGATGCTGATTATAATGCCAAACCATACGAAGAATGGAGTATTAACGATTGGCCGCAAACATACCAAGGTCCGGTATACACAAATATTTATGCTACCGGAATCGCCTTTGCTCCACCCCACTCCATTTCGAAGCCGATGAAAAGCCCGGGCGGCAGGGCCATTTTTCCGGCGCCACCACGTACAGGTCATCAGGCGTTATCGGGAAGATTGTTGTGTTTACCTGTAGCGCGATAATTTTTCGGTAGAACGCGGCAAAAATAACCGGGGCATTTCTTTATCCAAAAATGCCCTCGGGCTCCACCGCTTTCTAAATAAAGTATAAATGTCTTCGGTAATTTCTGTTGTAGGTAATTCTATTGTTTCCATGTCCTTTAACTTAATTGCATCGGCGCTTCCATCAGCAGTACTCTCGAATCTTTTATAGATGTAAATTCCAGTTCCTGAACTTCATTTATTCCCAAACCATCTCTTTCTGATAATACCTGCCCATTTATATTTACCTCGCCTGAGATCACAAAAGCATAAACTCCGTTTGTTGGACTGTGAAAACGATAATTTGTTTGTAACCCGGAATCAAAAGTCCCAAGACTGAACCAGGCATCCTGGTAGATCCAAACTCCCTGATCGTCGGGATTTGGCGAGAGCACCTGGTAAAATTCATTTTTAATGAAAATATCGCGGATCGAAATCTGGTCGTATCGCGGATGAACATTCTTCTTATTCGGGAAAACCCATATCTGAAGAAGTTTCACGGCTTTGTCAGGGTTGTTGTTAAATTCGCTGTGATACACCCCCGAACCGGCACTCATTACCTGAACATCGCCCTCGCGAATCACTTCATGGTTTCCCATATTGTCCTGATGACGCAGATCGCCTTCAAGCGGAATGGTAATGATCTCCATATTATCGTGCGGGTGCATCCCAAATCCCTTGCCTCCGGCAATATAATCATCGTTTAATACACGTAATGTACCAAAATGAACCCTTTCGGGATCGTAATAATTGGCAAAGCTAAAGGTGTGATGCGTTTTTAACCATCCATGATCAGCATGACCCCTGCTTTCTGCTTTGTGTAATATGGTTTTCATTTTCCCCGCCCCACTGTTTTATTTTCTGATCGACCTTAAAACCAGCGTTGGCCCGGGGCTCTCACTCCTCAACCCTGGCCATACGCGGTTTCAAAATTGTTGTTTTCTGTCTCTCCCTTCCCTTCGTATACGGGAATTTGAGCATTATTAACTGCTTTCCTGTAATATTTTATAACGATGTAAGTTCATCGGTAGATTTTGCCACTAATTCGAAACGAATCTCAAAATCATCATAAATCATTTTATCGCCTAAATCGGTAAAGAATTTTCCCGAACCATAGCGAATGTCCCATTTTGTACGATCAAGTGTGGCGGTTCCGCTGGCAGTTAAGGTACTTTTCTCAAATTTTGTTTCTACCGGGAATTCAATCTCGTTGGTAATTCCTTTTATCGTAAGATCTCCTTTAACGGCGCTTGTAGTTCCCGAAGTTTTAACCGATTTTACTTTAAAAGTTGCTATCGGATGTTTTTCAACCGAAAAGAAATCGTCTGATTTTAAGTGGCCAACTAATTTATCTTTCCACTCTCCCTCCAAATCGGTATTTTCAATCGAGTTCATATCCATTTTTATTAGAGCGTCTTCCAGTTTGCCATTTTTTAATACTACCGAACCAGCATCTATAAGCACATAACCCGAGTGCTCGCCGCTTACCTTTTTAGCGGTCCAATACACTTTGCTTGCTTTGTTGTCAACTTTTAAAGTCGACTGCCCTTCCGATTTATTTCCGGCGAAAGCTGCAACTACGGCAAAAAGGACCATTACCGTTAATACAAATAATTTTTTCATGACTAATAATTTTAAGTTTTACAATAATTATACGGCAAAACTATCTCGTGTTAAAGTCAAAAAAAATAAACTAGTTTAATAAATAAAGACTTATTTGTCTTTTTTAGATTTTTTTGCACGAATTTTACTGAGAAAAACGGGAGTAACTCCTAAATAAGAAGAGATATGGTATTGTGGAAGCCGTTCGATGAGTTCAGGATGATCTTCAAGTAGCTCGTCATAATTTTCTTCTGCTGTTTTTGAAAGAATGGAAACAAAACGTTTCTGCAGAAAAACATATGATTTGCGAATGTAATTGGATAGTTTGAGATATCGTTTGTACAAGATATTGAAATTATCTTCCGAGATAGAAAAGACAACACTGTTTTCAACGGTCTCGATAAAATAAGGTGTTTCTGAAGGAGTCCCCAAATCTCCGATCCACTGTTTTTCACGGGCAAAAAGTATGTTGAATTCTTTTCCGTTTTGGTCAATAATAAATAAGCGAAGTAATCCTTTTTCTACATAATAATGACGGGTATTCGAATCGCCGGCTTTCATTAAAAGCGTTTTCCTTTTAATTGTTTCCCTCTTAAAGTATGTAGAAATTTCGGCAAGCTCCTCTGTATTAAGTGGCTCACCTTTAATATGTTCGAAATACGATAATATGATGGAGTAATCGGCCATATAGTTGAATAATACCTTCAAAGGTAGCAATCTGTTGCAATCGGCAAAGTAGCTTCCGGCTATCTTAAAATTAGGTTATGGATGAACCTCTTTATAAATGGCATCCAACAAACCACCTTCTCTTTCGGTATCACCACCCAATTCCCAGAACATGATGCCACCGAGCTTCTGATCGATCACAAATTGCGTTTTTAAGGATACCGACTCTGGATCGTCGTAGGTAATAAAAATACTATCAGCCGGATTATATAGATACGGCGCTTTTGCCAGCGGGTCCCAGTATCGTGTAAAACCATTCTTGTCGATGAACTCTTCCCGCAATTTACTATAATTTGCTCCTTGTATTCCTCCATGATTTTGTTGAAACAGTCCATTATCCGCAGGTTCCACACCTTTCCAGCCCTTGCCGTAAAAAGCGGCGCCCACTACTATTTTTTCTATCGGACAACCATTTTGAATACAATATTCAACAATGTTTTCCATCGACTGTGGTTCCCAGGGATTAACGCCTTCAGGCAAACCGGCATTCTGTTTTTTCATTTCAATTCCCAGTGGTGTGCTTGCCATATCAGCCAATGTTCTCTTTCCCAGCGCCGTGTGATGAGTCGTAAAACGATTTGCCCCACCTGCCTGATCGTAGGTCATCAGGTTAATATAATCTACATATTTAATCACTTCCCGAAGTTCGATGAAATTGAAATATCCTTTCCAGCCGGCTGCTGCAAAAGTAAGCGTTTGTGGCCGGCCAACCTGATTCATTGCTTCGCGTAAACCTTTTATAAATGCAGTAAAATTCTCCTTATCCTCGGGACGCGCTTTTATTCCGGCTTCATCGCTGGTAGGATATTCCCAGTCAATGTCGATCCCATCCAATTGATATTTCTCAATCATATCCACTGCGCTGGCAATAAAAACTTTACGGCTTTCTTCTGTCAGTACCGCATCTGAAAAGCCATCCGCGGTCCAACCGCCACAGGCAACCATTACTTTTAACCCGGGATATTTTTGTTTCTGAAGCACCAGTTCTTCGAGTCGTTTCCCGCTCTCTTCGTTTCTGAACTGCATCCTACCATCAATTACATTACTAAAACTAAATATCAGGTGTGTGAGTTTATCAAGTTGCAACTGGTCAATATCAAATTCTTCCCTTGGAAAATAATAAGCCATAATATTTATTCCGGCATCCTGAATCGTTTTCTGTTTTGTTTCCTTTGGGTTACAAGCAAATACGAACAGAAAGAACAGCAAAAGCAAAAGTCGTGTATTCATAGTCATTAATTGTCTTTCAATATTTTTGATAAATTTCAGATATAAAAATACTAAAACCAGGCTTTAAATAATGAGTGCCAGTCATTTTCTCCGGTTCATTACAAATTTTGGCTTTCAATTAAAATTCTTTCTGATATTCGTCTATGATTCACACATCTAAATAATTATCTTTAGCGTCAGGATTTAAACCAATTATTAACTTAAAAATGCACTGAAAAGTGAACAAACATGTGATTATGAAAAAGAACATCTATTTTGCATTATTTATTGCCTCGGCACTTTTAGTGTCTGCAAACAGTTTTGCCCAAAAATCAAATCAGCTGTCGAAAAAGGAAAAAAAAGAAGGTTGGGTTTTATTATTTAACGGGAAAAACTTCGATGGATGGAGACAATGTAACGGGACGCAAATGCCGGCAAACTGGGTTATTGAAGACAATGCGATGAAAGTATTTACCGGGGAAGGAAAGGAACCGGGTCAGGGTGCAAACGGTGACGTTGTATTTGGAGAGAAGAAATTCAAAAATTTCGAGTTATCCATCGACTGGAAAGCAAGTAAAATGGCTAATTCAGGAATATTCTACAATGTTCGCGAAGTACCGGGCAAACCGGTTTATTACGCGGCTCCCGAAATACAGGTACTAGATAATGTTGACGCGACCGACAACAAAGTGGACAGCCACCTGGCAGGTTCGCTTTATGATATTATTGCTGCTGATCCGAAAACCGTACACCCTGCGGGTGAGTGGAATACAATTGTGGTTAAAGTAAAGGATGGCAAAGTTACGCACACTCAAAATGGAGTTGAAGTTGTATCCTACACTTTATGGACTCCTGAATGGGATGCAATGGTTGCGAATAGTAAATTCAAAGATTTCCCTGGATGGCAGGAAGGAATTGACAAAGAAGGTTATATTGGCCTTCAGGATCATGGCTATACGGTATGGTTTCGGAATATTAAAATTCGGGAATTGTAATCCTTAATTCATTTTAACAATTCTTTTAATTCTGAAGAAACCGATTATACCCAACTTGTGGACCCGATGATCGGAAGCGACTACCACGGACACGTTTTTGTGGGAGCCAGCACACCTTTTGGCGCTGTACAACTCGGGCCAAATAATCCAACACAAGGCTGGGACTGGTGCTCGGGTTATCATTTTTCCGACTCGTTATTGATTGGGTTTACACACATGCACCTGGGTGGTACCGGAATTGGCGATTTGGGTGATGTTCTTTTTATGCCTTTATCGGGTGATTACACTCCTGTTTTTACCGAAGAAAAACCATACGACTGGCAGGCAAAATACTCACATGCAGATGAAGTGGCTGAAGCCGGGTATTATTCTGTCAACATAGCAAAATACAAAGTAAAAACAGAGTTCACCGCTACCGATCGAATTTGAAGGAAATGGGGTTTTAATGGCAAAAACGGCAATTATCGCGGAACCGACAAGGAAGTTTACACAAACCCGGGCTTTGATAATTATACTGTCTTTTCGCTTTGGGACACCTACCGTGCGGCGCATCCACTGTTAACACTGGTTCAGCCCAATCGTATTAATGACATCGTTAATTCCTTGCTGGCTGCTTTCGACCAGCAGGGCAAACTTCCGGTATGGCACCTCGAAGGAAACGAAATAAACACCATGGTAGGTTATCATGCAATACCGGTTATTGTAGATGCTTATCTAATATGAACTGTTCTCGAAACGGGCAAAATATTATGAAAATTACTTCGATCCAACGATTAAATTTATGCGGGGAAAACTTTCTGATGGTAGCTGGCGAACACCTTTTAATCCCATTTCGTCGCAACATCGTGAAGACGATTTCTGTGAAGGCAACAGCTGGCAATATACCTGGTTGGTTCCTCAAAATCCCGAAGGGTTGATCGAACTTCAGGGAGGTGAAGATGCATTTATCAGTAAACTCGACAGCCTGTTTTCGCTGCCTTCCGGTCAGGTAGAAGGGGCTTCGGGCGATATTTCCGGATTGATCGGTCAATATGCACACGGAAACGAACCCAGCCACCACACCACCTATTTATACGCATACGCCGGCCAGCAATGGAAAACTGCTGAAAAAGTCCGGGAGATTTGCAGAACCATGTACACCGACCAACCCGACGGTTTATGCGGAAATGAGGATTGCGGACAGATGTCGGCCTGGTATGTACTTTCCTCGATGGGGGTTTACCCGGTAAATCCTGCCAACGGTTCGTATGTTTTTGGTAGTCCTCTTTTCGATAGTGTTGAGCTGGCACTTCATGAAGGAAGAACTTTTAAAATAAAAGCACTGAATAACAGCAAACTAAACCTTTATATACAGTCTGCAGAATTGAACGGAAAACCCTACTCAAAAACGTTCATCACCCACAAACAGATTATGGAAGGCGGTGAGTTGGTATTAACTATGGGAAACACTCCAAATACTGAATTTGGGAAAAATCCGGATGACCGGCCACAAAGTATTGTTTATTAATTTTCGGAAAATAAAAAAAGTCAGACTAAAAAGCAGAATACCTTTCGTTCAAATTGGTTTATAATTGGATATATACAAACAAGCGCCCCTGTTAAATCGTTATCTTTGAAAAAAATATTGAAATGAGCTCGGACCAACCATATTTTCCTCAGATACAGGATATCACAAAAGCCAAACTCGGCTTAAACGAAGTGATTCTGCACACTCCTTTGCAAAAAAATCTGGACCTGTCGGAAGAATTTAAAGCCAATGTTCTGCTGAAAAGAGAAGATTTGCAGGTGGTGCGTTCGTATAAATTGCGCGGAGCCTACAACAAAATCTCTAACCTTTCGCCAAAAGAACTCAAAAAGGGAATTGTATGTGCGAGCGCCGGAAACCATGCACAAGGAGTTGCCTATTCGTGCCGTAAACTGGGTATATTTGGTAAAATTTATATGCCGGCCACCACTCCCAAACAAAAAATCCGTCAGGTAAACATGTTTGGGAAAGACAATGTTGAAATCGATCTTCTCGGCGACACCTACGACGATTCGTACAAACTCGCACTCGAATACTGTCAAAAGAACGGTATGGTTTTCATCCATCCTTTCGACGATCGTGAAATTATCGAAGGCCAGGCCACCATGGGAATCGAAATTCTTCAGGACACAAAAAAACAGGTTGATTACCTCTTTATCCCTATTGGCGGCGGTGGATTGGCCGCCGGTGTTGGCGCCTATTTCAAACAAGTGAGTCCGCATACCAAAATTATTGGTGTCGAACCTGCCGGCGCCCCATCAATGAAAGCATCACTGGAAGCCGGCAAAGTAATAACACTCAATTCTATCGATAAATTTGTAGATGGCGCCGCCGTTCAACGTGTTGGCGATCTAACTTTCGATATATGCCGCCAGGTGGTCGACCAGGTCATTCCCGTTCCGGAAGGAAAAATATGTACCAAGATCCTTGAATTGTACAACCGCGACGCCATTGTTCTTGAACCTGCAGGCGCCTTATCGATTGCAGCGCTCGATTTTTTCAAAGATGAAATTAAAGGAAAAAACGTGGTTTGCATTGTTAGCGGGAGCAACAACGACATTACACGTACTGAAGAAATAAAAGAACGCTCACTGTTGTACGAAGGACTAAAACATTATTTCATCGTACGTTTTCCGCAGCGGGCCGGGGCTCTCAGAACTTTTGTTGATATCGTGCTTGGACCAAACGACGACATTACCCATTTTGAATACTCGAAAAAAACCAATCGCGAAAAGGGCCCGGCGGTAATAGGGATCGAAGTTCAACGCAAGGAAGATTTCCAGGGACTGATACAGCGCCTCGAAGAAAATGGGTTTATTTACGAGTACCTTAACGAAAAACCCGGCCTGTTTCAGTTTCTGATTTAACACTAAATAATATGAAAGCAAATCAATAAACACAGCCAACTTGAATATTGTGAAACAAATACTCCTCATCTTTTCCATTGGTTTTACACTTGGATCAACAGCTCAACCTTTTCGTTATCGGGACTTACTTTTTGATGCGGGCGATACCTTCAAAAATGTTGAATATGCGCAGGCAGAATGGCTTAATAATCCTATTGAAATTCTTTCTGACTATAATATCCATGAAGGTGAAACGATAACTGAAACGCGGGTTTTGGAAATGGATATTTTTGTACCCCGAAACGATACCCTTACCAAAAGACCTGCCATCATTTTTTCGCACAGTGGGGCATTTTTATTGGGATCGAGGCAAAACGACGACATGATTGCATTTTGCGGCTCATTTGCCAGAAGAGGTTATGTAACTGCCACTATTGATTACCGATTAGGCATGGGGGCTGATGTTGCACGCTTTCTGGGAATAATTGTAGGACTTAATGTTAATGAAAAAAATGCACAAAGAGCAGGTTACCGCGCGGTACAGGACGGCCGGGCTGCCATCCGCTTTTTGAAACAAAATGCAGAAATATATGGTATCGATTCCTCTAAAATATTTATGGTTGGAAGCAGTGCAGGTGCCATTCAGGCACTATCTGTTTTGTACCTCGACCACGAAAATGAGATTCCCGGGTCAGCCCGGGCAGAACCTGAACTTGGCGCACTGGATGCGGTTGGCCTTGCTGGACCTTCATCGAAACCAACCGCCGTTGTTTCGATGTGGGGCGCAACCTGGAATACCGAACAAATTGAAGACAATACAACGCCGCTGTTTCTGATTCATGGAGAAGACGATAACATTGTTCCGTTCAAAAAAGGAATTCCGTTGGAAGGGACCATCCCGGATAATCCTTTTGTACATTTCAACATGCCTGAAACCTACGGCAGCTTTTGCATCGATACGGCATTAGCCAATAAAGATATCCCGCATGAAACCTATTTTGTGAAAGGAAAAGGACATGAATTCTATGGTGTAAATACGGGTATGTTTCCTCCCGAAGGACCAAATCAATACTGGGATACAATCCATCAGAAAATAAGTAGCTTTTTATTTGAACAAATTAAGCCTGAAGTACAATTTGAAGTAGAGCTTGATGAGAACAAGATGGCCATAATAAATAAATCGTCGGAAAACAATTACGTTTTATGGAACTTTGGCGACGGGGAAACCAGTGAAGAATGGCAACCCGAACACATTTTTAATACAAAGGGCGAATACACGGTTACATTAAAAGTGTGCAACGATATCTTGGCTTGCGACACTTCGTCACAAATCGTTGAAATTAGTCAGATTACTAATTCTTCATATGTCTCGACCAACAACATTTCAGTTTTCCCCAATCCAGTTTCCGACATATTATATATTCGTGGAGCCCCAAATTTATTTGATGCTTACCTGTTTGACCTAACCGGACAGGTTCAATATCAAAGAGAGAACCTTTCACAGAATCAGCTCGATGTTAGTTTACTGGCGCCCGGAATATATATTCTAAAAATAAATTCAGGCAACACTTCCCTCATTCAGAAGATCAGCATAATAAACTAAACGCTTAGTACAAAAGGGCTATCATTAATGTGAATTGGATAAATCTCCAATTTGCAACAGAAAAAGCAAAGGAATTTTGAAATTAAAAATTTATTAATTTACTTTGCGTTTCAAAGTACTTTTAAAAAATGAAAACAACCGAGAATTATTTGTCAGAGATCAGCGAGATCAGAAAAATGATGCAGGAATCGAGCCGTTTCCTCACCTTAAGCGGTTTATCAGGAATTCTGGTAGGAATTTATGCATTGGCAGGAGCAGTTATGGCTGACAGTTTGCTGTTTACATCCCATATTTTTAGCTGGTTAAAAGGGAATAACGTTGTGGCCGATCTATCTGTATTGGCGGGTATTATTCTCTCTTTATCGATAATAACGATTGTGATACTCACCTCGATTCGGGTAAAAAAGGCTGGCAAAAAGTTCTGGAATATCGGTTCGCGACAAATGTTGCTCAACCTTTCAGTTCCTTTGCTTAGTGGAGGCTTGTTAATTATAGTGTTCGTATTTAAGGAATTTTATGAGATTGTAATACCGGGAACTTTGGTATTTTATGGCCTCTCGCTGGTTAACGCAGCCAAATTTACCCGAAACGAAATTTTCTATCTCGGACTATTTCAACTCATACTCGGAATTGTCGCCGCCATTCTGCCATCGATCGGCATTCTGCTTTGGGCCCTTGGATTTGGCCTTCTGCATATTATTTATGGCGTATTGATGTATTTCAGGTACGAATATTCTCCAAAGGGTTAACGCCGTGAAAAACAGTTTTCAAAATCTAAATAAAGCATTCGACAACAAAATCCGGCTGGGGATCATGTCGGTGTTGTCGGTAAATCCAAAAGTTTCTTTTAACGATTTAAAGGAGATGCTGGACGTTACCGACGGAAATCTGGCCAGCCACCTGAAATCGCTCGAGAACGCCGGATACATAAATGTTATAAAATCATTTATTGACCGAAAACCTAATACCCGGTACGAGATCACTAATGAAGGCTCAACCGCTTTCGACAGTCATTTAAAGGCCCTGGAAGAAATATTAAAACAGCTTTAATTTTTTTATCTATTTACTTTGAATTTCAAAGTGCGCAACAACACTAAATAAAAGAAATATGGAAACAAAAAATTCGTTAAACGACAAACAAAAATCAATCAACTGGCAACTTACACTCAAGGTGTTTATAATCGGGATTATTGCTATCGCTTTACTTGTGCCCAAATTTATGATCCTGTCGTTAATCGACGACCGTCAGGCAACTGCCGAACTCACAACATTGGAAGTCATGCAAAAGTGGTCGCTGTCGCAAACCGTGCGCGGACCGGTTCTGTCGGTTCCATACATCGAACGTACTTTCGACACCGAAGGGAAAGAAGTTAAAGAAGAAACCCGTGAGTTTTATGTGCTTCCAAAAACTCTAAAAGTTAATGGAGAGATCCTTCCTCAGGAACGAAAACGAAGTATTTATGAAACCGTGGTTTACGAGTCAGAACTAGAGATATCTGGTCAATTCGACATTTCAGAGCTCAGTGATCTGAAAATCGCGGCCAAGGATATTTTATGGGAAAAATCGAAACTACTGGTTTCCATCAGCGATTTGCGTGGAATTAACGACAAGATATCATTAAAATGGAACCAGGCCGTATTTGCATTTTCGCCGGGAATGGAAAATCCGCTGATTGGCACCAACGGCATTTCTCTCAATCTACCTGAACTTTCGCTGCAAGGTTTTCCGGGCAATTTTAGTTTCAAACTTCCCCTGAAAGGTTCTGAATCACTGAATTTTGCTCCGCTTGGCGAAACGACCGAAATTGCGCTTCAATCAAGTTGGGAAGATCCGGGGTTCGATGGTAATTTCTTACCGGCAGATTACCAGGTTGATAAAGATGGTTTTACGGCAAACTGGAAAATACTAAACTTTAACCGCAACTTTCCACAGCAATGGAAAAACAACGAATACCGAGTTACCGATGCCGATTTTGGAGTTAGATTGGTTACAGTAGCCGATCATTACCAAAAAAGTTCACGTTCGGCAAAATATGCAATCCTTGTTATCCTGTTTGTATTTCTCTCCTTTTTCCTGACCGAGGTTATTACCAAAAACAGGGTTCATCCATTCCAGTACATTTTAGTTGGTTTTTCGGTACTGATATTTTATCTATTGCTATTGTCGATTTCCGAACAACTCGGGTTCAACCTGGCCTACCTTATTTCGGCGCTGGCCGTTTTGCTTATGGTTTTGTTGTACTCGCGCAGTTTCCTTCACAACTGGACCAATGCAATCATCCAAACTTTGATATTGACATTTTCATATGGTTTCATTTTTGTGCTGATGCAGCTCGAAACCTATGCACTTATGGCAGGAAGCATCGGACTGTTTGTTGTTCTGGCACTCACCATGTTCTTCACACGAAAAATTAACTGGTACAACGACTAAGAAGCTGGAAATGAAGTCGGAAGCGCGAAGTTGGAAAAAAAAGAAATCATTCCGGCTTCGTGCTTTTGATCCAACCAGGTCCTGAACTGTTTTTGTAACAAAATCATTAATCCTGGCAAACGAAAACTTTAGTCCGAAAAAACACCAAAGTGTTTGATAAATAACATTTTATTTCTACTTTTGCACGTCCAAAAAATTGGATAAAAATATTTAACCATTTAAAAATTAGATGATTATGTTGAATCAGTATGAAACCGTTTTCATTTTTACTCCCGTTTTATCTGAGCCACAGGTAAAGGAAGCGGTAAAAAAATTCAGGGACATCATCACCGAACATGGAGGTGAGATGATCCACGAAGAAGATTGGGGTATGAAAAAACTGGCTTACCCAATCCAGAAAAAGTCAACTGGCTTTTACCATTTATTTGAGTTCAAAGCCGATCCTGCATTTATAACCAAGTTTGAAACAGATTCTCGCCGTGACGAACGAATCATGCGTTTCATGACTGTTAAACTCGACAAGTATGCTGCTGCATACAGCGAGAAGAGAAGAAAACTTCAGAAAGAAAAAACAGAAAAAAAGGAGGATTAAATCATGGCACAGAGTTCAAGCGAAATCAGATACCTGACCCCGCCGTCAGTTGAGATTAAAAAGAAAAAATATTGCCGTTTCAAGAAAAACGGAATCAAATATGTAGACTACAAAGACCCGGAATTCCTGAAAAAATTCCTGAACGAACAAGGTAAAATTTTACCTCGCCGTATTACCGGTACTTCGCTGAAATACCAACGCAAAGTTGGCCAGGCCATTAAGCGTGCCCGCCAGATTGCTTTACTGCCGTTTGTAGCTGACATGTTGAAATAAAAAAGGAGGACTTGAAATGGAAATTATATTGTTACAGGACGTTGAACGTTTAGGAAGTAAGGATGACATTGTTAATGTGAAAGACGGCTACGGTCGTAACTTCCTAATTCCACAAAAAAAAGCAATTGTTGCTACGTCTTCTGCCAAGAAAATTCTGGCTGAAAACATTAAACAACGTGCACACAAAGAGGCTAAGCTGAAAGAAGAAGCCACCAGGATTGCAGAACAGATTGTTGCCAAGAAAATTACGATTGGCGCAAAAACAAGCTCTTCAGGCAAGATTTTTGGTTCGGTAAACACTATTCAGTTGGCCGAAGCTATCAACAAAAAAGGATTCGAAATCGACCGCAAGCAGATTACAATTCCTGAAGACAGTATCAAAGAAATAGGCACACACAAAGCAATCATCAAACTGCACAAAGCAGTTGTGGTTGAGATTGAATTTGAAGTTATCGCTGAATAAGCCGGTATTATTACAAGATACAGAAAGGGTTTCCGGGGTTCCGGGAACCCTTTTTTTTGTTGAAATGAAACTCGTCAAAGGTTAAAAACCTTCAAACCGTTTGTCCTGTTTTTCGTACAAAGCAAAAACTGGTGTGACAAAAGCCAGATACTAATTGTTTGTTGATCAACTATTAACTTTAAACCATTGCCATGAAAAAGTATTACTACCTGGTAGCCACTCCCGAATCTTTGATCGCATCGCACCTAAATCCAACCGACTTTGGCAACTACCTGGCAGTTGGAACGAAAAAGAACCTTCGTTCTCAATCCATTTTTTTTGAACTTGATCCTGACAAGCTGGATCTCCCGCTCGAATATATTAATCAAAAACTGGTTCCTTATGACAACGGCGAACCCAAGAGATCGGTTTATCTCTCGATTTACCGTGTATTTGAGTCCATTCCAATGGAAGCTTTGAAAAGTCTTTTTCTTGTAACCGACGATGGGAAAATCCTCGAACTAAAAAGCAAGGATCATATTCCTGAAAAGAAAAGAGAGATTCATTTGTATCAACAGTTCAATCCGTTTAAGACGATGGTGGCCAGCAAATTAAATCCGGTTGAATTTATCGTATTCCTGACCGATCCGAACAAACCCGTTTCGGTACCTAAATTGTTTTTTGTTGAATTACAGTTAAATCAACTTGCCAACGATCCAACTTTGCCTTTGAAAAACCTGCCGTACCGCAATCCTGCACATTTACGCGAATGTTTGATTAAACTGCATCAATCGGGTGAACGACTAACAAAAACAGTTCTCAGAGAGCGACAGACAGAACTCCCCTATCGTACAATTGAAGATGGGTTCTACATCGGTGACCATAGTAATTTTCTTTTCTATCCCTTTCCAGGTTATGAAGAACTGGAATCGACCTATTTTTCCTGGTGGCGCTCCGCCCTTGTTCAGCACTTTCAGTAAAACGAACAAAAGAAAATTATGAGCTGATTTTCACCGAAGTCATGGTGAGTGAACCTGCGAGTGCTTTGTCGTTAAACAATTGCACCGTATCGTTTTTCCCTTTCAGGGCCAGCACGTACAATAAGGGCAGGTAATGTTCGGGTGTAGGTATCGACAAGCCAAATTCAATACCCTGATTTCGATAATTGATTAACGATTGATGATCATCATTTAAAATAAACTTATTGATCTTTTCCCGGGCTACGGTTGCCCAATCGTAGGCATGGCCCACTTTATTCATATTTCGCCAATCTACCATACCGAGGTTATGTACAATGTTTCCGCTACCAATGATTAATACTCCCTTTTCGCGCAGAACGGATAGTTCTTTCGCCAACTGGTAATGATCACCAGCAGCCATGTTCCGGTTTAAACTGAGTTGAACAACCGGAATATCAGCTTTTGGATACATTTGCCGAATTACACTCCAGGCGCCGTGATCAAGTCCCCTCTTATCGTCCATATTGATAGTTGTGGCCGTAACTAAGTGTTGAGTTGCTTTTGCCAGTTCAGGATTTCCGGAAGCCGGGTACTGAACTTCATAGAGTTCTTGCGGAAAGCCACCAAAATCGTGAATGGTCCTTGGTTTCTCCATTGCAGTTACATAGGTTCCGCGGGTTTCCCAATGTGCCGAAACACACAAGATGGCTGCAGGATGCGGTATTTCTCCGGCTACTTTACGAAAGCCTGCCACAAATTCATTTTCGTCGATGGCATTCATCGGACTCCCATGCCCGAGAAAAAGCACCGGCATTTTTTCAGTATTTGTTAAGCTTGGTGAAATTCTGCCAAATTCGTTCACATTTCTGATTTATGTTGAAATGGGTAAAAAAAACCGGCATCTTCAGAAATTCATTTCTGCCCAGGTTCATCCTTTGGTACTTACTGGAATTTTCTATCCAAAACCGATTTAAATGTCAACAAGCAATACCAATAAATAGTTCGATTCAAGAAACAAAGAGCTTCGAAAATTCAGAAAACTGCTTTATGACTAACTATAAAAACAGGAGTGATAATTGCCAAAATTCAGGCTTTGACAGCCACGGTTTCAATTTCGACCAGCACTCCCAGGGGAAGTTCCTTTACCGCAAAAGCAGCACGGGCAGGTGGGTTTTCAGAATAGAATGAACCGTAAACTTTATTCATAGCCTTGAAATTAGCCATATCGCTGAGCAAACAGGTTGATTTTACGACATCGGAAAAAGAATAACCGGCTTCGTCTAAAATGGCACCGATGTTTTTCATCACTTGTAATGTTTGCTCCTGTATGCCTCCTTCAACAACTTTCATTGTTTCGGGAACCAGCGGTACTTGCCCGGAAATGTACAGTGTTCCGTTTACTTCTACTGCCTGACTATAGGGCCCTATTGCCTGCGGTGCGTTACCTGTTGAAATTATGCGTTTCATATTTTTGAATTTAAAAGTCGGAACGATCGTAGTGACTTTGTTGTTTTTGAAGTTTCAAATCCTTTAGCATGGATGATTTGGCGCTGATGGTAAAACTGTAGCTTTTACGAAAACCAAACGGAACAAAACTGAACGACATAGCCCAGCAGTGCAAATCGCGGCTTAAATTAAAATTTGTGAAGGAGAATTTACCCGCCATAATATCGAAGTTGGTATTCATATTTAGCTTCCATTTTTCGGTGATGCTCAAATTGCCCCGTACTCCAATCGTTTGCGAAACTTTTCCATTTGGGTAGGCGCTTGATTTTCCGGTGTAATTAAAACTGTAGTCGAAGCCAACATCCCATGGCATACTAAAATCCATATAATTGTCGTATGCCGAAGGTAAAACAGGCACTGGTTCTTCATCGTCTGCCACACCAACAGTTTCCGATTCCCCGGTTGTCAGGCCCTGTCCTTGCCCCTGCCCTTGCTTGTCACCCTTATTTTTCGATTTTAAGCTCATTCCAAACGAAAGGTTGGCTTGTGTAATTCTACCCAGCTTCGAAATCCCCGACCGTTCATTCCATGCATATTTGTTGATGCGTCGGTAATTTTTATCCACCACATACGGGTCGAGGGTGGTGCCCATATTAATATTAACACCTGCGACCGTAGTCCGGGCTTGTATCCTAAAAGGTGCAAGGTTCAACGAGTCTCTAATAAAATCGTATGATGAGTTGATACTTAAGTTATCGATCAACTTAACTTTTTTATAGTTCTGTTCAGCATCAGTTTTTGTTGAATCATTTGTATCAAGCACTTTCATTTCCAGGTTATTATTTATCCCAAAAGAAATTGAAGCCGATTCTCCCCTGCCCGGTGAAGCGCCGTAAACACCACCTGCATTTATATCGAAGTATTGCATATTACCTGCCGAATCGACCTGAACATGTTGATAGTAGCCAAAACGTTCGGCACCAAAATCAGGCCGGTAGCTAAATGCAATCGACGGAGTCATTTTATGGCGTATTCCTTTTATTTTCGAAGTAGGATCTTTCGGTATAAACATTCCGTAAATAGTAGTCGAAGAACTTAAACTGTATGCATAATCGTACACCCTGTTAAAACCTGCGATAGTATCAACACGCACTGTGCCTGGCACACCGGATGGATTGTTCTGGAAGTTGCCACCCTCAACATATTCGTAATTAAGTTTTTTGAAATACCACTTTTCGTTGTACCCAATACCAGGGCTAAAGTTGATATACTTAAACAGGTTAAAACTCGGAAAAGCCAGTGGAATATTGTGTTTGAGACCATTTTTCCAGTCTTTTGAGAACGAGCTTTGCAGCAACATGCTTTCTTTGGTATCAATTGTATTTTTAAAATTACCGGTATAAGTGATCCCAAATTTCTCGTAGAATTTAAGTTTACCTGTACGGTTCTTACTCCGGAAAGGATATACCTTTGCCATACTGAATGTAAGCTCGGGGAAAGATAACGAAATGGTTGAATCCCTTGTATTTTGCGAATGGCGCAAGTTCATCGATACGTTAAACGGGGTATTTTCAAACCGCCGGGTGTAAGACACGCTCGAAGACTTGGTAGTGGTAAGGTAATCGTTAGTATTATAGGCATTCTGTTTATCATATCCACTCGACGACAAGTTCACGCTCGCCGAAAAGGTCTGGTTGGGATTAGCTTTGGAATCCTGCGTGTGCGACCACATGACTTTATATTGTTTTGACCGCTGGTAGGTGTCGAGTCCTTTTTCGCCATAAGCGTTTATTGCATAATCGAAACTAAAGTTTCCGCTGAATTTGTACCGAACCTTGTAATTTGTGCGCATCCGTACGCCCCACGAACCTTTTGAATAAATGTCTCCCTGAACAGCCAAATCAAAGTACTGACCTGCTGCCCAGTAATATCCTCCATCCCGCAGGAAAAACCCCCTGTTCTGTTCTTCACCATATTTAGGAATAAGTATACCTGAAGAGTAAGTTGGCGAATTCGGGAAATAGCCAAAAGGAAGTAAAGGAAAATATATCGGAAAATCTTCGAGCACCAAATACGCAGGCCCCGTAATAATCTTTTTATTTGATATTACTTTGGCCTTTGTCATATTTAGATAGAAGTGCGGATGATCGGCATCGCAGGTGGTGTACTTGGCATCTTCGGTAATAAAAACTTCTTCTCCGATCTTCTTAGTCCGGTCGCTGTGAATAAATCCTTCGCCCTGTTTCGACACCACTTTGGTAATAAAAGCCTTCTCAGTTTCGAAGTTGTACCGCATTGTCTCCGATTCGTATTCTTCAATTCCCTGTTTAAATATCGGTTTCTGGGTCATTTCCCCCGTCGAATCGATAAAGCCGGTTGCAAAAATCTCTTTTGTTTCCAAATCGAGTTCAATGTAGTAAGCGCCCAGTTCGATATTCTGATAAGTTACCTGAGAATTATTGTAGAGGAATACCTTTTGTCCGTCGAGCGACACGATCATCGAGTCCTCGGCGTTATACTTTATCGGGGCATCGAGCATAGGAGGCGCCTGCTTTACAGTGTCTTCTATTGCAAGTTGCGTTGAATCCATAACCACAGTATCGAGCGCTGGTAAGAATGACGTAGAAATATCCGCCGTTCTTTTCAGTTCGGGAAGATTATCCGGCTCCTGTGCCAGTAATACAATGAATGGAAAAACAATAAAGAGATATGTTAGAAATATTCTATTCAAGATGTTCTCTGTTTCAACAATACGTAGGATCGACAAAAATATAAATATGCGGTATACTATTAAGCTAATAAATGCAAAATAATTCTAAATTTCTATTTTTACGAAACAAAGCGTAATCAGAGCGTTTTACTAATAATAAATAGTAAGTGCAGAATACTAAATCAGAATTTATACACGTACTTACTCGGAGACAGGAACAATTACGTACAATGAGAATTCAAAATAAGAAATACTTCAGTTTCTTTTTCTTTATAATGGTTCTGCCACTATTGCTTTTTAGCATCATATCGGCAGGACAAGAAAAGGTTAACGCAGGTATATCAGTTGTGGTGATCGATCCTGGACATGGTGGGAAAGACCCTGGTACGGTGGGCGGAAACCTTGAGGAAAAAAACGTTGTTCTCGACATTGCCCTTCGTTTAGGAGATTACATAAAAGCCAATTACCCCGATATAAAAATTATTTATACCCGAAAGTCGGATGTATTTATACCCCTTCATAAACGAGCCGAAATAGCAAATAAAGCCAGCGCCGATCTGTTTATATCGATACATGCCAACGCAGTTGAACAAAAATATGTTCAGGGAACTGAAACTTTTGTGCTCGGGCAACACCGTAGCCAGGATAACCTGGATGTGGCTAAAAAAGAGAACTCCGTGATTCTGCTCGAAGACGATTACCACACAAGGTACGAAGGGTTCGACCCCAATTCATCGGAGTCTTACATCATGTTCGAACTCGTGCAGGACGAATACAAGGAACAAAGTATTTCATTGGCCAACGAAATCCAGAATGAATTCAGGCTGTATGCTCAACGAAAAGACCGCAGTGTAAAAGAAGCCGGGTTCCTTGTGCTGCGCCGGACGACCATGCCATCTGTTCTGATTGAAACCGGTTTTCTAAGCAACAGTGCAGATCGCCAGTTTATGTCCAGTAAAAGCGGGCGGGATCAGCTTGCAGCAGCAATTTTCAAAGCTTTCAATGCCTATAAAAACGATGTCGAACAAAAAAGCAGCTTTCGCCTGCTTAGCGAAACCACTCAGGAAGAACCGGTTAAAAACGAACCTACCCTGAAAGAAAAACCGGAAATCATCACAAAAACACGGGATCAACAAGCGGGAGCTGATTTGTACTTCTCGGTTCAGATTATGGCATTAAAAAGAAAACTCGAACTTAATCCGGCAAATTTCAATGGACTAAAAAACGTATTTCGACAGGATTCCAGTAATTTGAGCAGGTACTTTTCGGGAAAATACAAAACCATTGAAGAAGCTGAATTACAATTAAAAATGATTCAAACCAAATACCCAGGAGCATTTGTGGTAGCCTTCAAAAACAATGAGTTAATTTCTGTGAAAAAGCTAAGCGAAGAATAGAATTACAAGCTGAATTCGCTAATTTTACAATAAATTGCAAAATTTGAACATGAAACTTTCTAAATATACAAAGCTCGGATTCCTGATTGTCGTTTCACTTACTATACTTATTTGGGGCCTCTCCTATTTAAAGGGCAACGACTTTTTCTCAAGCAGTCAGTACTATTACGTTTTTTACGATCGAATTGATGGTCTGGAAGAATCGAGTGATGTAACATTGAATGGCTATAAAATCGGGAAAGTACGCCATGTTGAGTTCACTTCCGATAACAGTGGCCGGCTAATGGTTACCCTGGCGTTAGATGCCGGTTTTCAGATTCCTAAAAAATCCGTAGCGCAAATCGTTAGCAGCGACATTATGGGAACCCGATCTGTTAAACTGTTACTGAGCAAGGAAACAGAAATGTATCATGCCAATGATACCCTGGTTGGAGCCATTGAAGAAGACTTAAAAGAACAAGTCAGCATGCAGGTACTTCCCTTAAAAAATAAAGCCGAAGAACTTTTAGGAACACTGGATTCGGCAATCACAGTCCTGACCATGATCCTTGATGAAGATGCGCAGGAAAACCTGTCGGCAAGTATTGCAAACATCAACCAGACAATTAAAAACCTCGAATCGACTACTTATGATATCAAAGATATTGTTTCTTCCGAAAAAGAAAGTTTTAAAAACATTGTAAATAACCTCGATGAAATAACCACCTCATTTAAAAACAATACAGCGCAACTGGATTCTACTTTAAAAAATCTCCATTCATTTAGTGACACCTTGTCCAACATTTCAGTTAGTCCGATTGTCGATAATATCCAGCTTATTTCAGAACGACTTCTGGCAACGCTTCAAAAACTAAACAGCAAAGAAGGAACAGCCGGTCTGCTTCTGAACGATGCCGATCTTTATAACTCAATCAATATGCTATCCGAAAACCTGGCTTTTTTGATCAACGACATACAGAACAACCCAAAACGTTATTTGAAGCTTTCGGCCTTTGATTTTGGCAAAGAGGTTTATGTGAATACTCAAAACGATCTCTCCGGAAATAAAATCATCTTTAAAGTACATCTTGTATCAAGTAAAATTAAAATCGATGAGAATAATGAAGTTTTTAAAGGCCTAAAAGGCGTGGAAGAATATTATTCGGGCGGAGTTTATTCCTATCTGCTGGGCAATACCGGCGTATATTCCGAAATCGAAGAATTGCACAACTCGGTTCGAAATCAATTTCCTGAATCGAGTGTAGTTGCATTTAAGAACGGGAAGTTGATAAAATTGGAAAAAGCGCTTAAATCAATGCTATAATTAACCGCAAAATGTTGGTATGTGGGAAATAAAAATTATTACACCCACCACTACCAACCAGTTATAGAGTTAACTTTCAGTAAGTTAATATTAACAAACTGATTTTCAGTATTTTAAAATAATTACAAAAAAATTAAAGCTTAAATGCCTGAAAACGAAAACGATAAAAGATATCATAAATTTACAATAGAAAAGTGATTTTTTTTTTCACTTTTTTTTCGCAAATTTTGTTCGCAGGAATACCACCAGGGAAAAAATTGTAGAACCTCAATTAGCCAGCTTTTTTAAATGAGCGAAGAATATAAATCTGTATGGGAGAAGTGTCTAAACGTTATTAAGGATAACGTTCCCAGCAGTAGCTTTAAGACATGGTTCGAACCAATCGAACCCATAAAACTTGAAAATCAGGTTTTGACCATTCAAGTGCCCAGCGCTTTTTTTTATGAGTACCTTGAAGAACAATTCATCGATATTTTGAGAAAAACGCTTCGCATGGTAATCGGGAACGGTGCCAAACTGGAGTACAATGTTGTTATGGGAAACCAAAACAGTGCCCAACCTTATACGGTTAGCTATCCAACCAACAACAACACAAAAATTCAGAATCGCCCGCTAACCATACCGTTAAAGTCGGATGATAAACCGAGCATCCGGAACCCTTTCATTATTCCCGGAATTCAAAAGTTACAGATCGATCCGCAACTTAAACCGGATAATACTTTTGATAATTTTGTGGAAGGCGATTGCAACCGACTGGCACGTAGTGCAGGATTTGCCGTAGCTCAAAACCCTGGAGGAACAGCTTTTAATCCCCTGATGATTTACGGAAACTCGGGACTAGGCAAAACTCACCTGGCCCAGGCTATTGGAATTGAGGTAAAAGAACGCTTCCCCGACAAGGTAGTTTTGTATGTAAACGCCAATAAATTTCAAACGCAATTTACTGAAGCAACCCGAAATAATAACCGTAACGATTTCCTTCACTTTTACCAAATGGTCGACGTACTCATCCTCGACGATGTGCATGAATTTGCGGGCAAGGAAAAAACACAGGAAACATTCTTCCATATTTTCAACCACCTGCATCAAATGGGGAAACAACTTATTTTGTCGTCAGATAAACCGCCCATCGAACTCAAGGGAATGGAACAAAGGCTTTTGTCGCGGTTTAAGTGGGGTTTGACTGCCGATTTGCAGATGCCCGACTTTGAAACCCGGATGGAAATCCTGCGTCGTAAAACGTATAAAGACGGCATCTCGCTTTCGGATGAAGTGCTTGAATACATTGCTTCGCATGTTTCAAACAATGTTCGTGAACTCGAAGGTGCATTGGTTTCGTTGCTTGCCCAATCAATGTTGAACAAACGTGAAATAACATTGGAACTTGCTGCCAAACTGATCAACAAACTGGTTAAGAACTCGAAGCGCGAGCTTTCTATCGAATACATTTCGAAAGTGGTTTGCGACTATTTCAACATGCCGGTTGAAGCGCTCCAGGCTAAAACACGAAAGAGAGAAATTGTACAGGCCCGGCAAATCGCGATGTATTTCTCGAAAAGCCTTACCAAGTATTCACTGGCCAGCATCGGAGCACAAATCGGGAGTAAAGACCACGCTACAGTGTTGCATGCCTGCAAAACGGTAAACAACTTAAAGGATACGGATAAAAACTTCCGGTTGTTTGTCGAAGACATCGAAAAGAAATTGAAAATGTAATACCGGGCAGGCTTTCTATCCTGCCTTTTTTGTACCACCATGATACAGCTTTGGGGCAGCATCCTTTCCTCCACTCTTATATTCGTAATATTTCGCCTGGCTAAAAATTACCAAAGTCGGTTATCTGCTCTCATAACCTACAATTATTTGGCGGCCACCTTGCTGGGGCTCTTTTTTTTCAGACCTCTGTCTGGCTTACATATTGAAAACTTTCCTGACTGGTTGCCATTTGGAGTGTTAAACGGAGTGCTTTTTATTGCCATATTTTTTCTTATAGGCCAATCTTCTCAAAAGGCTGGAATTACCGTAACAACATTGGCTACCAAGTTATCGCTCGTTTTTCCCGTAATGTTTTCGCTCATCTATTATCATGAAAATATTACCGGGTTGCGTTTGGTTGGATTGGTATCAGCTTTTATTGCCATTGCTCTCACCTTATACAAAAAAGATATTCGAAAAATTAATCCCATTCTAATTTTTCTTCCCTTGCTCATATTTTTGGGTAGCGGAGTAGTCGATTCTGTGGTAAAATTTGTTCAGGCCGAAAAAATATCGGGCAACCAAACAGCAATTTATACCACCAGTGTTTTTCTGGTTGCCTTTCTGTGCGGTTTACTTTTAAATGCCTTCTCAAAAAATACAAAATGGAGCATTCATCCTCCAACCCTGTTTTTTGGAACATTACTTGGCATAGTCAATTTCGGATCGCTATATTTTCTAATCGAGGCTTTAAATAAGGCAAATATGAAAAGTTCGCTGTTGTTCGCTTTAAATAATATGGCGATAGTTGCACTCACTGCCTTTTTGGGCTGGTTGCTTTTTAAAGAAAAACTGAATAAAGTTAACTTTGCAGGAATAGCGCTGGCTTTGGTCAGTCTTTATTTTCTACTTTAATGAGCGACGAATACAGGACAATAAATAAAGAAAGTACCGGATTTTTTAAGGATAAGGGAAGTAAATTTTATTCTTATGTTTTTCCAGTCGAAAACGAAGAAGAAGTTAAAGACATCCTGGTCAGGCTAAAAAAGGAGCATCACAGTGCCCGGCATCATTGTTATGCATGGCGCATTGGTACCGAAGAAATCAAGTTCCGCGCAAACGACGATGGAGAACCTTCTTCAACAGCAGGCAAACCCATTTTAGGCCAATTACAAAGCTATGATGTTACCAATATTTTACTGGTGGTAGTGCGTTATTTTGGAGGCACTTTGCTGGGCACCAGCGGATTGATTAACGCTTATAAAAACGCGAGTATCGATGTACTGAATACTGTAGAAATACAAACGAAACTGATCGAGAAAAAGTACGAGCTTTCTTTCGAATATCCCTTGCTGAATACCGTGATGCAAATACTTAAACAAGAGGAACTTGAAATAATAAATACTGATTTTAAAGAAAACTGTAAACTCTGGTTCAAAGTAAGAAAGAACGATGCAGAAAGGGTTCTAGAGATTTTTGCGGATATTTTTGGGGTAAAAATTACAGGTGGTGGTTGAACAAAAGTTTTCGTCTGTTAATAAAATGGTGAAAAGTACAAACTTGTATTTTAGCCAAAGTTATTTAAAGCTTTTATTTTTGAAACATGATGCAATGTGTGATATTCCTAACAACTTTTCTCGAACGGGGCGCATCGGGCCTCAATCCGAGGGTTCCTTTTCCTGACGTTTGCATCCAACGATTTTATAAAACAATCGTTAAACTGAATAAAAAAGTACATACTTTTTTTCACCATTCTGAAAACCAGCATTTTCTTTCCCGAGATGTTGGTTTTTTTTTGCTTGCCAATTTAAATCATAACAATAAAAATGCAACCCGGCGCGGAAGCTTATCCAAAACTTTTGGGGAGAATGATTTTGGAATAATCTGGCACGCGGCCGTTAATGCAAATAAAACATTAGTATTCAGATGAAAAAGGATTTAATTTCGATTACAGATTTTTCGAAAGAAGAATATCTGAGAATTTTGGAATTGGCGGCAGAGTTCGAAGCCAATCCCAATCAGGATCTTTTAAAGGGAAAGGTTGTAGCGTCGTTGTTTTTTGAGCCATCTACCCGCACCCGGCTTAGTTTCGAAACAGCCATTAGTCGTTTGGGGGGACGAATTATTGGCTTTGCCGACCCCGATAGCTCAAGTGCTTCGAAAGGTGAAACTTTGCATGACACCATTAAAATGGTAAGCAACTATGCCGATCTTATCGTGATGCGCCACCCACTGGAAGGAGCAGCCCGATATGCAGCCGAAGTTTCACCGGTTCCGGTAATCAACGCCGGCGACGGCGCCAACCAGCATCCTACACAAACCCTACTCGACCTGTATTCGATATTGAAAACCCAGGGAACGCTCGACAATATTAATATTTTTATGGTGGGCGACCTGAAATACGGACGCACCGTTCACTCGCTCCTGCAAGCCATGTCGGAATTCGAAAACCCGATTTTTAACTTCATTGCCCCAACTAGCCTGCAAATGCCCCAAGGCTACAAACACCACCTCGAAGCAAAGGGAATCAGATATTTCGAACACGAAGAATTTACTGACATTATTTCGGCAGCCGACATTATTTACATGACCCGGGTTCAAAAAGAGCGTTTCTCTGATCCAATTGAATACGAAAAGGTGAAAGATGTGTATATTCTGAACAATGATATGCTGGCCATAACAAAACCAAATGTTCGGATACTGCACCCACTGCCCCGTGTAAACGAAATAAGTACCGATGTGGATGCCAACGAAAAAGCGTATTATTTCGACCAGGCACGCAACGGCATTTTCGCGCGCGAAGCCATAATTTCTCATGTAATGAACCTTAAATAATCAGCCAAATGGAATCAAAAGATAACGAAAAGAAAAAACTGAAACTGAAAGTCAGCGCCATAAACGAAGGAACAGTAATCGATCATATTCCTGCTAAAAGTTTATTTAAGGTCATTAACATCCTGGGACTCGATAAAATTGAAAACCAAATTACTTTCGGTACTAACCTCGACAGTAAAAAACTGGGGACCAAGGCAATAATCAAAGTATCGGATATATTTTTCGAAGACCGTGAGATCAATAAGATTGCGTTAATTGCACCCAATGCACAACTCAATATCATTAAAGATTACGAGGTGGTTGAGAAAAAAATCGTAGAAATACCTGACAAAATTAACGGCATAGTGAAGTGCTTCAACCCGAAGTGCATTACCAACCACGAAAAAATAACCACTTGCTTTAATGTGATCAATAAAACGCCAATTTCCTTAAAATGTAAGTATTGCGAAAAGATCACGACAGCCGAGCAAATCAGGATGTCATAAAAAATTTTACACGTTTGATAAATCCGCTTTTTTTACTTGCAAAGAGCGGATTTTTTATATATTTGCACGTTCAAAATCGAACGGGAAATGTTCCAAACGACAAGGAAAGTTCAATAATAAAATGCCCGGTTGGAGGTCCCGATAGCTATCGGGAGGTACACGCTGGTAAAGTTTTCAAGCCCAGTTGGCGGAATTGGTAGACGCGCTAGTTTCAGGGACTAGTATCCGCATGGATGTGAAGGTTCGAGTCCTTTACTGGGCACCAGGAGAAATCCAATAAAAAACAAAAGCACTTAAAATCAATGATTTAAGTGCTTTTTTGTTTTCCACAGGAATTAAAAAAACACAAAAAAAGTCAATATTAAC
>WOYV01000047.1 GCA_011620585.1 Draconibacterium sp.
GTTTTTTTGATGTGTTGTTACACCCCCAGAATGGCGGGGTAACAGTACCTGTTGTAATAAATTGTAAAATAGATTTTTTGGTTTTACGTTCGTTACAGACTGCGCAGCTTGTTTGCCCGGCACCAACCCAGCCTGGCGCGCGGGTGTTGCGGGTATTCATGTTTTCGAAACGGTATGTGGGCAGCGTAGTCAATGTGCATGCGTTTTGTTTCAGCACTAAAAATAAACATAAAATACATTGCCTGTACCCTTGATTTTATGTTTTATAAGAGGTGGTGTTACAACAAGCCGACGGAAGCTTACGAAAGCAGGTCGCCGGTATTGCTTTCGCGGCCCGGCCGAACACGTTCTTCGAGGTTAAAATACTGGAAAGCCTGAAAGGTAAACGGAATAATCATAAGCAGCGTTGTGGCTGCCGACGATATTCCATTCAGTACCCAGTACCAATCGGGGTAGGTGAGTGGAGTGTCGCTGGCAGCAGCTGAAAAACCTTCCGCAAAACCAAGCAACAGGGCCGGGACCGAAAACACCAGTCCAATGGCATAAACAATCATCAGCCCGAGCAGGTTAATCAGAAAAGTATTCCACCACTGTGTTTTTACCAGCAGCCACGAAAGCGAGAAGGCTTTCGAAATTCCCTTTTTATGAAACACTGTGATAAACACCATCAACGATAAGGAATTGGCGATAAAAATTCCGGGAAGAATACAGAACAACACCCCAAAAAACGAGAGCAGGGTAAACACCAGGCTGGCGCCCAGCGCAAACAGGCTGTTACTAAAAAAATGCCCGCTAATGTCGTGGAGTTCAAACCCATTTCTGCCGTGTTTGATGTAGGCTTCAATATAGGTGTAATAGGTCCCGGCAAGTAGCGATTGGATAAACAACCCAAAGAAGATAAACACAAAAAGATTCATGTAAAACGGCCCGATGTTGGCCATGAGCGATTCGGGGTTTCCGAGATCGAAATGACTGAGTACGTTACGCTGAAAATATACCTGGGCCCCAGCATATAAAACTACAAAGGGCAGCACGTAAATTAAGATAAGCCGCGAGATTGGCCTGATTTCCTGTTTGATAAAGTCAAACGAATCGGACATAACCAGGCTAAGGTCACGGATTTTTTGGAAACGGATTTCTTTTTGCTCCATTCGGATAGAAAGTATCTATAGTAATTTTTCTTCGATAAGGTACTGGTTGCGTTCGCTCGAACTTCGCGAAACCAGGTCGCCGAGGAAACCACCCATAAAAAATTGTGCCCCAATGATCATTGATGTTAACGCGATATAAAAATAGGGGCTGTCGGTAACCAAATGCCCGGTAACACCTTGTTGTAGCTGAATAATTTTTTGCACTCCGAGGTAGCCGGCAGCAAAAAATCCGATGATAAAAATAAAGACCCCGAGAATGCCAAAGAAATGCATCGGACGTTTTACAAAACGCGAAATAAACATAACCGACATTAAATCGAGCGGGCCACGGACAAAGCGTTCGAGGCCAAATTTGGTTACCCCGTATTTTCGTTCCTGGTGGACCACTACTTTTTCGCCGATTTTTTTAAAACCTGCCCACTTGGCCAGCACCGGGATGTAGCGGTGCATTTCGCCATACACTTCAACGCTTTTGATCACATTTTTACGGTAGGCTTTTAAGCCGCAGTTCATGTCGTGCAGTTTAATGCCGGTCATGCGGCGAACCGTCCAGTTGTATAATTTGCTGGGTAGGTTTTTAGTCAGCACCGGATCGTGGCGTTTCTTTTTCCATCCCGAAACCAGGTCGAAGCCGTCTTCCTTAATCATGCGGTACAGTTCGGGTATTTCATCGGGACTGTCCTGCAAATCGGCATCCATGGTAATTACCACATCGCCCTGCACTGCATCGAACCCCACAAACATTGCCGCAGATTTTCCGTAGTTGCGCCTGAATTTAATTCCTTTTACCAGGGGATTTTCTTTTTGGAGTTTGCAGACAACGTCCCAGGATGAATCGCGGCTACCGTCGTCGATCATCATTATTTCGTACGAGAATTTATTCTCATCCATTACACGTTTAATCCACGCCGCCAACTCCGGAAGCGACTCCTCTTCGTTAAACAGAGGCACAACTACGGAAATATCCATAAACAGTTATCTTTTCTTATTCAGGAACCACGTCCGACGGGTTCTTTTTGGTAAATATTGCAGTAATTAAACTAATGATCAAACCGATGAATGCACCTCCAACTATTCCCATAACAGCCATTACCGGGGGAGTTTGGAATTTCATAGCCATATTCATGGCAGTGTCCAGTTGTTCTTCTGGTATACCTTGTTCCAGAATCTTTTGTTCGGACATGATTTTAACCTGGTCCAACAATCCCGGATCAATTACGGCGTATAATAAATAGGTATAAATCGAGGATAAAACCGAAGCAAAAATAATCGACATCAGTCCAACACCGAGCGCTTGCCCGTAGGTCATTTCACCACCCAGACTTTTACGGTAATTAACTTGTGCGTATACGGCGCCTACAATCAAAATCGGGTACGAAATGTATTGAACCCAGGTTTCGAAGGTTAATCCGGCTACGTATAGGACTACCGAAAAAAGAATAAGTACGATTCCGAGATAAAGACCGGAAATCATTGAGGATTTCATCAGTGAGACAGGTTTTTGTTCCATAATGTTTCTTTTTAGATAGGTTCGACAAATATAATTCTATTTTTAATGAATGACAGGATAGATATCAGTTTAATCCGTACCGTGAAGTACAAGTAATCAATATTTTTTTTATTCACCAAATTTGCTCGCTAAATTTGGCTACGGTAATAATTTTCACAAAGAATTAATTGGGTTACCATCAGGTGCTCAGTGATATATGTCGCCGGTAAACGCCGAATATTACCGGGAACCTGAAAATTGTTTGGCGGGAATGGAAAAATTTCTACTTTTGTCGCCGGGTAAGTCCTGTGCGACCAGCTCCTGCTGAATCCCCCCAGGGTCGGAAGGCAGCAAGGGTAGGCGGTTGTAGCGGTGCGACACAGGTAGCTTACCCACTTTTTTTTTCAAAAAAAAGCGTTCTAAAAGGAGGGTAAAAAAGATTGAAAATGTTTTGGGTTTTTTCAAATTAATTATTTCCTTTGCAGCCGCTGAATTGAAAAGCACGTTCTGAAAAAAACTGATATATATATATAAGCCGAATTAGCTCAGTTGGCCAGAGCACGTGATTTGTAATCTCGGGGTCCTCAGTTCGAATCTGAGATTCGGCTCAAAAAAAGAGTCTTCAGTTCGTCCTGATAGCTATCGGGATGAGATTCGGCTCAAAAGTTCAGAGTTGTGATAAACGGCTCAAAAATATTGGGAAGATACCGAAGCGGTCAAACGGGGCAGACTGTAAATCTGTTGGCTCAGCCTTCGTAGGTTCGAATCCTGCTCTTCCCAC
>WOYV01000017.1 GCA_011620585.1 Draconibacterium sp.
ATATTCCGGAAATAAAGTTCAGAACCGTGCCCTAAAAATCCAATAAATCCGTTATCCCGTTTCAGTCCCGGATGATTGTTCCCATCCAAAGTGCCATTTTTGCTGGCTTCTGCAATGTCACCGTCAACAATGGTTGTACCATTCAGGATGACTTTCACATGAGAACCTTTTACGATCACTTCTTCATAGTTCCAGTCTCCAACCGGATTCAGGTAACCACGTTTGGCAGGAATCACACCGTAAACAGAACCATGGTACTGGTACTCGTGAAGGTTGGCATAAATAGGAGCCGTGTTATCCAGAATCTGTAGTTCCATTCCTACGTATGCAGCGTCGCCTTCAAGCGGGGCCCGGATGCCCAGTCCATTGTTGGCGCCAGGTGTAAGTTTAAATTCGAAACGGAAAATAAAGTCGCTGTATTCTTTTTCGGTGAAGAGGTTACCGTGGCCACCATTTTTTGGGTTTACAACCAGCAGACCGCCATCAGCGTAATAATCTGTTTTATTGCCTTGCCATCCATCAAGGTTTTTCCCGTTAAAGAGCGAAACAAATCCGTCTTCAATTTCTTCCCGTGTCAGGCCAATTTGCCTGGTGTCTATTTCGCGAACATAAACGTCGCGGAAAGCCAGTTCGTTTCCGTGAGCCTGCAGTTCAATAGTTCCTTCACTAAAAATCGGGATACTGCGGTCCCAGTAATTATCCATTTTTACATTGTCAACCACCAATTCTCCGTTTAAATAAACAGTCACGTTTTCGCCGATCATCGTAATACGGAAAGTGTTCCAGTCGTCGATTGGGTTATCGGCTACCAGCAGCGGGTCGCGAACATTCTCCGGGTTGTTGTTGTACAAGCCACCCGAACCTACCTGGGCGCCGACTTCTACCCGTGAAGTGTCCCAGATTTGAACCTGCGGGGCGCCACGAAGATAGATTCCGCTGTCGCCCTTTTTGGTGATTTTCCAATCTACGATCATTTCAAAATCCTTGTATCGTTTTGCTGAAACCAGGTTGTCGCCGTTTCCGTTAAAGATTATCTGTCCGTCGCGAACGCTCCAGTTTTCAAGCATTTTTTGATCAGCATCTTTTTGCAATTTTGCTTTTTCCGTATCGCTGAGTTTGGCTATCTTAATCGGGTTTCCATCAAGCAGCATTCCCTGCCAGCCATCCAGGTTTTTACCGTTAAACATCGAAACAAAACCTTTGTCTTTTGGCATAGCATCAAGGTATTTCTGAATATTGATACGGTCGTATTGGCTGTCTTCGCCCGAAAGTGCATATATGGCTTTGCCAAGAACGCGGCGCACAATATCGCCCGACATTCCACTTGCATCATCCGATCCGGGCATGGCAATCCGCATCACCGAGTAGGCTACGCTGCCTGCTAATTCTTTATTGTCGAAATAGGGTTCGAGATACACCAGCGACAGGAACGTTTTCAATCTTCCGATGGAACTTATCACGTTGTTTTGGTCGGCTACCGAAGATGCGAGTGGCATAATTTTGCGGTATTGCAGCAACTTTTGGTCATCCGGAATGTTGGCTTCGCGAACCAGTCGAACAAAGTTGGTGAAGGTTTTCTGCTTTACATTGCCGCTGGTAGTTTTGCAAATTTCGAAAAGTGGAACTGATGCAGGATATTCTTTCCAGTTCGAAAGAGCATCGAGTGCAGCAGCCTTTTCGTTGCCCGAAGTAGTGTAGAAATATTGGGTGACGGTTTCCAAAGCCGCCGGTCCGCCAATTTCAGGTAGAATCGGGAAAAGACGTGTTTTCTCATTGCTATACTTCAGCGCTGAAAGTACTTTCCCGTCGGCCGTCTGTTCGGCTTTAATACCTTTTGTTGCAGCAATTAGCGCTAACTGTGTTTCCGTAATTTCAGTTTCATCTGAAACAGAAAGCAAAAGGGGTAACAATTCATTTACATTTTCGTAGGACGAAACATTTTTCAATGCCCGGAAAGCGCTTGCTTTTTCTGCCCCGCTGGCTGATTTTGTAGTGGCCAAAACTTCAGCAAAATAAGGAGCGCCGGCTTTTGCAGCGATCAGATCGATTAATGCAGCTTTGGCGGTTCCGCTGGTTTTTGAGAGCTGCGGCGCAATCTCAAATAAATGATTTTTATCGATTAAGGTGGCGAGCACAACTTTTGTCGTTTCAATGTCTTTGCCCGCAGCCAGGTGTTCAACTAACGCCGGAACAGCAGCTTTTCCCTGAATTTTGCCGTAAGCAATTACTGCTTCAGTGCGAACATTTTGTTCTGGTGCATCCAAATTCTGTTTTACAAAGGCAGTCGCCAGTGTGCAGCCACGACGGCCCAGCATTGAAATAATGTCTGCTTTTACTTCGGGAGAAGCGTTTTCTCCTTTAGTAATCCATTTTCGGGTATCGGCAATGCCGCCGGTTTTTTCGGCAATGTTTAGCACCGAATAACGAAAGGCTTTGTCCGAATTGTCAATCGCTTTTAGCATGAGTGGAGTAGCTTCGTAGCCCAGGTATTTGCTGTAAATTTTAAGCGCTACTGAATAATTGTGCAGTTGCCCGGGCGAAGTGTTGGCTTTGAATACTTCTTCGCAAGCCTTTTTCATCAAATCGAGTTCGTTTTGTTCTCCTAAACGATCGGTGTATTTCAGAAATGCTTCAGAGGCATTAGTTGCGTCGTATTTAAAATCAACTTTTTCAGCCGCGGCCAGCATTTTTTTGTACGACCCGGGAGCCCCGATATTCGCGAGAGCAGCCAGGGCTGTTTTTTGCATGGCAGCATCTTCGTCGTCAATGTATGGACTTATTAATGCGATAGCCCCTGTACATTGTAGAATGCCCAGTGCACGGACCAGTGTGGCTTTATTTTTCTTGCCGGCCTGTGGGAAAGCAGTAAAAAATACTTTGGCATCGATCTTTTTGTTTATCGATAGCAAAGTCTGTGTAGCAGGCTCGCAAAGGTCTTCGTCAGTTAAATATTCAGCCAGGGCCGGTATCGATTTTTCGCTGGCTACCAGGTTCAATTGGTTCATTAAAAAAGTGCGTACTTCGGTATTGCTTTGTTTTTGCAACTCGGCCAATAAGTTATCTTCGGCGAAAGCACGTTCTTTGTCCTTCCCAAACTGGCTGGAGTAACGCGAAAAGCTGTTTATTGCAAAGCGTACTGCCGTATCGTCGCCGGTTCCCAGAGGAACAAGCAGGCCTGCCAGTTTTTGATAACCCTCGGTACCCAGCGTATACAATTCGTGCATGGCCTTGTCGCGCTGAGCCAGGTCTTTGGTAGGCATTTGAGCCAGCAGATCGGCTACTTTTGTATCAAGTGTCCGGCGATCCTGCGCATTTCCTGAAATGGCAAATGCTGCCAAAACCAGAATAGATATAAGTTGAAATATATTTTTCTTCATCGTTTTAATCCTTAATCATTTATCCGTAATACTTTAGATCGTCCAGGGAGCACGCATCGGTTGATCGATCAAACGGTTGGCGCCTTCATCGTCGATAAACTCCAGTTTTTCAGGATCGAAATGAAGAGTTCTTCCCAAACGCACGGCAGTAATTCCCAGGTTTACCAAGGTGGCGGAGCGGAAGCCGTTCATTTCATTCAAGGCAAATTTCTTGCGGGTTTTTACCGATTCGGAGAAGATTCCGATTTGTGGTTCCGGTTCGGGCAGGGTTTTTATAAAACTTTGCAGGTTTGGAATATCCGAACGAAAACCACGGTAAATTTTTCCGTGCGGGCCTTCAATATAAGCAGCATCTTTGTCGCGGTTTTCACCATCGAGAATAATTTGACAGCCATCGGCATAAGTATAGGTGATTCGACGCCAGCTTCCCACGGCATCGTAATGTTGCTGAGGTGCGTCGACTTCAACTTTTATTGGGCTGGTATCATCTTTACCGAGCATGTATTGCACGGGGTCGAGGTAGTGCTGTCCCATATCGCCCAATCCACCGCCATCGTAATCCCAGTATCCGCGGAAATTTGAATGCACACGTAAATGGTTGTACGGTTTGTAAGGTGCCGGCCCGAGCCACATGTTGTAGTCGAGATTTTCCGGTACTGGTTCGGGTTTCAGGTTATGCTGGCCACTCCAGTAAAACTTCCAGTCGTAGCCGGTAACACCGCTGACAGTAACTTTTAAAGGCCATCCCAGAATTCCGCTGTCGATAACTTTTTTTAGTGGTTTTACATCGGTTCCCAATCCATAAAAAGTGTCTTTAAACCGGAACCAGGTATTTAAACGGAACATTCTTCCGTGTGCATTTACGGCTTCCACCACGCGTTTGCCTTCGCCAATGGTACGAGTCATCGGTTTTTCGCACCAGATATCTTTTCCGGCTTTGGCAGCTTCTTCGGCCATTAGCCCATGCCAGTGCGGCGGTGTGGCAATGTGTACAATGTCTACTTCGGGTAATTGGCAAACTTCGCGGAAATCACGAAATTCTTTCACTTTGTAATCAATCAGGTTGCGCGCCAAAGCCAGATGTTCAGTATCTACATCGCAAATGGCTACCACGCGGGTCCCTTCGTATGGAATGTGTCCGCGGCCCATGCCTCCAACGCCAATAATTGCTTTGGTAAGCTGGTCGGAAGGAGCCAGAAACCCATTACCCAAAACGTGCCTCGGAACAATGGTAAAACCAGCTCCGGCAACAATGGCGCTTTTCAGAAAATTTCTTCTTGAGGATGAATTTAAACTCATGTTTATTGGTTATAGATTATTATTTATGACAAAAATTTACGTCCATAAAAATAAGAAAGTTTTTAAAATTAATTTCTAACAGTGGAAATACTTTTTAAAAAAATACAAAAACCGATAAATGCGAAACACTGAGAGATTACCTGTAAAAATCAATCTTTCAAGAGTATTTCTAAAAAAATCTGCTAAATATAGAAATGACAGGAACGCACGCAAGGGACAAATTTTGTTTAATTTTGACCTGCTCTAAACATAAGCTCAGGCGGTGAGTAATTTCAGCTTAGAAGTTTCGGAATGAAAGACAACTTTGGTAGCCGGATTTTTCACCAGGAGCAGAACAAAAGATTAACTTGGGAAATACAATCTTTAAAAATATTCGTATAGCTGTTGCGGATCACTGGGGTAAAAACGGTGTACTATTTATGCGAATCAAGGGTTGAAGAATAACTAATGTCAAATATTTCATTTTTTTTCGAACACCATATATTTCTGAAGTAAGGAATGGGATGCCAAGCTGGGGGAAGTTTAATGATAATGATTTTGAACCTATTTGCTTAAAAGACAGGTATTTTGAACCCATTAAGCTGCATTTTGTAGAGGCGGAAAACTAAGCTTCGAACGATCTTAGGGCTGTAATTTGCATCGATAGTTTTTATTGATTGCTACTAAAAAGAACCGATATGAGTCCTCAATCAACCCCGTAAACACTTCCGGCAACATTTTCGAAAAATTTTCAAAAGGAAAAGGAATAAAAAATGAATGCAAATAGGAAGGGTTGATGCGGGAATTCATTCTCCAAAACGGTAACCAATCCCGGATTCCGTAATTAGCAAAGTGGGTTTTGAAGGATTATCTTCAATTTTCTTTCTGAGTTGCGCTACAAACACCCTTAAATACTGTGTCTGGCTGGAATAGCCATGACCCCAAATCTCCTTTAAAATAAATTGATGGGTAAGAACCCTTCCGCTATTTTTTGCAAAAAGGCTCAGAATAGAAAACTCGGTTGCTGTGAGTTTCAGTAATTCGTTATTTTTTTTTACAGTATGGCTCTGTAAATCAATCGTTAATGATTCAAAGGTTAGAATTGCAGTATCTGATGTGTTTTCAATCGATCGTATGGCAGCCCTGATTCTTGCCAGTAACTCGCCTGAGCGGAATGGTTTGGTCAAATAATCGTTAGCGCCGTTATCCAATGCATTGATAATTTCTTCTTCCGAATCTCTGACTGACAATATAATTATAGGCTTATTGAACCATTCCCTCAATTTTTTCAGGATTTCCTGGCCGTCGATATCCGGAAGCCCCAGGTCTAAAATAATAAGTGAAGGATTATAGGTTGCTGCGTCCACCAGCGCTTCCTTACCGTTTACTGACTGGATAATTTTATATCCGTTGGCAGAAAGTGTAATTTCCAGCAAACGGCGAATCTGAAGTTCATCGTCGATGATTAGTATTTTTTCATTTCCATTCATAAAGCGGATCTACCTGTTTTTTGATTTCCGGTTTTGCGGATGGTATTTGAATCGTAAATTTTGCACCATTTTCTCTGTTTGAAACGTAAATTGTTCCGTTGTGAGCCTCAATAAATCCCTTTACAATGGAAAGGCCCAAGCCTAATCCCCCGGTTTTGCGGCTGTTAACTTTAAAAAATTTCTTAAATACATTCTTAAGTTCAGTTTCCGGAAATCCTGGCCCTTCATCTGTTATTTCAATAATCAGATTCTCTTTTTCATGATGTGCCCCAAGTGTTATAATGGTTGAAACCGGCGCATATTGAGTGGAATTTACCAGCAGATTATATAACACCTGTTCAATTAACCCAAAATCTATTTTCACCAAAGGCATTTCATCATCGATATCAACTTTAAAGTGAAAGGGTTTCAGTTCTTCGGACAGATCTTTGGTAACTTTGTTGATTAAATCGTTCAAGTCGTACCAATCGAGCCGCACAGAGAAATGTCCGCTTTCCAGCCTCGACATATTTAGAAGATTTTCGATAAGCCGGTTCAGCCGGAGTGAGGCTGTAAATATTTCCTGGCACAATTCAGTCTGGACTTCTTTTGAATTGTTGGAACTGATGATGGTATCAGAGGCTCCCATAATGGTGGACACCGGAATCCGTAATTCATGCGAGATGGAATTAAACAAGGTTCTGTAAAGCCGGTCCGATTCATCCAAAAAACGAACTTTCTGAGCCAGTTCACCCAGGAATTCACGTTCAAGCGCATTGGCAATCTGGGTCAGAAATGTATCCCATAAAATTTTCCGGGTAGCGTCTAAACTACTTTTTTGTTTTACAGCGATTATTCCCGGGTTTAAACGAGTCCCTTTTAAAGGATAAAAAGTGTACTCAACGTTTGATGAAACGCCAGAGAATCTTCCAGTAATCTCCAACTTGTTAAACGATTGTTTTGCAATTTCGAATTCCCTGATAGAAAGTATTTCGTCTTTTTGGGTCTGTTTAAAAGATTGAAGGATATTTTCCCCGTTCTGTAATATAATATATGCTTCTAACTTAAAATAAAGTCTAATATTTTCGATGGCTACTTTTATAACTTCCTCAATTCCGTTTGCTTTTGAAAGTTCTTTGGTAAGCTGGAACAGTGCGTCTGTCCTTTTTTCTCTTTCCCTTGCCAATTGTTCCTGCCTTCTTACTCGTGTAGTCAGAATCCCGTTAAGAAAAGCGATACTAAAAAACATCCCAAACATTAAGATATCTTCCGCTTTCTCGATATGAAAAGTGTAATGGGGCGGAATAAAAAAGAAATTCCAGACCAGGGCGCTTAATGTTGCAGCCACTATTACAGGCCCGATTCCCATAAATGTTGCTAAAAAAGAAACCACAAACAATAGGATGAAAGAAACAACATAATAGCTTTGCGTATTTGAAAGAGGGATACAAAGAAAGGCGGTAACTCCGACGATAATAACTGAAAGGAAATAATGCCTGATTTTGTTTGAAATAAGAGTTGAGTCCGAATATTTTATGAAATCCATAATAGGCAATTGCTATTTTGTTATTGTTTTTCAGCAAACGACTTAATTCTTACAAGATATTGCTTTTTTTTAAAATTCGTAATGGTACTCCAAACAGGAGGGCCCTGAAAAGTGTCAATACAGGAATGATTTCAAGCCGGCCTGCCCACATTTGAAAAATATAAATGAGTTCCAGGACCGGCGACATAGAAGGATCGGTAATTCCGGCCGATAGGCCAACCGTTGCCTGGGCAGAAGTTGACTCAAAGAGTGAATCTGTAAAGCTGAACTGTTCGCCAGTAAATATAGTTGCAACAAAAGCTGAGATAACGATAAACACGAAGAAAAGTATAGCCAAAGAAGCCGCTTTGGCAAATTCATCATTCATTTCTTCGGGCAGCAGTGATTTCTGATTTAGCTTTATTTTCCTGATTGTATTTTCAGAAAATAAGGTTTTATTGATCTGCCACATCACTTCCTTTTTGATTACTATTGCCCTGATCATTTTTATCCCACCGACAGTTGCACCCGATGCTCCACCGATAAACATGGCAAAAGCAACGATAAAGAGAACCGATCTCCAGTCCCAAACCCCAATATTTGATGTTTGCCAACCTGTAGTTGACATTGCACTGATAAACTGAAAGACTCCTTCGCGAACTGGAGTTGGAACAATTTGTGACTTGAAAAGTAAAACCGACTGAATAACGCTACCTGCAATAAAGGCAAAAATTAACGATCGTGTTTGAGCATCTTTCCAGAATTCACTGATTTTTCGCTGAAAAATAACTTTATAAAAAAAAGGAAGGGAAAAGGATCCAAGTATCATTGGCAATAAATAAAGCATCTCCATTTTTGCGGAATGATATCCGGCTATACTATCGTCCAAGGTGCTGAACCCACCTGTTGACTGGCCTGACATCGCATGGTTTATGGAATCGAAAATATTCTCGCTTAGCGGATAATTGGGTAAAATCAGATAAGTACCAATAAATAAGTAAAGGGCAGAAAAAATGGTCAATATTAGGTAAACTTTCCAAATTGCCCTTGCTGTTTGTATTACTCTTGGCTTTAATTTGTGAATGTTCGATTCTGACCCCAATAAAAGGAGTGCAGTTCTGTCAACCCGTTGCTTGAAAATTGCCAGAACCATTACTACAAATCCTGCGCCTCCCACCCATTGGGCAAAATGACGGTAAAACAATACCCCTTTCCCAACAGACGGCTCATGAACCGTCATGGTAAGCCCGGTTGTCGTATACGCGCTCATACTTTCGAAAAAACAATGTAACGGCTTTTTAAAATATACAAGACTGGAAACATCATAACCTGCATTGGGAGGGATAAAACCATTCATCACTTCCAACGGTGTAATCCTGGCGATGACAAAAAAAGGTAAGCCACCTATAAATGTCAGAATAATCCACGCCGCAGAAGCTATTACCAGTGCTTGCGTTTGCCGGGGTTCCTCTGCATCCGCAAACAATAAATTCAAACTCACTCCTATACAAAAAGTAATCGCCCCCGATAATATAAAACCAGTTGCTGAGTACCATTCACCGTAGATTGCAGCTACCAATGAAGGAATCATTTCTACAATACCTAAAATCTTCAGCAGGCTCCCGATTTGTTTAAATATGGTTTTAGCCATTTTTAGTCGATTAATTTTTCAGAACTCAATGGAGAATTTCTATAAAACGATGGTATTAATAATGCCAGAAATGGAAGGATCTCTAAACGCCCCATCAGCATTAAAAAGCTTATCAAGATTTTCCCGGCCTGCGGTAACCCCGATAAATCCATGCTGTGGCCAAAGGTTGATAATGCTGTGATGGTCAAAAAGACTGACGTGTTTAAATCATTCGTAACAAACGTTAAAACAAGCGTCCCCAAGACAAGTACAAATCCGAAAATGGAAACGAATGTGAGAATAGTAAGATTTGTATCTTCGTCAATTTCTTTACCGTTAAATGATATTTTGGATACTTCTGAGTCACCCGATGGATTTTTAAACGGCGTTCTGATATTTCGGAACAAAACTATAAATCGTGACAGTTTAATTCCCCCACTTGATGAATTTGTACATCCTCCGACCAGAATAAGAAGATATAATACAGGTTGGAAAAAATGAGGCCACAATCTGAATTCTGAAATTTCATAACCTGAAGAAGAAAGGAATGATGCGGCCTGAAAGATACTTTTTGCAAATATTTCTCCCCGGTTTTGAATACTTTGAGTATGCGATAAGATCCAGGCAAAAAGAACTGAGATGATCAGGAAAGAATAAAAGTAAAGCCTGAATTCTTCATGTTTTCTAAAATTTGATTTTTTCAGCACGAATAATTTAAAGTAGAACAAACCTCCCAGGCCCGAGAGCAACATAAAACCAGCCATAATAAAATGGAGGTATGGGGTGTAGTTAGCAACGGATGTTTGATCTGGTAAAAAACATCCGGTAGAGATTGTTGCAAACGAAATACAGAAACTTTTAAATAAGTTAATCCCCCCTGCCAATAATAAAATTACCTGCGCTAATGTAAGGAGCCCGTAAATGATAAAGACACTGGTAATCAGGTGTTTTCTATCATCTTCAAGTGAGAATATTTTGTATCCCCCGATATTGATTTTTGGGAACACAAGCAAAAGCATCGAAATAGTAAGAATGCCACCGTACCATTGTGTAAGACTTCGCCAAAACAAGATTGATTTGGGAAGAATCTCCGGATTGGGCAGGATTGATGTACCGGTTGCTGTAAAACCGGATATTGTCTCAAATAAAATATCGGTTAACGAATCAAAGCCTTTACTCAGAAGATATGGGATGGTTCCAATTAATAATGCTACGATCCATACAAATATTATCCAGCTAATATTCTCCTTATTTGTGGAAATTCCGGAGCTTTTCCCCAAAAATAAATATATCAAAGCCCCAAATATTAAAGCCATTAGTGAAGGGATCACAACAGGCCAGACTGGTTCCTGGTTTACCAGGGCGACTGGGAAAAGTCCCAATAGTAGCAGCCCTTCAAAAATGAGTAAAAAAGACATTATTCTTTTCATCCTGATATATAATTAAAACCTAATCATCCTATAAGTCTTTTAAAAGGCTATTCCTTATTATTCAAATAATATTCAATCAAAAGCCAGATCGCTTTGATCAGGATGACAAGAAATATCAATACCCAAATGATAATTCCTATAATATCCCAAGTTGTAAGGTTCATTTGACCAGAATTTACAACACAAAATTGCGAACGATTTTATAAAGGTTTTATTAAGATTGCCCGGTGGAAATAAGGATTTTATAAAGAGTGTGGTTTGGCTATTTTGAAGAACCCGGAGAATCTAGTAGGCGACTATTCCCCGGTAAACTTTCGGATATCATTCAACTTCCCGGCCACGATAAGGATATCCTGCGTGTTCAGTGGAACCTGATTGTCGAAATTAAAATAGGTTTTACGCTTTTGAGATAAAAGCGCAATTGATTTCTGTGATACTGTGCTTGTTTTGAGTGCGATAAATTTTAGCCCAAAACGTTTTTCAATGTTGATACTTTCCAAATTGTGACCAACATACTTTTGCGGAATATAAAGCTCGGCAATTACATTCTCATGGTCAATCTCCGTAATTTTTAATGCATTCTTTAATTGAAGAACTGAACTGACCGAGAAAGCAGTCTCTTCTTCAGGATTCACAATTTCCTCAATTCCAATCTGCCGAAGAATGTTATGATGCAGAGGGCTGATTGAACGTCCGATTATTCGTGATACGTTTTGATTTTTTAAAATTGCGAGCGTCAAAATAGACGAACTGATATCTTCACCAATCGCTACAACAACGGCATCCACATCATCCAGCGGGAGCGATTTCACTGCATTCTCGAAAGTGGTGTCCATTTCCATGGCAATACTAACCGAGTCCTTCATTTCTTCAACCCGGTCGCTTCGGTTATCAATGCCAATTACCTCGTGTCCCTGCTGGGTTAAGAGGTTGGCCAGTTTTGAGCCAAAATACCCTAATCCGATGATAATGAATTTCATAATATGCGTTTTTAGTTGATGCTAAAGTTATGTTCTGGATACTTGTAATACTTATTTGAATTTGAAAAGAATAAACCGCTAAGCACAGTTAAAGGCCCAAGCCTTCCTAAAAACATGATAATGATAATCGTTATCTTACTGTTATCGGATAATGTGCCCGTATCAACCAGGCTTAGCCCTACGGTCCCGAAGGCTGAAAAGGACTCAAACAATAAGTAGACAGTATCTTTCCCGGGATCATTAATCATCAATGAAAAAAAACCGGCGGATATAACTATTCCTGAAAGTATGATCACTACCAAAACCCGTTTAAGAGTTTCTGAACCAATTTCGCGATTTCCGATTTCTACATTTTGTTTTCCTCTGAAAAAATCATAAGTGGTTTTCATCGCCACAGCAAATGTAGTTGTTTTAATCCCTCCTCCTGTAGAACCTGGCGAAGCGCCAACCCACATTAAAATCAGCATTAGCAAAATGGTAGGCATGGACCATTCGGTGATATCAACCACGTTAAACCCGGCTGTACGGGCGCTGACACTTCCAAAAAATGAAGTCATAAATTTTTGAATGCCACTTGTTCCTTTCAAACTCGTATCCATTTCCAAGAAGTAATAACCAACAGTTCCCGCAAGTAGTAAAATGAAAGTACTGACCAGCACTATTTTCACCCCAATTTGGTTGGTTACCATATGCCATTTTACTCTTTTGGCTTTATACGAATCAATTGAATGAACAATTTTGTTTTTGATAAAACCCAGAATTGCAATCAACACAGGGAAGCCAATACCACCAACAATAATCAAAAGTGCGATTACGGTTTGCAATGGATAATTATTCTGAAGATCTGAATTGAACAAACCACCTCCCAACGTTGAAAAACCTGCGTTACAGAATGCCGATACCGAATGAAAAACAGAAAAGAACATAGGATTGTCAACGGAACCTTCAATACTTAAAAATATGAAGATTGCACCAATAAATTCAATAAAAAATGTAACTGAGATAATTTGAATCAAAATGCTGAAGAGGTCGCTTATTCTTTCAGAAGATAAGGCTTCTTTTAAAAGCATCCGATCTTTCAACGAAGCAGAACCTGCAAAAACGTAGCTAAAGAAAAATGTAAAGGTCATTATTCCAAGACCTCCGGCTTGAATCAGTATTAAGATAATCAGTTTTCCCAGCTCGGTAAATGCTGTAGAGGTATCAACTACGATTAAGCCTGTAACACAAACTGCACTCGTGGAAGTAAACAATGCATCAAGATAGGAAAGTGGAATGACTTGTGCGTTAGGTAACATCAAAAATCCGGAACCAACCAGTATTACAAATAAAAAACTAAGTGAAAACAGTAGAGGGGGTGATATTTGAACTTTATTTATTATTCCCAAAAGCCGATAAATTTCAGAACCAATCAGTAATACCAAATACACATTAAGTATAATGAAATGTAGTGATTGCTCATTTAGCCAGTTTAACTCGTTGTCGTGGATTTTCCTTAAAGCGACAAATAGGAATAACCCTCCGATAAATAATCCTCCGTCGATTATCCAGCGAATTATTTTTCGTTTTTTTAAATGGAAAAGTTCAGGGAGATATCGGGTTATGAACAGGCCATAAAAGATTGCCCTGAATGTTTCTATTCCGGGGATAATTTCTTCTCCTTTTGCAAATCCGATGTTTAGTATTACCAAAACAATATAAAAAAGGGCCAAAACTGAAAATACAACCTTGATAAAAGGGGAGAATATTCGAATGTATTTAGAAATACCATCCTGAAAAAGGAAAAGGTATTTGAATAATTTCTCTTTTATTTTAAAAAGTGATGAATTCATTTCTATTCTGGTTCTCCTTATTTAAACTTTAATGCTCCCAAAACCTTTTGGTAAACAAAATAATCACAGTATAGATTTCCAGTCGGCCAATAATCATTAAAAAAGAGAGGATTATTTTGCTGATTCCCGGAAGATGTGCAAAATTACTGGCAGGGCCCACCGTGCCAATTCCGGGGCCAATGCCAGCCATACAAGTAGCTACCGAACTGCTTGCAGTTCTCATGTCTACTCCGGTTACGACAACAAGGATGCTCCCGATAACAAAAACTGCAAAATACACAGTTATAAAAGTTAGGATCGTATTATTGGTCTCGTCATTTATTGACCTGCCGTTTATTCGTAAATGAAATATAGCTTTTGGGTGAAAAATCTCGCGAAAATTCCGATGAATGTTTTTAAACAGCACAAGATGCCTGGCCATCTTAATTCCGCCTGCCGTGGATCCGGTACTTCCTCCTAAAAACATTATAATAAAAATAATGACCCAGGCAAAAACCGGCCAGTTTAAATAATCGGTCGTGGCGAAACCAGTACAGGTAACAATTGAAATAACCTGAAAGAATGATTCGCGGAAAGCTTCTTCAAAGGGTTTGTTCATTTTAAAAAACAATGCCAAGGTAATTATGAAACCAATCACAAATACAGCGGAATAATAGAACCTCAGCTCTTCGTTTTCTTTAACTTTCCCGAATTCTCTTTTTAAAATATAATAATGGATTACAAAATTGGTCCCTGCGAGCAACATAAATATCATCACCACATACTGAATGTAGGGCGAATATTCGGCAATACTGGTATTTTTTGGAGAAAAGCCTCCGGTTGCAATTGTTCCGAAAGCATGGCAAACGCTATCAAACAGATTCATTTTCCCCAAAAGCAAAAGAAAAACTTCAGCTATAGTAAGAAGAACATAAATGGCAAGGATTCGCTGACCAACCGATTTTATTTTGGGGTGAATTTTTTCCTGTAAAGACGATTCCATTGTAAATAGCTGGTAACCGCCTATTTGCAAGGTAGGCATGATAAGGATAACCAGGACAATTATCCCGATTCCACCAATCCAGTGCGTTAAACTTCGCCAGAACAAGATGGATTTTGGAAGAGCTTCAATATCGGTTAAAATAGATGATCCGGTAGTTGTGAAACCCGAGGCCGATTCGAAAAAAGCGTCAATAAACGCCGGAATACTTCCTGAAATAACATAAGGAAGGCAGCCAATTAAGGTCATTAAAATCCAGGAGGCCGTAACCGTAAAATAGGCATCTTTTCTGTTTAATTCAGCAATGTGTTTCTCTTGTTTCGATATAATCATCAAAATAAGGGCTATCACGAAGGATATTAAAAAGGAAATCAAAAAAGGATATATTGGTTCAGAATAAATTAAAGCGATTACCGAGCAGGCCAGGATTGATATTGATACAATAAATACATTTCGGCTTAGTATTTTCGATGTTAACTTGAAATTTATGATTTTACCCATACAATCTGCTCTACTTGTTTTGATAAAAAAACTCGCGGATGTATTTATTCATACATAAATCGTTGAGCTCCTGTCAATTATCATCTTCTTTTAAGAATCCTATCAATGTTGTTACTGTTACCGGGAAGCACAAAGATAAAGGTAATTATCTAAATGATTATCCCGATTGTATTCCAAAAAGAAGACATATTTTAATTTGATGTGGTTCCATATACAAAAGAACTTGTCGCGATATCAAGATTTTATAAAGGAGCTTCTCTTTTAAAATTTTTCATTGGATATTGCTTAATATGATTAAAATAGTGCTATTTTGAGTCAGAGAAAATCGAATTAAAATCGTGAAATGAACTTATACATCACCATTATCGTTTTGGGGCTACTTATTTTTTTATCGCATATTTTTAATCAACTTTTCGATAAAACAAAGATTCCCAATGTGCTGTTACTTCTTTTAATCGGCATTATTATCGGGCCGTTAAGCGGAATCATAACAATAGACTTTTTTGGCGAACTTGGCAACATCTTTACCACTATTACGCTTATCGTCATCTTGTTTGAAAGCGGCGCCGGCCTGCATTTCAAAGAAATAAAAAAAGCCATTGGTTCAGCCACTGTACTTACCCTGGTGAATTTCGTTGTAACCATTTTGATTACCTCCTGGATTTCACGCTGGTTGCTGGATATAGATGTCATGAGTTCTGTATTCATTGGCGCTATCGTAGGAGGAACTTCCTCGGCAGTGGTAATTCCTATGGTAAAACAATTAAAAATGGGTGAAAAAAGTACGTCCGTTTTAATACTTGAGTCGGCGCTAAGTGATGTACTTTGCCTGGTGGTTGGCCTTGCTTTGCTCGACGGAATTGCTGAAAATGTAGTTTCGCCCCAATTGATACTATTAAAAATGTGGAAAGCCTTTGTTTTTGCCATTGCCATAGGCTTGGTGAGCGGAATTTTATGGTCGGCTTTTATCGGGAAACTAAGAAGTGTAAAAAACTCGATGTTCACCACCCTTGCTTTTGTTTTTATTTTATATGGTTTTGTAGAGTTACTCGGGTTAAATGGCGGTATTGCCGTTTTGTCTTTCGGGATTCTTTTAGGGAATATTGACGGACTCAATGAATCAAAAAAATACAGGAGAGTATTTGCATTTAAAAGCTCGGGATTTAATCCGAACGAGAGGGATTTTTTTTCAGAGATAGTTTTTATCATGCAGACTTATTTTTTTGTTTATGTGGGCATTTCACTTCAATTTGGCGCTCTGGCAATTTATGCCACGGGACTTTTAATTGTTTTATTAATTATTGGGTTCCGTATTCCGGGAGTTATCTATTTAACAGGTAGAAACATTTCGAAGCCCGAAAAAACCATAATGTCTGTTATGACACCTAAAGGATTAGTCCCTGCGGTGTTAGCCTCTCTCCCGTTACAACGGGGGTTGGCTCATGGCGAGATAATTCTTGACCTGGGGTATTCAATAGTCCTCTTTAGCATTGTTATCTGTTCTTTGTTGGTGATAACGCTTGGTTTAAACCCAAATCTTTTAAATAGTTTCAGTCGGAATAGCGAGAAAACAGTGAAAGTAGAAACCATTTCTTCCGATAATATCTTGAAGGGAGTCTAAGTATTGGCTTTCATTTTTAAC
>WOYV01000005.1 GCA_011620585.1 Draconibacterium sp.
CGGGATAAAAAAGAGCCTCATCATGCGATGAAGCTCTCCTGTATTTTGAATTGAGAACTTATTCTGTGACCACTTTCCCCAAACGTTTCCGATCGTGTTCGTTCAGATAAATCTTTCGGATTCGCATGAAGTTTGGCGTTATTTCAATGTACTCGTCGTTGCGGATGTATTCCATTGCTTCTTCGAGCGAAAATTTAATGGCGGGCGCAATGCTTGTTTTATCATCGGAACCCGACGCACGCATGTTTGTCAATTTCTTCGTTTTTACAATATTCAGCGTTATGTCGTCCATTCGGGTATTTTCACCAACAACCTGCCCCATATAAACTTCTTCTCCCGGATTGACAAAGAAACGTCCGCGGTCCTGCATTTTATCAATCGAGTAAGCAATGGCTGTTCCTGTTTCGAGCGAAATCAAAGCTCCGTTTCGTCGTACGCCTAAATCACCTTTCCAGGGTTCGTATCCATAAAAACGGTGGGCCATTATCGCTTCTCCTTCGGTGGCGGTCAACATCTGGTTTCTGAGCCCGATTAACCCCCTGGCAGGTACCAGGAAATCGAGGTGTGCACGGTCGTCTTTTATTTCGATATTGGCAATATCCCCTTTACGTTGAGTTACCAATTCGATTACCTTTCCTGAAAAGATTTCAGGGACATGCACAGTCAGCGCTTCAATGGGTTCGTGTTTTTTACCATCAATTTCTTTTATCAGCACTTTTGGTTGCCCCACCTGAAGTTCGAAACCTTCGCGCCGCATGGTTTCAATTAAAATTGAAAGGTGCAGAATACCACGACCATAAACCATGAAGGCATCAGCCGAATTGGTTTCTTCGACGCGCAATGCAAGGTTTTTCTCGGTTTCCTTGAACAGGCGGTCGCGGACCTGCCGCGAGGTAACAAATTTTCCGTCCTTTCCGAAGAATGGCGAATTATTTGATAAAAACAACATACTCATGGTAGGCTCGTCCACCTGAACTGGTTTTAAGCCTTCGGGCGCCTCGGCATCGGCAACTGTATCGCCAATATCAAATCCTTCCAAACCCAGTACCGCACATATTTCACCTGAGGGCACGGGTTCTTTTGTTTTTTCTTTTCCAAGTCCTTCAAACAAATAAACTTCCTTGGCCACTGCTTTAATAATTCTTCCATCGCGTTTTACCAGCGAAACCGGTGTCCCCGGAATCAATTGACCACGCGAAACTTTCCCAACGGCAATTCTACCGGTATACGAAGAATAATCGAGTGACGTGATTCGCATTTGCAAACTTCCCTCTTTGTGAGTAGCTGCAGGAATATGTTCCAAAATAGTATCGAGCAAATAAATTACATCTTCAGTGGGTGTTTGCCAGTCGGGGCCCATCCAGCCGGCTTTTGCCGAGCCGTAAACTGTTGGAAAATCCAACTGATCTTCAGTGGCATCAAGACTAAACATCAGGTCGAAAACTTTTTCCTGGGCTATTTCAGGCGTACAGTTTTCCTTGTCAACTTTGTTCACTACCACAATCGGTTTTAGCCCGAGTTCAATGGCTTTCTGCAGCACAAAACGGGTTTGTGGCATTGGGCCTTCAAAGGCATCTACGATAAGCAAAACACCGCTAGCCATGTTCAACACACGTTCTACTTCGCCTCCAAAGTCGCTGTGGCCGGGAGTATCGATAATGTTGATCTTGGTGTCTTTATAACGTACCGAAACATTTTTCGATAAGATGGTGATCCCACGTTCGCGTTCGAGTTCGTTGTTGTCGAGCAAGAGCTCCTGGACTTCCTGGTTATCGCGGAATAACTTCACCTGGTGAAGAATGCGGTCAACCAGCGTAGTTTTCCCGTGGTCAACGTGCGCGATGATCGCAATATTTCTAATTTCTGTCATTTCCAATTTTTTCTAATCCATGTTACCAACAGCGGAAAAGCTGAATTGTTTTCGTTGTCAACTATTTACAAATCTCAGCCTCCCCTAAACGGGCGCGCAAATGTAAGAAAGTTTTGTGGACAGATCCTAATGAAGAAGATAATTGAAGAGCTTTATATGCAGATTTAATATCAGAATGATACGGGAATCGTTGTTTTAAAGAAAGAAAGGTCTTTTGTTGTAGTGTTAATTTTTAGCAACTATTCTATCTCTTAACCAATTCCAGGTCCAACTCGTTGCTGCATTTATTACAAAACAGGTGTTTTTTTTGATCAATGTCTTCTACATAGGTTCCGGGGCGCATCACACAAATAGGCACATGACAATGGATCAGTCCAAAAGTGTGCCCCAGTTCGTGAATGACCACTTTTCTGAAACGCTCGTAAAGTAGTCGTTCATTGCCTTGCATCCCGTATTGTTCATTCCGCAGACGAAAAACAGAAGCTATCCCGGCATTTCCCTTATATTCTGCCTGACCAAAAATGTATGTTAATATAGGGATGAAAAGATCGACCTGAAACAAGCCCATCGTTTTTATGTTTTGGCTTGAATATTCGGCATGTACCAGTTTTAGGATTCGGTTGGCATCGTACTGTTTGCGGGCCGGGTCGAAATATAACGCAATGTCGTGATGAAACTGGGCAACCGTAACAGGTGTATTGAAAGCTACATTGACATCGTTCGATAACCTTTCAAGAAATTTATTCTCGAACCGGCCATGTGCAACCAATGTTATTCCTTTAGTCTCCAAACGATCCGTCAAAAAAATGGTTGAATATTCCTGTACGTTTTGTTGAGCGCATAATCTTCCGGTGTTTATTTTGGTTGGCTCAGATCGTGTTTTTTGATCTTGTTATACAGAGTCACCCTATCGATCCGCAGCGCTTTTGCCGTCCGGCTGATGTTCCAGTTGTATTTATTAAGCGTTTGGAAAATATATTTTTTCTCCAATTCATTCAGGCTGTCGTTCGAGTCGCTAATAATATCTTTTTCGAGCGGCAGGTCTTTTAGCCTGATTTCTTTTCCATTGCCAACTACAATTGCACGTTCGATCATATTTTCGAGTTCGCGTACATTGCCCGGAAAGTTATATTCTACTATTCTCCGCATAGCTGCCGGATCGATGTTGATCAGGTCGCGGCTCATCGAGGTACAGTATTTCTTCATGAAGTAATTTACCAACATCGGGATATCTTCTTTTCTGTCGCGAAGAGGAGGGATGGAAATATTCACCACGTTTAAACGGTAATATAAGTCTTCGCGGAAAGTTCCTTCCGCCACCATCTTTTTCAGATCTTTATTAGTGGCACAAATTATTCTGAAATCGGATCTTATTTCCTTGTTTCCCCCAACCCTGGTGAAAGACCTCGTTTCGAGCACGCGCAAGAGCTCGATCTGCATTTTCATGGAAATAGTTGCAATTTCATCCAGGAAAATCGTTCCGCCATCTGCCATTTCAAAGCGGCCTTTCCGGTTAAACATCGCACCTGTGAAAGCTCCTTTTTCGTGGCCAAACAATTCACTTTCCAGCAGATCTTCCGACAATGCCCCGCAATGGACAGTTACCAACGGAAAAAATTTACGCGGCGAATTGGAATGAATGGCCCGTGCAATCAATTCTTTACCGGTGCCACTTTCACCAGTAATGATCACTGATGAATTAGTTGGGGCCACGTTTTCAACCTCCTTCAAAACCCGTATCATTTCTTCGCTATTCCCAACTATGTCTTCAATATTTTCAAGGGTAACAATTTTGTTTTTCAGCGCTTCGTTCTCATTCTTTAATGAAATCTGTTTGGCTGCATTGCGGATCAAATGCGAAAGATCATCCGGATCGAAAGGTTTGGTAATGTAATCGAAGGCCCCGTCTTTTAATGCCTGAACGGCAGTTTCCACCGATGCAAAAGCCGTCATAATAATAACAATGGCTGAACTGTTTAATGCCTTAATCCTGCGGTGCATTTCCAGCCCATCCATCCCCGGCATTTTTATGTCGGCAAGAATGATGTCAAACCTACTGGATTCGATTTTCGTAAGCGCTTCTTTTGCATTGGCTGCACAGTCCACTTCATAGCCATCTTCGATAAACCAGTTATACAGTGAATCCCTGACCGAATCCTCATCGTCAACAATTAGCATTGAAATAGTTGTTTTCATTCTTCCCTGTTTTCAGTTTTTATCAATTTAAACAGCACCGACATCGTAGTTCCTTTCCCCGGGTCAGAAACTACCTCGATTTTACCTTTATGGCTCTGTACAATTCCATGTACAATGGCAAGTCCCAGCCCTATTCCACTCGCACGTTGCTTGGCTGAATAGAAAGGTTGGAAGATACGCGAAATGTCCTCCTCAGCAATTCCAACACCATTATCACAGATATCCATTTTGATGTGGTCTTCATCCGGGTTGGAAGTTCGGATCAGCACCTCTCCGTTCATTGTAATTGCTTCCATCGCATTTACGAGCAAGGCTACACAAACCTGTTTCACCTGGTTGTCGTTACAAAAAACCAGATCAGAATGTGCATTGAATTGAGTATAAAAATGTATGCCGGCAATCTGCATCTGGTGGGACATCAGGTTGTAGGTTTCTTTAAGAATAAGGTGCAAATGACAATTTTGAAAGTTTTCCTGATCTTTTCTGGAGAAATCGAGCAGCCCCTTTACAATTTCACCACAGCGCTTTGATTCATTTTCGATTACTTTTAGATAGCGTAACATCGAATCCTTTGTTTCATCGGGTAAATTTACCTTCATAAGTTGTTTGGCAACTAACTTGCTGTAGGTTAGAATCCCGGAAAGCGGATTATTGATTTCGTGGGCAACCGAAGATGACAATTTCCCGAGCGAAGTGATTCTTTCGATATGGATAAGTTCATTTTGTATCTCGGCCAGTTCTTCCGATTTCTTCTGCACCTTGTATTCCATCTGTTGCGACCAGTTTTCCAATTCGCGGTTGGCGGCATCAAGGTTATCAAGCATGTTATTGATTGCCAGCGCCACCGATCGCATATCATCCAGCGAATATGGCCTTATTTCCAAACGCCGGCTGCGGTCTCCTTTCGAAACTGCCTCGCTCGCCAAAAGAATGTCGTTTAAAGGTTTTCTGATCTTATTCCGGGTAAAAATTATTAAGATTGCGAAAATGATAACGGTGGTGAGAATTGCGAGGAAAAAATATTCGGTAGACGATTTTGTTACTGCTGCATCAAGCTCCGCCAGGGGCACTTTTATAATAAGAGAGCCGAGCACTTCCTCATCGCGGCTGTGCGCATGGCAGGAGCTAACATAACACGACTGTTCATTCAGAATTGGGGTTCTGACAAGTAACTGGCGGTGTCCCTTGTCGCTCTGGTTCATAATGCAGGCGCTTTGGTCATCGATAATTTTATAGGTTTTTTGTTTTGCGGGAAACATCGCCTCAAAATTATCGTGACAACTTATGCAATCAGGATTACTATGTAAATCAGAATCAGCGATAAAAGAAGAATACACCACACTGTCGCGATTGTCGTACATATTTACCTCATCGATCCCCGGCATGGCATTAATAATGTCGAGTGTACTTTGCAACGAACTCTTGTCGTTCTTCAACATCGAATAATACAGCGAACCTTCGATCACAGAACCAATGTTATCGCCACTCTGACGTATAACGGTGTTCAGGTAGTCTTCGTAAACCGATTTGAAAATTATACTGTATGCCACAAAAAGAAATAGCGATAAAATGGCGATGATATAAATAACCCTGGCATAAATGGATGACCGGAAACTTAAATAACGCCTCAAAGTTTGTCTTACGGAACCTGGTATGTCCATAGTTAGTTTGTTCCCCTTATGTGAACCGGTGGCTCTCATTCCTGGTTAATCGATCTTTAGTAGTTAAAAGATGCCGAAAAGTTACGAAAAAGAACGAAGGGCATATCGAACATTAGTCATGAATCACTCCGTTTGTTCCAAAAATTCATATTGAAAATCATCCCATACTTTTGTTTCCAGGCCAGCCAGGGGGTTCATTTGCAATTCACCACCCTCCTGAAAAACCGGCGCCAGGTGTAAATCATTGTTTTTCGAAAAAGAAATACTTAGAAAATCCTTGAGTCGCTGTAGTTCACGGTCCATCCAATTCAGTGACTCCTTTCCGAGCGTATATCCGGTGGTTTCAGTCTTCCAGTTATCAGGCTCAACCTTGAAGAGCCAGCCTTCGCCATAAGGGTCTCTTGCCAATGTCGAGGTATTTCCTACAAGTTCTTCATTGAATCCTGAAATTTGGCCCGAAACGGGGGCGTGTAGTTTTAGTTGTTTTCCTTCCTGCTCAAGCAGCGCTATCACATCTCCTTTTCTTATTTTTTCTCCGGTTACTTTTAACGGTTCAATCCTAACATCTCCCAGAACCTTCAACAGGAAATCATCGATTCCGATTCGCGCATCACCTGATTTTTCAAGCTGTAGCCAGGTGTGGTTCCGGCTAAAGAACAATCCTTTCGGAATGCGAAGTGAACCGATTGTAAGAGCTTTGATCGAATTTCTGATCTTGTCTGCCACTTCACTTTTCCGGTTTATGATAATCCAGAAAGGAATTAACAAGAGCAGGAAAAATATGATGATAATGTACTCGATGCCTTTCGTATCGAACAGATTTGAATAAGTATATGCTTCCATTTTTCGATTTTTTAAATAAATAAATTAAGCCTCTTTGTTAGCCAACAACGGAGATTCGCGTAAAACCGGCATGCGGTTAATCACCCAACGAAAAATCCATATCTCGGTAAAAATCACAGCCATGGTAACAACAATCTCCATCCACGATGGCACATAATGAACAGCGGCATCCCAACGGAAACCGATTACAGTAACGTTGAGACGGTTGACGATGATCCCGAGCATGGTAATTATCGCCGCCACTTTGATCAGTATAATTTTATTGCGTTTGTAACTAAAGTAGAACAGTAACATGGGTAGCAGCACAAACCCAAACATTTCGGTGAGGTACCAGTAGCCCAATTTTGTGTTTAAATACTCCCAGTTTTTGCTGTGTACAAACACGAGAATCTGTAGAAAGAAATAAGCGAACATAGCACCAGCACAAATCTTCGACAACCCATGGATAATTCGCTGATGGTCTTCATGACGCTTCTCCGAAATCTGATCGCTGAAGACTTTTGAAGTGATCGACCCTTCGAAAATAACCATGGAAAGACCTGCAAAAATGCTGGATACAAAAAATAAGACTGGGATGAACTCGGAATACCAAAGCGGATGTATCTTCTCTTTTGCCATCAGGTAAAGTGCGCCCAGGCCCGACTGGTGCAGCGTGGAAAGTGTAATTCCGAATATCACCGCAGCCAATGTCATCCCTGACAATATTTTTACTGCGCGTTTAGCTCCCAGCCATTCGGCAATGGTTGGCGAAAACTCGATCAACTCAGCCAACATATACAATAGAAAATGCCAGGCTACCAGGAAAAGGACAGAACTGGTTCCAAATCCATTTCCGATTATCGGATTGATTACGTTCCAGGGACGACCAAGATCGAGAAGCAGTGCTCCGGCGTAAAAAACGTAGGCCAGAAAACCGTTCAGTACCGTCACTCTGACAATTGAATGATAACTACGCATATTCAGGATGTAGACCATAAAAGTAACCACGTAGGCGCCGCCGGCAAAGGCAACACCGGTTACCACATCGAACCCGATCCACAAGCCCCATGGCACTTCCTGCGTGAGGTTGGTGATGGAACCAATCCCCTTCCAAAAACGGATAACAATTAGTACCAAACCCAGGATCATTATTGGAAGGGAAATGACATTGAACCAGGTGAACACTTTCCCTTTGGGTTTCAATTCGCCCAACAAAAATTTCAGGCGGCTTTTTCTTTCTTGTTTGAGAGGTACGCTGATTGTATTATTCATCACTTTCGGATTTTTTGTTATTGTTTTTTGTGGCTTCCTGAACACCAAGCAATATCATCGGCCAGAGTACAAAAACGGCTGGGACACTGTATAAAAATCCCTTGGTGAGAGCAGGGTATGAAGCATCCTGAACATTGGTATTAAAACCCAGTTCTTCAAACGGCACTGGCGACAGGTACAAGAATGAAGTTCCACCCGCTTCCGTTTCTCCGTAAATATGGTCGTAATACAAATCCGGGTTTTCAACGATCCTGCGTCGTGCTTCCGCTAAAAGTTCTCTTCGCGTTCCAAAAACGAGGGCTTCTGCCGGACAGTTTTCTACACAGGCAGGTAGTTTGCCTTCCTGCAACCGATCAAAGCACATGGTGCATTTGTTAATCTTCGGATTGGCGCTGTGGTATTCAAATTTAGGTACGTCGAACGGACAAGAAACCATACAGTAACGACATCCCATACATTTATCGCCTTGCCAGGTCACGGGCCCTTCTTCGGTTTTGTGCATTGCCTGCGTAAGACAAGCCGATGCACAAGCAGGTTGATTACAATGCATGCACTGTCGTTTCACATAAACTTCGCCTTTCGACGTGTCGTAAACGTTTACAACCGTGCGTTGGTTTTCGTTAGTTTTACGAACAACGCCCACTTCGGGATAATCCTCGGGCTGAGGCAATCCGTGTTCTTCGGCGCATGAACTCTCGCAGGTTTGGCAACCTACGCATCGTGTTGAGTCGTATAAAACGGCTCTGAATTCAGTGACTCCTTCTGTGGCGGGCTTCGCCTGTGCTTTCTTCCCGAGTGCAAAAGTAACACCGGTAACGCCAAGCACTTTAAAGAAATTCCTTCTGTCTATACTCATGGTTTATATAAGTTTTTTATTGGTATGCTTAATACATATCAGCAGTGTTAATGAAATAATTCTGAAAATCTTCCCAAACCTTGGGATCAAGCTCTTTTAAAGGATGAAGCACGAGTTCACCGCCTTCCTGGAAAGCCAGCTTACCTTCTTCCATGTTTTTGATATTAAGCGAACATGCCAGAAAATCCTTCAGACGGTTAAATTCTAAATTGATCCATTCCCTGTAACTTTCTCCCATTTTGAAAAACTGTATTTCGCGGAGCCAGTTAGAGGGCTCAACTTTATACAGCCAGCCGTCTCCGTATGGGGCGTTATTGATAGTAGAAGGATCGTCGACAAGGCTTTCATTGATTTCTTTTATCGTTCCTGAGACCGGTGAATTCAGAAAGATCTGTTTTCCTTTCCGGATCAAGGTAACCACCGGCTCCATCCGTTTTACCTTTTCTCCCGGACTTTTTAAAATTACGCGAGTATAGTTGCCGGTTACGTTAGAGATAAAATCGTCAATTCCCAACCGGACCTGGCCTCCTTTTTCCATAAAAACCCAGGTGTGCGATTTATCGAAGTACAAGCCTTTAGGAAAATTAAGAGCTTCATTGTTTAAAAGTTTGATGCGGTTCACTTTATTCACTAACGGAGCTTTTGCCTGTCTCGTCCGTCTGGAATACAAAACCACAGCAAACAATAACCCTGCTATCAATACTATCATAATTACCCAAAACAATACAGATGAACGTGTTGTGCCCCCTGATTCGTTTTCTGCGAATAAAGAAGCAGGGGTAAGCTTTTCAAGGTTCGATTGTTTCTCGCTATACACCAGTTCGGTATATCCATTCTGCTCAACTGCTTCTTGCCCCGAAGTGGTAACCCAGTTTAGAAAATCGTTTAATTCCTTATTTTCGGGGAATGCTGGTGCTATAGCATAAATGTTATAGACCAGTGCACGCGGGTATTTCCCAATCCAAACCGAACGTACTAACTGCTCCGGGTTTGTATAAAAATTCTCATTGTAATCGATGTGCCGGTTATTGTTTTTATCGAGTGGAAGCAATTTAACCCCTTGAATAAAATCATGGTTTGTCGGATCAATTATGGTGGTAAGATGACAAAAACCAACAGAGTAAATATCATTCCGGACAGCGCTCAGAAAATCTTCGGCTGTATTCTTTTCTGTAAAAGATATCGTTGTGGGATCAACATCCAGAAATTTTGCTATCGCGATTTTGATTTCAGGGCCATCCTCAATAACAATTGAAATTGATTGATTGCTGCCATTGGATAAAATCGTTTCCCATGTTTTGGGGCCCTGGTTACCTGCCAACTCCGATAAATCCTTTACCGAAACCCCCTCGCTCGCTAATGTCTCTGCAAACGGATTCTTCTCATGTATTACAGCAACAATCACATCGCGGCCAATCGTTAGATGCCACATTGATTTGCTAAGCAAAGCAACATCTGGCCGTTGCATAATTATGCCCACTGAATTTTCAGTATTTATTTCTTCTTTGAATTCAGCGAGGCTAATTTGGTTCAGGTCAATGGTTACATCCTGGTTTATCTTATTGTAACCTGTAACCCAGGTTTCAGCAAGATTCCGAGTTTCAGGAGTAACACAAACCTTAATTGATTTTTCGGTTGATGCCTGTTGAACGGCATCCATACTGCCCACAGAGACAAACCCAAGCAAGAACAGCATTACGGTTATTAAAATCCTGGTTTTCATAGTTGAATTGTATTTAATTTTTTGCTCATTTCGAATTTTTAACCCGAACTCGAAACTTGCCCATGATACTAATCCAACTTTGAGGCCAAACTCATAACATGCTGACAACATGCATTTTAATCGAAATTATGTAATCATATTCTACACATGAAGTGTTGTGTTTTTATACACTTTTTTGATTCATTACGCTATCTATCTAAATATCTGCCACTTGGCAAACTGTTTAATATTTCAACACGTGCATATATTTTAAACAAACGTGTTAACAGAGGTAATATATTCTTATTTGAAAGTAGAGGGTTCGGAGATTTAGAAACATGACATTCCCCAAAAAATGAAAGCACTTTTAGTGACAATACAATTAAAAAATAACTCGCTTTATTGAATCAGATACAAATTCCTGTTAGTGCGCAAGATCATTTTATTGCCAACAAAAACGGGGACTGCTTTTACCGTTTCTCCAATATTGTTTTCAGCCACTTTCAGAAATGTTTCACCCGGGTTAATGATGGTACACTCGCCTTTAACATTAAAAAAGTAAATGTTCCCGGCTGCATAAATTGGTGACGAATTAAAATTGCCTTTTAGCTTTTCTTTCCAGATTGGCTTTCCTGTCATGGCATCCAGACAAGTTACCATCCCGCGATCGTGCACCATGTACATCTTTCCATCAACAATTATCGGAGTCGGAATTTGCGGAACCTCATCTTCGTACATCCATTTTACGCGGGTTTTGGTAACATCGCCCGTTCCGCCAGGGTCGATGGCAAACTGCCGGGTAAACGAGGGTTTGTTATCTTCGAATATCCAGCCCGAATTCACGAAAACCAAACCGTTCCAAAACAGTGGCTGACTCACAGTCGAATCATAACCATAAGTTACGGTCCAAACCACTTCGCCGGTATTTACATCGTGTGCGAAACACATGTACGAGCCGTTGCTGATCAGTAATTCCTTACCATTTACGTTTATCACAATCGGAGTTTGAAATGATTTTCTAAAAACAGGTTCTAGCGGGTCATAAATTTCTTTAGGCCGAACACTTTTCCAGATGGTTTCTCCTGTATTCTTATTCAGCGCAACCACATACGGGTCTTCGGTTCCTTCGAGATGCACAATCAATTTATCCTTGTAAAGAATCGGTGACGATGCCGGCCCCTGCATGTGATCGCAGTTTAAATCCTCGCGCTTCCAGATTTCGTCAAAATTTTTTGTATCAATACAAGCTGTTCCAAATGTTCCGTAATGAACGTAAACACGGCCGTCTTCGATACATGGCGTTGGTGTGGCATACGAATTGGAGCTGTGAATTTGCTGCGGTTGGCCGCTCGTAAAAAGTGTTTTATCATATAACAACTTACCGCTTTTCAGATCAAAACAGTTCACATAAAACTTTGTACCATCTTCTTCAGCAGAAGTAAGCCATATCTGATCGCCAAAAACAACAGGCGACGACCATCCCAATCCTTTAACAGGCACCTTCCAAACCACATTTTCAGTTTCGCTCCAATGAAGCGGAGCTTTTTCAACCTGTGCATGCCCGTCCATTGCTGAGCCCCGAAAATGCGTCCAGTTGACGCTTGAAGTTTGGCAACTGCCGATAAAAAAAGAGAAGAAAAAAATTCCAATTAATAATTTGGCATTCATTAGTCGTTGGTTTTGTTATGAAAACAAAAGTAAAAGAAAAAACGACAAATAAACAATGGATGAAATCCTTCTCTCCACCTAATGAGTAAAAGTTTCAGCTACTTCTTCCTTCTCGTGAAAAACAATGCCGTACTTTTCCAATTCTGCCAGAATCGGATCGTAAATCTCCCGAATATTCGGAATATACATTCCCTTGAGATCCAACTTACCGTTCAACACCAACTTGGCAGCCACGGCCAGTGGCAGACCAACGGTAAGAGCCATTGCGGTTTGTTTGCTGTTTTCACCGGTAACCACCAGCGAACTGGTTTTAAACCGTTTTGTTTTTGTGTTGCTATCGCGGTATTCAAATTTGTGCCACATCACAATCATGTCTTTATCGCCGGCTTTTAGCTGCCATTTTTCTTTCAGGATTTTTTCGAGAACCTGCGCCGGGGTGGCTCTTTTTAAACCTATCGGGGTATCGCTGAAAATACCCAGCCATTTTAGTTTGTAAATAATCTCTGAATCCTGCGGAATGTTCATATAATGATAAAGTTTCAGCTCAACCGAATCGGTGGGATGATATGGCAGGAACGAATTGATGAAATCGCGGTAGGTCATTTTCTCAGTATCCTCGATGTAGTACGAATCGTCGGTGGCGCCCAACTGCACAAACACATTCCAGGCACGACTAAAACCTGGCCGACGCAAGGTTCCCCTGTAAATAGTTGGGATACCCTGCAAACTGTATTTCCCGAGGTATTTCAACGAGTCGCGATTGGCATACCCTTCAAACATCCCAAATTCGCCCAGGTCTATCAATTCGGTGCGTCGGAAAAGCCGGTGGTAGGGAATGTATTTAATCTTTCCGTTTTGGATGAATTTGGCCGGGCCGCCCTGTCCTGCCAAAACAACGTTGCGCGGGTTCCAGCTGAATTTGTAATTCCACGGATTGTTATCCGATTCGGGCGCGACCAAACCTCCGGTAAACGACTCGAAACAATACATTTCATGACCGGCATCTTTTATCTGGTCGATGAGTTTCATCGCCGACATGTGATCTAAACCGGGATCCAATCCACATTCGTTCAGGAAGAACAACCCTTTTTGGTTAACTTCTTCTTCGAAAGCTTTTAACTCAGGAGTTTCATATGAAGCTGTGAGTAAATTTCTGGAATATTTTACACACGATTGTGCCACCAGGTGATGGAAACGGGCCGGTAACATCGAAATTACCAAATCGGAATTTTGCACCTCTCTGTCACGCTCTGTTTCATCCTGAACGTTAACAACTGAATAGACGACCCCATCCAGCCGGTCAACTTCATCAAACTGAATATCAACGACCTTAATTTTCCAGTTGAAATGTATGGATTGCCCGTGCAAATTCGATATCAGAACTCTGCTCGATCGTCCGGCGCCAAAAATCAAAATTTCTTTCATATAAGAATATAGTACTTTTTCTGTGTTTTGAATAACTTCTGTTCGTTTCGGCGCATAATTGGCTGTATGGTTAATCAACATCATCTGTGCGCCGCTTCTTTTTTGCAATTATTGCCCCTGGCGTTACCCGGGGCTATTAAAATCAACCCCCTTCAGGGTTCCCTCATATAAGCAGAACAAATATCAATATTTAAATTGCCAGACTTTAAACATTAAATTCAATCCCCTGAGCTAATGGAAGTTCGGTGCTGTAATTAACGGTATTTGTTTGACGGCGCATATAAGCTTTCCAGGCATCGGACCCCGATTCCCGGCCACCGCCGGTTTCCTTCTCCCCTCCAAAGGCTCCGCCAATTTCGGCTCCCGATGTACCGATATTAATGTTGGCTATCCCACAATCCGAACCTTCGTGCGACAGGAAAGTTTCGGTTTCGAGCATGTTGGTGGAAAATATGGCTGATGACAAACCTTGCGGCACATCGTTATGGATTTGAATGGCTTCTTCGAGCGTTTTGTATTTAATAAGATAGAGCAACGGGGCAAACGTTTCTTCCTGAACGATCGAATAGTGATTCTCCACTTCGGCGATACATGGCCGTACGAATGTTCCTGAACTATATTCTTCCCCTTCCAGCACCTCGCCGCCGATTATGATTTTTCCACCTTCCTGTTTTACGCGTTCAATCGAATTCAGGAAATCCTGTACCGCCCATTTATCAACAAGCGGTCCCACCAGAGTTTTTTCATCAAGCGCGTGACCGATCGGCAATTTCTGATAAATTGAGACTAGTTTTTGTTTAAACTCGTCGTATACCGATTCATGCAAAATTATTCTTCGGGTAGAAGTACAGCGTTGTCCACAGGTTCCAACCGCACCAAAAACCACGGCGCGAAGTGTCATTTCCATATCCGCTTCCGGAGTAACAATGATAGCGTTGTTTCCACCCAATTCCAGTATTGAACGTCCCAGTCGCTCGCCTACCAAACGACCCACTTTTTTACCAATATTTGTTGAACCGGTAAACGATACCAGCGGAATGTTTTTATCAGAAAACAAGCTGTCTCCAAGCATTTTTGAATCGGCGGCGACCAAATTCAGTACACCTTCAGGCACATTGTTTTCCTTTAAAACCCCTGCAATAATTTTATGAACGGCTACTGCACACAGGTACACTTTCGACGATGGTTTCCAAACCACCACATCGCCGGCTATCAAAGCGATCATCGCATTCCAGGACCAAACCGCTACCGGAAAATTAAAGGCCGAAACCACGCCCACAATCCCGAGCGGGTGATACTGGTCGTACATGCGGTGTTTGGCGCGCTCGGAATGCATGGTAAAACCGTACAACTGACGCGACTGCCCAACAGCAAAATCGCAAATGTCGATCATTTCCTGAACTTCTCCCAAACCTTCCTGGTAGATCTTTCCCATTTCGTAAGAGACCAGCTTTCCAAGCGGCTCCTTGTATTTTCGAAGTTCCTGGCCAATTTGTCGTACCAGTTCTCCACGTTTAGGGGCCGGCACCATCCGCCAGGTAAGAAATGCATTTTTAGCGGTCGCAATCACTTCGTGGTAATCATCGGCGCCGCATTGCTGCACGCCTGCGATTAGTTTTCCATCGGACGGTGAATACGATTCGATAAACTTTCCGGAGGTCTTTTTCCATTCGGTCCCGGTGCAAACGCCCGGATTTACTGACTCCAATCCTAATTCTGCCAAAACTGCTTTAAAATCAAAATCTTTCATCTTTACTATTTTTCTGAATTATACTTTTTCTATTACCATTGAAATTCCTTGTCCAACTCCAATGCACATGGTACACAGCGCGTATTTTGAACCACTGTTTTGAAGCTGGTGAAAAGCTGTTGTAATCAATCTTGCACCCGACATGCCAAGTGGGTGCCCCAGCGCAATGGCGCCGCCCAGCGGGTTAATGCGCGGATCAAAATCGTCCATACCCAGCTCCCGAATGCAGGCGAGCGACTGTGCTGCAAAAGCTTCATTTAGTTCAATAATATCCATTTGATCGAGTTTCAGTCCCAACATTTTCAGAAGTTTACGCGTAGCCGGAACCGGGCCAATCCCCATTATTCGCGGTGGTACACCGGCTGCCTGGGCGCCCAGAATTCTTGCTTTTGGAATGAGATTGAATCTTTTTACTGCCTCTTCCGAAGCTATAATTATGGCTGCTGCCCCGTCGTTGACCCCTGAGGCATTTCCAGCGGTAACAGTTCCGTTAGAACGGGTTACGGGTTTTAGCGTTGCCAATTTTTCGAGTGAACTAAGTCGCGGATGTTCGTCAATATCAACAACTACCGATTCGCCTTTTCGCTGTGGAATTAGCACCGGCACGATCTCACGGGCAAGTGTACCGTTTTTCTGTGCCCCGGCAGCCTTAACCTGGCTGTGATGCGCAAAACGGTCCTGGTCTTCTCTGCTGATTTTGTATTCATCAGCCAGATTTTCAGCCGTCTCAATCAAAGGATCGGTACCGAATCGTTTCTGAAATTCAGGATTGATAAAACGCCAGCCAATAGTGGTATCATAAATTTCGGCATCGCGCGAAAAAGCGACAGTCGGTTTGGGCATCACAAAAGGTGAACGCGACATACTTTCCACTCCGCCGGCAATGATCAGATCCGCCTCGCCGGAGCGAATTGAACGCGCTGCCATCGCAACCGCTTCCATTCCCGAACCGCAAAGACGGTTTACCGTTACTCCGGGAACAGATTCGGGATAACCAGCTAATAAAAGTCCCATTCTTGCCACGTTTCGATTGTCTTCACCTGCCTGGTTGGCACAGCCAAAAATTACATCGTCGATAGCTGTTGTTTCAACCTGTGAATTTCGTGAGATGATCTCTTTCATCGGAATAGCCGCCAAATCGTCGGGACGAACCGACGAAAGTGCCCCGCCATATTTTCCAACGGGTGTGCGGATGGCATCACAAATAAATACTTCTTTCATGTTCTTTTATATGAGCCTCTAGCTGTGGGCTACAAGCTTTATTTAACATTTAACTGTCTTCTACTTTAATTTATATTTTTAGTCACTATTATCCGACTAATCAGAAAATTGGGAAATTTTGACTCCTAATTTCCTGA
>WOYV01000076.1 GCA_011620585.1 Draconibacterium sp.
TTTTTCATAACTTCGAATGTTTTTTATTAGTTTAATTACACACCATTATTGGTTAAGGAGGGAGTGTTGGCGCACTTCCTTCTTCTTTTTCGCAAATTCATCCATCATTGTTTCATAGGCAATTTTATTTTTTTGAAATCGTAACAACTGAATAATTCTTTTCCCCGGGATTTCTGTTTAGCTTACCCGGTTTGTACGTAATTTTTATATTAGGCGAACTTAGTTCGAGTAATTCGAGTACGCGATTTAATGGTTCGTTTTCGAAGGTGGTATTGAATTTATATTTCTTTAACTCGTCGTCGGTAATAAATACTTTTACTCCGTACCATCTTTCCAGCAATACTGCCACTTCTTCGAGAGGAGTTTCGTCGAGCACTAATATGTTTTCGTACCAGGCAATTTGTTTGTCGATACTGGCATTTAGCTGCTTAATTTTTTCGGTTCCTTTTTCTACTACATAAAAATCACCGGCTTTCATCTCGGTAGTATTTCTTTTGGTTCCGTTTGTGGCATTCAGTGTAACCGACCCTTCCAGCAAAGCCACCGATATAAAGTCTTCTTCGGGATAGGCTTTTACTCCAAAACGGGTTCCGGTTACTTTCACCGTGGTGTTTGAAGCGCTAACAATAAATGGGGATTTTTTATTCGGTACAACATTTAAAAATGCTTCACCAACGAGTTCAACTTTGCGGTTTTCTCTAATAAATGGTACCGAATAACGGAGCTTGCTATCGGCATTTAGCCAAACACTGGTACCATCGGGTAAAATGATATGAGAACGCATTCCTACCGGACTGCTAAATTCCTGTTCTGCCAATTGCACGTTTTCCTGTTTTTCTGAAAACTGACGGTAAACACTCCACGAGGAATAAAGCAGCAATGGAACAGCCAGTATGGCGGCAATTCTTGTAAGCTGGCGTATTAATTGCCTTGTTTGACTTTGTTTTTTAGTGCGTGCACTTACTTTTTTGTAAGCTTTATAGGTATCAATTTCGTCAATCATCCCAACCATGGCAGCGGCTTGCAGTTCTTTCTCCTCCCGGGTTAATCCGGCGCTAAAATGCAGAAAATCTGAAAGATGTTGGGTTTTATGCTCTTTTCCTTTGTTCAATGTAAATCCTGTTAATTAATATTCTATGCCGTTACTTTTGTGAACTAATACAAGTGGGGATAAAGAAACACGTATGTCAGAAGTAAAAATGTTAGAAAAAAAGAAGTAGGGTAGTGAATTCCTTTAATTCTTTGCGAAGAATTTTTAATGCATTCGAAACCTGGGTTTCGACAGTGCGTTTCGACAGCCCAAGATCAGTAGCGATCTCTTCGTTCGAGAATCCTTTGAAGCGGCTGAGCGTAAAAATCTCTGCGGTTCGGGGGGGAAGTTTTGTAAAAGCAATTTTCAGGCGTTGCTGAAGTTCGGAGTCAACATAAATGTCAGGATTGTAGCGCATATCGCTTTCCATCTGATTCTTGAGTTCATCAACTACGTGTTGTTTAACCTGGTTGCTTTTTAGAAAATTGATCGAACGGTTTTTGACCGAAGTAAACACGTAGCTTTTTAGCGTATTTCCCGGGTTAATAGCTGAGCGGTTTTCCCACAAGCGAACAAAAAAGTCCTGGACAATTTCCTCTGCTTCATCTTTGTTTACCACAATGTTCGAGGCAAAAATAACCAGGCCCGGATAATAGAATTTGAACAAAAGCTCAAAAGCTGTCTGGTCTCCCAAAATCATGCGTTCTATTAACACATGTTCTTCAATTCCGGCAATATGTATTGAATTCCTAACAGTTTCGGTCATTGTTTTGCTTACCCATTCGAAGTAAAGGTAGAAATATTTTTTCCAATAAAGTGCCTTGAAATTTCATACAAAAGTATATTTGGGCTACTCTATTTTGGTGATAATAGTAAGAGAAACGATTGACGGACTTTATGTAAATCAGACAATTTAATTGCCTTCGAGCCAGGTTTTAAAAGCTTTTACTTTTTCGCGGGCTACCAGAAAATCGTCGTCGCTGGTATTCTGCACTTTTAGTTTTAATCGCGAATTACTGTATGTAATTACATCGGTAATTGATTTAAGGGCAACAATATATCTCCGGTTGATCCTGAAAAATTGTCCCGGGTCGATCATTCCTTCCACCAATTCCAGGCTTTGGTCGAGCAGGTAATCTTTTCCATCGATGAGCCTGGCAAACGTCCCTTTCTCGAAACTGTAGAAATAAATGATTTCATTGGTTTCGATTACGCGTAAATGCGAACCTACTTTTATAAGAAAGCGTTCTTTGTAATTTTTTCTTCCCAGTGAATGAACAATCTCTGAAATAATTTGGGGAGAAAGTAACGAGGGAGCAGGTTTTGATAAGTGTTCAAACTTTTGGAGCGCTTTTTCAAGCTCGCCCCGTTCGATGGGTTTTAGCAGGTAATCGATGCTGTTTACCTTGAAGGCCCGAATGGCATAATTGTCGTAAGCCGTGGTGAATATTACAGGCGCCCGAAAATCGATTTGCTCAAATATCTCAAAGCTAAGTCCATCTCCCAGTTGAATATCGAAAAAAGCAAGGTCGGGGGCTTCATTTGCATGCATCCAATTCACAGTGGCTTTTATGGTATCGCAAACCGAAACAATTTGCGCAGCCGGGCGGAGTGCCGAAATATTTGCAGCCAGTTGTGCAGCAGCCAAGGGTTCATCTTCAACAATTAGTATTTTCATATACTATTTAAATTGTTAGTTTTCAAGGGTATAGTATGGAACTCGCGGTATTATAATAATCCGCTTGAGTGTAATGTTTTGCATGCTCGTTTCATTTTGTATAGCCTTGTGCCACAAGCTTTTTTGTTGTTTTATTCAAAACTGTTGCGAAAATCTCCTGCAAACATTTCCAAACTCAATCCTTCAGTCCTTCAATCTAATTAAGGGCATGCTTACCCTGAAATAGTGTTCGTTGTTTGTAATTACCATTTCTTTCCCGGTAAGGTATTCATATCGTCCGGCGAGGTTTTTCAGCCCGGTTTGGCTCGACTTTTCTACCAGTTTTTTCGACTGAAGATTATTTTCCACCACCAGTTCGTAATCATCCGAAATGGCAATCACAATTTTTAGTGGATCGGCCACCGACATTTGATTGTGTTTAATAGCATTTTCAACCAGCGATTGAAGCGACAGTGGAATAACTTTCCCATCGATCTTTTCGTTGGCAATGATGTCGACCTGCAAGGCTTCTCCAAAACGAATTTGCTGCAGATAAATGTATTTCTTTACAAAATCGATCTCTTCTTTCAAAGAAATAATGTCCTGGTTTTTAAAGTGCAGCATATCGCGGTAAAATGTCGAGAGTTCACGGGTAAATGTTTTGGCCTTTTCTACATCAATATCAATAAGGCTTCCCAGTACATTTAAACTGTTAAACAAAAAATGTGGGTTGATCTGATTTTGCAGTACTTTGTATTGCAGGGCCAGCGATTCGCGCTTTACTTCTTCTTTTTGTTCTACTTCGCGTTTCCAGGCTTTAAAAAATGATATCGCGTAAATAATAGCGGCAATAATTACAAAAACGATGTATTCTGAAATAATTGTAGCCCGGTTATACGACCAAAAGCTTTCCCATTTCTGCCCAATTAGTAGGATAAACCAGAACCAGTTAACTACAAAAATTACCAGGCTGGAATATACCAAATGAAAAGATAAAGCCAGGACTACGCTTCTAACCGGGTTTTTAATCCAGTTAATGAAACGTTTCTCGAACCAGTTGAACAAGTAGCCGTTTGCAAAAAGTGGCAATCCCAAACTCATTGAGTAACCCGCATTCCATAAATAACTCTCGAACGACCTTTGAACAGGGCCGCCCAATAGCAGTGAAATGATAATCCCTATAAAAATGGAAATGACGGCGGCAGTCAACAGCGCACGGCAGATATTTTTTGTATGGTATTTCATGTTTCGAAAATAGTTGTTTCAAGATAGGAAATTTCGTGTAAATGAAAAGGAAGACACCAAGACGATGAAATACATCGATTTCAACACTTTATTATTCGGCAGTTTTGCAATCATTCAATAATTGCTGGTTATGATCGGCGCCCCAGGTGGGCATCAGCGGGTCGACAGGTTTTTGGCTGGCGAACATTGCTGCCGCTTTTTCGAGATCGGGTTTGGCCTTTTCGGCGCCACCGCCAAAAAAACCGGGTGTGTGAAAAGTATTGCTTCCGCGCAAATAGTAAACACGCGGGTTCTCCGGATTTAGTTTTTCAGCAACGGCTATCGCTTCTCCGGCTTTTCCTGAATACCTGGCTCCCGAAGCCGTATCAGTGATGCGCAGTTGGTATAACAAAGCCTGCAATGCATACAACTCTGATTCGTTGCTGTGATTTTTTAGAAGTCCGTCGATCAGTTCCTGCGCTTTATCAAGCTGGGCAGTTTTGGCATCTTTCTCCATATCATCGAAGAAAGTAGAACGAACAAAACAGTAGGCCGCGTAATATCCGGGAAGCCATTTGCCGGCTTCTGCATTTCCGATACGTTCGAATTGATTGGCTAACGATTGTAGTTCGTCAGATGAAGTGGTTTGATACATTTTATCGATATTCGATTTCATAATTTCTTCGTATTTCGAAGAAAAAGCGGCGCTGGTGACCGCTGCGAACAGAAGGGTAATAATTGTTTTCATCTCTTTTAATTTTTAACGTTTGTATTCTTTATTGAGTGATTATGCTGATTCAAATTTCGCCCGCATAATTTCGTTTTGAAATTATTCTTTACCGAAGTGTTGATTTTATGGGATGAATTGTATGTATCTGTCATGCTGAACGTGTTTCAGAAACAGCATGAAATCAGAAATTGAGGAACAACCCTACAAAAACCATTCGTTTCAAATCGCGTTTTACAGGCACCTGTGCATAGTTACCTTGTGCGTCGGCAATTTCGGTTGGACGGTAGCTCAGTATGTTGTCGTTTCCCAACAAATTGTTTACCGAGCAGTAAAGTACCGAGTATTGGCTTCCGATATAGAAAACATGGCTAAAATTCAGGCTAAGATCAGAATAGGCCTTGGTTTGTTCGCCATTAAAAACAGTAGAATTCGGATCATTGTAAGGCCGGCCGCTGGCCACAGTGTACGACACTCCAACCTGCGTGCTGATTTTACTCAGCCAATATTTCCCGACAAATGAAAGAGTGTGGTTTGAGATAAATTCGGGAGTTGCCTGCTCTGGATAGTATTTGTACTTGCGCTTGGTATCGATGTATGAATATGTGATCCAGTAATCCAATCCGCGAACACTTTTTTGATCGCGCCAAAACACATCCAACCCCCCGGCGTAACCGTTTCCATTGTTTTCCAGGTTTTCCGGCAATCCGTTTTCTCCGGATGAGTAGGTCACCAGCCCGTCGTAGTTTTTATAGTAGGCTTCGGCTCTGAAAAGCCGTTCCGAAACATTGCCAAACTGATAGCCCAGAATGTAGTGCATTGCTTTTTCGAAGTTGAGATTTGTGGTGAGTTTCAGATAATCGGCTTGTGGAGTTTGATGGTACATTCCCCAGGCAGCAGACAACTGGGCCTCTTCGCCGGTTTTTAAGGCAATGGCAAAACGGGGTGCCAGGTTCCACCCATCGATCACCGGGGAATATTCGCTCCTTAACCCCGGGCGTATCGCCAGGTTTTTCGAAAATTTGATTTCGCTTTCCACAAAAACACCTCCCAGGTGATCGTTGAATTCGCCTAAATAATTTGGTCCATTTGTACTTCGGTAATTTTGCCGGTAACTGCGCGAAGTTTCGTTGCCACCCCAGGTAAGTTTCACGCCTTCTGAAATATCGTGTACCACCGCAAACCGGGTTTCTATGTTCCACTCGCGGGTATTAATATCATCAGCGCCCAGCCCGGTTTGGTTATCCTGGAAAGTGGAAGAAACCCCAACACGGTAACAGGTTTTTTCGCCTAGGCAGTCGCGGTACGAAAAGTTTGAGTATACGGTTGTTCCTTTATTCGAAAGTAATATGTCCGTTCCATCGTTGCCTGTCGGAATATTGTATGAAAGATCACTATAATCGGTGGTAACGTAGGCTTTAAATAATCCGGATTGTCGTGGTTTAAGGCGATAAACTGCGGTTCCGTTCACCGAGTTCACAGGTTTTACCCAATTGATGCTACTATTGAAAATTTTATCGTACAATTTAAAATCGTAAAATCCACCTGAAAGCATGAGCGAACTGTTTGTCCAGCTTTGTGTGCGATTGATTTCGCCACCAAGGCTCATTAGCGAGATTCCTGTATTATCCTGTTCGGCAACGTCGGTCGAATTCAGAATCAAAACAGAAGATAGAGCTTGTCCGTATTCTGCTGAATATCCCCCGGTATTGAACCGAACGCCACTAAAAAGCGAAGGAGAGAAACGTCCGCGTGTTGCTACATCAGGTGTTTTCGAATAGTAGGGTTTGGCAGCTACCAGCCCATCGATATAAGTGGAAGTTTCGTACACATCGCCACCGCGAACCAGCAAACGTCCGTCGTCGGGAGAAGCCTGTGTGCCCGGCATGGTGCGGATTGCCCCCATGACGTCGCCTACTGCACTTGGAGTTGTGTACACATCCAGCGGTTTCATTACTGATGCCCGACCTTCGTCTTCAGCAGTAAAACTACCTGCAGTAATAGTTACAGCATCAATCGTATTCACACTTTCGAGGAGTACAATCTCAAATTCCAGGTTATTAGGAAGACCAATCGTTTCCGACCAGGTTTTAAAGCCGATGAAAGTAGCTTGCAGGTTTTGCGAACCGCTTTCCGAAGTATTAAAGCTAAACCGGCCTTCGTCGTCTGAACTGGCTCCATCATAGGTGTTTTCCAGAAAGATATTTACCCCCGGAATGGCCTTCCCACCCTTGTCGACCACTTTCCCCGAAATGGTGCTTTGACTAAATGCGGCGTAAGGAATAAGAAAAATGAACAGTGTAGTAATTGTTTTCATGACTTTGTTTTTGAACCGTTTTTGTCTTTTCACAATTCAAATTTCTGATGAAAAGTGTTTCAAAAAAAAAGAGGGTTACCGAACTGTCGATTTTACTGGATGGATTGTAAAAGCACAAAAAAAGCTGCCCGTTGTAAAACGGGCAGCCAGATACTTAACTTCAACGTGAATTTACGTCGACCCCTAAAACAGATTTATTTTTAGCAAGTTTTTCATGGCAACGGGGTGAGTTCAATATCAACTGTTGTTGATTGGCCTTGTTGCACATTTACATTCCAGATGGTATCCGTTTCGAAACTATCCCGTTCGGTTGTCAAAAAATATGTTCCCGATAGGATCCCAATGATCTGATATTTTCCATCCGAATCAGTAAATGAAGAGGTTATCAGGCTGTCTTTATCTGTTTCCTGAACCGGTAACCAAACTTTTACTGCTGCTTTTTCCAGTGCAGTTCCGGTTGTATCGGTAACTGTTCCTTCAATTCTTCCAGCCATACCCAGCAGCACACAACGAACCACTGGTTTAAAGTTGAACCCGTTCAATTGTCCGCCTTTCCAGTTTCCTTTGGCTACAAACGATTTGCTTACATCGAAGTCGAGGAGCACGTCAACGGTTTGCCCGGCACTGATAACCATGCCTGGCTCGATTTTTACTTTTAATCCGCTGGACGATCCGCTTGGTATTTTTAGCACGAATTCGGTTTGATCTGTCAGTATGATTTTTGAATCGCTCACATGCATTCTGATCATGTCGTATTCTCCGGCGTCGAGATCGACCGATGCAAGCTGTTCTGTAAGGCCATTTGACAGGCTAAGCAAATCAATCTGAAAAGGTTCCTCACTCAGAACAATAAATTCTGCTTCTGTTGAATCGGACACCTGTTTTCTGATCTCTATTTTATCGATGTTGACTATTGTTTTGGATACCAGGTCGATAGGGAAGGGTGCATCGGTAAGATACACGTTCAGTTTTGCTTTCCCATCTGTCATCGATTGATTATCGTCATTACTGCACGAGGCAAGTATCAGAATGGTAAAAACTACTGCGCTTAAAACTAAACTAAGTCTTTTCATATTGTTTTTCATTTTTCATGTTTTGAGTGTTCATTAAAGAGTTGCAGCCAACAAATGCCGGCCGCAACTGCTCAAGCTCCGAATTGATTGAATTATTTCAACTCAATCACAGCGTATTTCGAGATTTTCCAAAATTCGTTTGGATTATCGATATGCAGATAGGCAATCTGACCGTCCTCTTCTACAAAACTGTAAGAACTATCGGGGTGCTCCGAGATTACCTTTACTTTGTTCGAAAAGATGGGAATGTTCTGGGTGTCACGAATATCCAACTCGGTGAAGTTCTCATCGTCAAAGTTTTCTTTTAGCGATGTGTGTCTTCCCAGCCAAAGAAACCCGCCTTCTTTGGTCAGCAATCCCTTTTCTTTAAGGTCTTTGTATGTACCATAGGCAACGTAAGCCCTGTTCATGTCGATGGTTCCCTGGTCGATTAGCTGTTGTTTTATTTGCAAAGTATCTGCCTTTTGAACTATCGCCACTTGCATTGAATCCATTTTTACATTCATAGTGGCAAGCATAATATCTTTTTCTTCGATATTCTTTCTGAGTTCGGCAATTTGGATGTTCTGTTCTTCAACGTTTTCGTTCAGTTTTGCGATTCTCTTTTTCAGCGAACTGATCTCAAAACCGGAATTCTTAAGTTTCTTTTCCAAGTCATTAATGTGCTTGCTGCTTTTATCGAGCATCTCGTTCATTAAACTGATGTCGTCGATTATAGCCTGTTTCTGGTTGCGCCCACCTTCTTTCTCTGTTTCGAGCGATAATTGCTGCCGTTTATCTTTAATAAATTTTAGGTTGTCTTCAATGTCATTCATTGCTGTTACAAATTCGTTTACCAGCGAATCACGTTCCTGAAGAGTCTGGTTTACATTTTGATTTTCCGACTGAAGATTTTTTACTTCATCAACCTTTTGGTTGTATAACTGATATCCTGCAATAGCAGTGACAATTACTACCACCGAAGCCAGGATCAATCCGGCTATTTGTGCTTTTTTTGTTTTGGTCATGATATTTTCCTCCTGTTAATTTAATTGACAAACTGAATTAGAATAGCCAACTAATGTGCCACTAAAACAGATCGAACCAACTTGCAGTATTACAGGCTGTTATTAAATTGCCTGGGAAATAGGATGCTATCAGAATGATAGTCGATTATCAAAATGATAAAAACAGGAGGGCTTCTTAATCTAAATCTTTGAGCATACGATAAATGGTTGCAACGCCAACCTCAAGTTTGTCGGCGACAATTTTTGCCTTATTATCGTATTTTTTCATGAGTTTTTTTACGATCCGGAGATTGTATTCACGCAATGAAAGTTCTTCAGAAAACAGATCTTCAAAGTTGCCGGGATCAGTAAGAATCAGGTGTTCGTCTTCAATTTCGGTCCCGTCGCACAAAGTTACCGCCAATTCGATTACCGATTTCAACTCGCGGATGTTTCCCGGGAATGAATAACCCATCAGTTTATGTATGGCAGATGACGACAAAGTTTTTATTCCAAGTTTGTTCTCATTGCAAAAATTGGCAATAAACGTTTTTGCCAGTAAAACCACGTCGCTTCCTCGTTCGCGCAGTGGCGGAAGATCAATCGGAAGCCCGTAAAGACGATAGTAAAGATCTTTTCGGAAGGCGCCTTTTTTTACTTCATCCAGGAGATTTTTATTGGTGGCAATAATAATACGGCAGTCGATTTTAACAACCTGGTTACTTCCAATCCGAACGATTTCTTTTTCCTGCAAGGCTCGCAAGAGTTTGGCCTGTAACGAGATATCCATTTCCGCAATTTCGTCGAGCAAAAGAGTTCCCGAGTTTGCTTCTTCAAATTTTCCGATGCGCCGTGAGGCAGCGCCGGTAAAAGCGCCCTTTTCGTGGCCAAAAAGTTCGCTTTCGCTTAAGTCTTTCGGAATGGCCGCCATATTTACCGCAATAAACGGATGTTTGGCCCGGTCGGAATTGTAATGAATAGCTTTGGCCACCAGCTCTTTTCCGGTTCCGGTTTCGCCCGTAATCGAAACGCTTACGTTGGTACGGGTAGCTTTTTCAATTAAATCGAACACTTTTTGGATGGCAGGACTGTTACCGATAATCGTATTCTTGTAACTGTACTTCTTTTGCACTTCTTCGCGCAACGATTTGATTTCGTCTTTTAGCCTGAATTCTTTCCCAATATTATTGACGGTATTGAGCAAGCGTTCGCGAATATCTTTCGATTTTACAATGTAATCGTATGCCCCGTGTTTTAGCAGTTCAACCACTACTTCAATGTCTTCCTGTTCCGAAATCAGGATTACCTGTATTTCCTCGTCAATTTCTTTTACCTGTTTTAGCACATCAAGGCCTTTCATATCCGGAAGGCGGTAATCGAGAGTAATTACATCGGGTTTTAAATGGAGTTTTTCCAAACAACTTTTCCCGTCGGTGAAAGAATGAATCTCATAATCGGGATTCAACGAAAGGTTATACACCAGCAAGCGGTTGTACCATTCATCGTCCTCAACTACAAATATTTTTAAGGTTTTCGAATCCATCTGATTTGAGATTTCAATTCACTGCAAAAGTATCGATTATCCAAATATAATTGTCATAAACATTTAAAGTGGCTTAAAGCTTTGTATCCAGCAGCTTTTGTAAATTCTCATTCAGAGCGCGCAGCTCCGGCTTAAGCTGCTCGAACTTTGTTTGAATTACCGAAACCTGACTTTCTGACTCGGCAAGATTTTGAAGTTGTTTTAAAGTTTTATAAACCGAAGTGGCATTCAGGTGTTTCGCCGGAGCCGCCAGTTTGTGGGCCAGATCGGCCAGTTGTTGCAGGTTTTCATTTGCCAGGTTTTCTTTCATGGCTTCAAGAGTTCTTTCGCTCGATTTCAGGAATATTTCGATCATTTCTTTTACAAATGCCGGGTCGCCGTTAGCCATTTTTTCCAGATCGCTTAAATCGATATTAAACTCCGGCTTTACCACATTCTTTATTTCGATCTGATCGGGGTTGTTTTCCAGCGATTCTTTGATCGCCCGGTACAAGGCTGCTTCTTCGAAGGGTTTTATCAGGTAACTATCAAACCCTTTTTCGAGGTAGTTCTTCATTTCTTCCTGATTTGTATTTGCCGACAAACCAATAATCTTGGCGGCATTGCCGGCATTTTTTAGTTTTTGGGTGGCTTCCATCCCATTCATCACCGGCATGCGGATGTCCATCAAAATAAGCGCGTACGAAAAACGGCTTGCCAGTTCGACTGCTTGTTGCCCGTTTTCTGCTTCATCGAAATCAATCTGCCATTTATTCAGGATATTTCGCAAAAGGTGCAGGTTGAACTCTTCATCATCAACGATCAAAATTTTCTTTCCTTTTAAGGATTCGGGTGCCGGATGGCTAATAAATTTTTTCCTGATTTTCGCCGGATCTCCTTTACGGACAGGGAGAGTTACCTTAAATGTGGTACCAACTCCGGGCTCACTTTCAAGTGTGATCTGACCATTCAAAAGCTCGACCAGTTTTTTTACAATGTAAAGCCCCAGGCCGGTGCCCCCCGCCTTTTTATTGATGTCGGTATCGAGCTGAACAAAATCCTGATAAATTAAATCCTGGTTCTCTTTTCTGATTCCAACTCCGGTATCTTCAATTACAAAATTCAGAATTTCGAATTCACCATCACTCTCTGAGCTGATTTCCAGTTTTACCGAACCGCGATCGGTGAATTTGATTGCGTTGGTAAGCAGATTATTCAAAATCTGTCGGATACGGCTTTCATCGCTAAACAGTGTCAACTCCTCATTAAATTGTTTGTCAGCAATGAATTGAATTCCCTTTTCGTTCGCATTTTTACGATGTTGCCACTCAACCTCGTTGATGAGGTTTTTAAGAATAAAATCGTTTCCCCGGAGCTGAAGACGCTGGTTTTCGATACGTGTGAAATCAAAAGTGTCGTTCACCAAATCGATAAGATGCCTGGTCGATTTGTGTATGATTTCCAGGTCTCTCTGGGTTTTGTAGTTTTGAGGCTGTTGCAGAAGTTGCTCGGACAACCCATAAATAGCGCTAACCGGGGTTCGCATTTCGTGACTAACCGTGGCGGCAAATATTTCCTTTGTCCGGGCCAGGTTTTCGGCTTCTAATTTCGCGTTCCTCAAAACTTTCTGGTAAGCCCGCGATTTTCGCAGGTCCCTAAAAAACAAGAAAAGCACGAGTATCATTAAAAGAAAAACGGTTAAAGCAAACCAGGCCAAACGTTCGAAGGTTTCGCGGGCCAGTCGGTCGGCATTCTCTGTTTTCTTTATTAAACTGCTTTGTTCCAGGGTTTCAAGTTCTGAAATGATTCTGCTGAGCGAAACACTGATCTCTTGGCTTTTTCGCAGGTAAGCAGCTTCCCTGGTACTTACTTGTTTATTTCGTTCGGCAATTTCGTTCTCGAGTTTGGCAATTTCCTGTTGCATCGACTGTTTCTCGTCGGTGCGATCAATAATAAGCGGAGGAGGCGCTTCTTTCTTTTTCGCAAAAACCCGTTTAAAAAATCCCACCTTTTCTTCTTCGGGTAAATACAGGGTATCCTGAACGACCATGATGGTATCCAGTTTCTCGGAGTATTGAGAAAAAGCCTCGTGCTCGTCTCTTTTTAATAGCGATAAATTCAGCATATTTTTCCAGACTGCCATTTTTTGATTGGCCAGGATGACCAGCGAATCCAGGGAATGAATATTGGAAGAATCAGTGACGGAGAAATTTTCAAATTCGTTTAGTTTTGATGCCAGGGAATTATTGAGTTCAGAATAATTTTTAAGGTAGATTTTATTTTCGCTGAGCGAATAAAGTTTTACTGTATTTTCGAGCGCGTTTAAATCCGAAGAAATATCTTTAGCCAACATCAGTTTATGGTCGGGCCGGGCTTCGGCAAGCATCGAATCAACAATTTCTGAAAGGCTTTCATAAACCTGCTTTCCCGACAATCCAAGCATTGCCAGGATTACGGTGGTTATCAGAACAATGGGTATTTCAATCTTGAATTTACGCACGAAATCCTTTTTTTTATTAAAGCGAGACCTTTCGATTATTGTTCTACAAATTACGACATCTTTGTTTGAATAAACGCAATAATCGACTACGCATTGTTCATTGCTTTTGTTCAAACTGTATCGGCTGATCACAATCCCTTCTTTAACCGTTCAATCCCAAAAGATTGTTAAATCAATCTGAACATATTGATTCTTATTTCCTTAATGATTTAAAAAAGGATACTTTTGTCCGTTCATATTTTTGATAACAGATAAAACAAAATAAAATGGCAGATATTCAGAAAACTTTACTGGTGATTCTCGACGGATGGGGATTGGGTGATGGCTCTAAAAGTGATGTTATCGCAACGGCTCCGACTCCGTTTTTTGATTCACTGAGAAAAAAATATCCTAATTCGCAGTTACTTGCAAGCGGCGAGAATGTGGGTTTGCCCGATGGTCAAATGGGTAACTCCGAAGTGGGGCACTTAAACATTGGCGCCGGAAGGATTTTGTACCAGGATATGGTTAAAATTACCAAAGCCATCCGCGACAAATCGTTATGGCAGCACCCGCAGATTTTGAAAGCGTATAATTATGCTAAAGAAAATAATAAAAAGGTCCACCTGGTTGGTTTGATTGGCCCCGGTGGAGTACACGCGCTTAGTTCGCATATGGTGGCATTGTGCCAGATTGCTACCGACATGGGACTTGAAGATGTATTCATCCATGGTTTGACAGATGGCCGCGACACCGATCCACGCTCGGGTTATGGTTTTGTTGAAACTGACCTGAAAGCACTTGAAGGAACCAATGGCAAATTTGCGTCGCTGATTGGACGTTACTATGGAATGGACCGTGATAAAAACTACGACAGGTTAAAACTGGCTTACGATTTATATACGCAGGGGAAAGGAGAAAAATCGACCGATATATTGGCAAGCATTCAAAAATCCTACGACAATGGCGTTACCGACGAGTTTATGCAACCCATTGTGATGGTGGATGAAAAGGGCGGGCCGTTGGCAAAAATTGAAGAAGATGATGTAGTAATCTGTTTCAACTTTAGGACAGATCGCTTACGTCAAACGACTATCGCATTCACCCAGCAGGATTTACCTGAATTTGGCATGCACACCATGAATTTGCAGTGGTACACGATGACCAATTATAAAGCTGATTTTAAAGGCATCAATGTGATTTTTGATAAAGACAACGTTACAAACACCATGGGTGAAGTAGTTTCGAAAGCGGGATTGAAACAGATCCGTATTGCAGAAACCGAAAAATACGCACACGTTACTTTCTTTTTCAGCGGTGGCCGCGAGGATGAATTTGAAGGAGAAAGCCGCTTGTTGGTGCAATCACCAAAAGTGCCTACTTACGATCTTCAACCCGAAATGTCGGCGCCTTTGATTCGCGATGCTATTGTTCCAAAACTCGAAAAAGGCGAAGCCGATTTTGTTTGTCTGAACTTTGCCAATGGCGACATGGTGGGGCACACTGGTGTTTACAACGCCATTTACAAAGCTGTTGAAGCTGTCGACGCCTGTTTGAAAGATGTTGTAACAGCCGCTCAAAAAGGGGGTTTCGATGTGATGGTCATTGCCGATCACGGAAACGCGGATAACGCTGTAAATCCGGACGGATCGGAAAACACAGCTCACTCGTTGAACCCGGTTCCCTGTATTTTTGTTTCAGAGAAAAAAGGCATTAAACTGGAGAATGGTGTTCTTGCCGACGTTGCTCCAACTCTTCTCGCCGATATGGGACTTGAAGTACCCGTAGAAATGACGGGCAAAAACCTGATCACGTAAAATAATATACTATAATAAAATAGTCATTCCGGCTTTGGCTGGTGTGACTATTTTTTAAACAGAATAATTTTGAGCACGGTGGTTGAAATAGGTCGTACTTTATTGAGCCGGGACATCTTTGAACAACATTTTGTTTGCGATATTCTAAAATGTAAGGGTGCTTGCTGTATAGAAGGTGATTCAGGCGCACCCTTAACCGAAGAAGAAGCTACACTCATCGAACAGGAGTACCCTAACTTTGAAACACTTCTGCCCAAGCACCACATAACTGAAGTTAAGAAAAGGGGTTTTTCGGTTATTGACAGCGATGGCGATTTAGTAACCCCATTGGTAGACAACCGACAATGTGTTTACTCCTTTTATAACGATCAGGGTATTTTGAAATGCGCCATTGAAAAAGCGTATTTCGATGGAAAATCAAAATTTAGAAAACCAATTTCGTGCCATCTTTTCCCAATTCGAATTACTGAATACAAACACTTCGACGCAGTAAACTACCAGGAATTGGATATTTGTAAGCCAGGTGTTGCCTGTGGCAAGTCGCAAAAAGTTCCGTTGTATAAATTTCTGAAAGAGCCACTTATTCTTAAATACGGAGAAAAGTGGTACGCTGAACTTGAAATGGCTGCCGAACATCTCGAAACAAATCAGTAATGTATCCCCATCTTCTAAGCTGATTCTTCCCTGTTTTTATCTGCCCCATATCGGGCACAATGTCCCATGTTGCTAAAATATGTCCCACGGTGGGGCGTATTATGGCTTTGGCACAAACAGTAAGTTATTGATAATCACTGTATAAATGTTTTCTGGCACGTGAGTTGTTTTATTAAAAGCGATTCGGACGCAAATAGAATCAAGCTTTTTGAAGAATATTTACAAACAAATAAAACAACACAACATCATGAAAAATTTAGCATTAATTTTAGCATCAGTTTTAGTTTTCGGAGTCTCAATGTCTGCTATGGCAGACGATCATGGCAACAGCCAGTCAAACGCAAAACACGACATTAAAGTCGGTATCTCATCACATTCTTTGGTAGGTGTTTCATCTGCTTCAACCATTACACTTGAGCCGGCTGCGCCAGAAGTAGCAGGCGCGGGTCTTGATTTCTCGGCTTCAAGTGCCAGCGACAATTCAGTTTGGTTGAACTACTCTTCAATTTTAAAAGGAAAATCATCGAATTCGATTTCAGTATCGATGGTTGGAGACGAATTGCCAAAAGGAGTTGATATTGAACTGGTAGCTGCAGAAGATGCAGGAAAAGGAAAAGGCGAAGTAGGCAAAACCAGCAAAAAAACCATTGTATTGTCGGATAAATCACTGCCTGTGGTATCTGAAATCAAAAACTGCTACACCGGAACAGGAAGCGGTTCAGGACATCAGTTGACTTATGCACTTAAAATGGATAATGAAGGAGATAACTACAAGGAACTGACTTCAGGTGATTTTACCACCACCATCACTTACACCATCACTGACAATTAAGCGACGAGATAAAAAATAAGGGTTTTAAAGAGGCAGGCATTGAGCCTGCCTCTTTTATTTTGCT
>WOYV01000049.1 GCA_011620585.1 Draconibacterium sp.
ACTATTTTTTGAAAAATTTACATAATTCACACATTTAACGAGGTTAGAACCGATATGTTATATGTAGAAAATATTCTAAAAAAAAATCCCGCCATTGGCGGTACTTAATTCTTATCGGTTATCATTCTCCCTATGAAAGTTTAACATTCACGGCATTTAATCCCTTTTTTCCTTCTTCCAAATCAAAAGTTACTTCGTCATTCTCTCTGATACTTTCTTTAACACCTGTTGAATGTACAAAATACTCTTTCGATGATACTGTGTCTTTAATGAATCCAAATCCTTTGGCGTCATTGTAAAACTTTACTGTTCCTTTATTCATTTTTAATCAATTTTATTACTGGCAAAGTTAGGTGACTTGGTTTTTGTTGTGTTACAAAACTTTTTAAAAAATTTACATCATTCACACATTTGCACGTTTTAACCTTACCCGGATAAATATTTTGACAATCTCGTTAATCAGCAGCGGAACCAAACCTAAGGAAACCGCAATTAACCAACCTCCCAAATCAAGCATTTGCAAATGAAATGCCCTTTGCATAAACGGAATACCGATTACGATTAACTGAAGCAACACGCCTAAAACAATCGCCCCAACTAAATATTTATTGGAAAAAATCCCAATCTGAAATATTGATTTTGAACTGTTTCTCACCGCAAGTGAGAAAAACAACTGGCACATCACCAAAACCATAAAAGCCATTGTCCGGGCATATTCAACCGTATTTTCAGGAACGGTTTTGTCAAACGGGCTATATCCATGTTCATAATATCCGAACCAGAAAGCGGCGATTGTTAAAGCTCCGATTAAAACACCGCCAAGAATCAGATGAATTCCTGCGCCAACGGCGAAGAAACTTTCTTTTGCGTTACGCGGTTTTTCCTTCATCACATCCGGGTTTCCGGGATCCATACCCAGTGCAACTGCCGGGAAAGAATCGGTGATGAGGTTGATCCAAAGTAGTTGAGTGGCAATTAGCGGAGCCTCCAAACCAATCAGAATAGTAACAACTAGGGCGACCACTTCACCCAGATTACAGGTAAGGAGAAAGATAACCGCCTTTTTTATGTTGCTGTAAATATTCCGGCCCTGTTCGATGGCAGAAACTATGGTGGCGAAATTATCGTCCATCAGAATCATATCCGAGGCACCTTTGGCAACATCGGTTCCGGTAATTCCCATTGCTACACCAATATCGGCAGCATTGAGCGAGGGCGCATCGTTTACCCCGTCGCCGGTCATGGAAACAATATTCCCGTGCGACTTTAAAGCGCGTACAATTTTTACTTTGTGTTCGGGCGAAACACGCGCAAATATGCGATACCCAATAATTTTTTCGGTGAGCGCTTCATCCGAAAAATCATCCAATTCCTCACCCGTAATTGCCTGTTCAATTTTTTCGGCCATTCCCAGTTCGCGGGCAATGGCAAACGCTGTGTTCTTATGGTCGCCAGTAATCATAATGGTAGTAATTCCGGCCAGTTTTGCTTTTTGAATGGAATCTTTTACTTCGGGCCGCGGTGGGTCAATCATTCCAACCAACCCGAGTAAAATCAGATATTTCTCCATCTCATCGTTTTCGATAATTGAATCAACAGGTTTATACGCTACACCAAGGGTTCGAAGTGCATTGCCCGACATTTGTTCGGCTGCGGCAAGGTACTTTTGTTTGTGTTCTTCGGAAATCGGAATTACTTTCCCGTTTTCCAAAACCTGTGTTGATATTTTGATGAGGTTACCAAGCGCCCCTTTTGTATAAACCGTGTATTTTCCGTTTTCTTCGTTGAGTGTTGACATTAATTTCCGGTTGGAATCGAAAGAAAACTCACCTACACGATCGACTTCGGCATTCATTTTTTTCCTGTCAATTCCCAAATCATCGCCCAGAAGCAGCAATGCAATTTCGGTTGGGTCGCCGGTGTTTTCTCCGTTTTCGGAAGTTGCATCGGAGCAAAGGACCATGGCTTTGGCCAACAATTTAGCATCGTCGGTAGCGCTGTTTTTTGTATTGCGTTCAACAGTGGTTTCACCTTCAAGGTTGAAATAGGTTTTGACTGTCATTTTGTTTTGGGTAAGCGTGCCTGTTTTGTCGGAGCAGATAATGTTAACCGAACCCAGTGTTTCAACCGCAGGTAGTTTTTTTATAACCGCTTTTTTCTTTGACATGCTGGTAACGCCAATTGAAAGCACAACCGCTACAATGGCTGCCAACCCTTCGGGAATGGCAGCCACAGCCAGCGAAACTGATAAAATAAACATATCGGCAATATCGCGTCCCTGAATCAGTGCAACAATAAAAATGAAAATACAGATTCCGATAGCAAACAATCCGAGTGTTTTTCCCAACTTATCCAACCTGATTTGTAAAGGGGTTTTTTCCTTAACTTCAGTATTAATGAGATCGGCAATTTTACCAACTTCGGTATTCATGCCGGTTTCAACCACAACACCAACACCCCTTCCGTGAGTTACAAGGGTCGACATAAATGCCATATTCGAGCGGTCGCCCAATGGAGTTTTGAGGTCGCTTTGTACCTGTGATGCATCTTTACCCGAGGGAACAGATTCGCCGGTGAGCGCCGATTCCTCAATCTGGAGATTTACTGTCTCGGTTAAACGAATATCGGCACTGATGTACCGCCCGGTATCAAGAATTAGAATATCACCGGGAACAACTTCGTGTGAGTTTATCTCTTTTACTTCGCCATTACGGCGGACCAGTGCTTTTGGAAACGACATTTTCTGCAACGCTTCAATTGCCTTTCCGGCTTTCACTTCCTGAATTACACCAAGAACAGCATTGGTAATTATTACGAGAATAATAATAGTGGCATCAATGTATTCACCCATAAACAGGGTGATAATTACTGCTGCAAACAAAATGTAAATAAGCCACTCCCTGAGTTGGGAAACAAACAGTTGGAAAATGTTCTTTTTCTTTTTCGAAATCAACTGGTTTGCACCGTATTTTTCAAGCCTGATTTTTGCTTCCTCTTCAGAAAGGCCTGATGCCGCATCGACATTTATTTCTTTAAGAACTTCTTCTATTGATTTTGAAAACCACATTTCTCAATATCATTTTTCTGCAAATTTTATCAGTTCTTTATTGAATTTTTGCGTTTCCTCCAAAAACAAACTGTGCCCGGAATTTTCAAAAACAACGAGTTGGGAGTCCGCAATTCCGGCATTCATTTGGTTTGCAAGGTCAAAAGAGCATATTTTATCTTTTTTGCCATGCAAAATTAATGTTGGCATTTTTATTTTCGCCATATCTTCTCTCAAATCGGTATCGCGTAAAGCGACTAAACACTGAGCTGTTGCGT